>JANPLZ010000074.1:0-19960 GCA_031422555.1 Cypionkella sp. | reverse complement strand
TATGAGCTGTATCAAGCCATGTTGGAAGACACGATTGCCAAGATCAAATCGGGCGAATTGCAGGGCCTGACCGCGATGGATGATCAATGGTCGCCGCAGATCAATCTGGGCGTGCCGGTGATGATCCCTGATGCCTATATCCCCGATCTTGATATCCGGCTGGGCCTCTATCGCCGCCTGTCGGGTCTTGCCACCAAAGTCGAACTTGAAGGCTTTGCCGCCGAATTGATCGACCGCTTTGGCCCGCTGCCGCGCGAGGTGAACACGCTGATGTTGATCGTGCGGATCAAGTCGATGTGCAAACGCGCGGGCATCGCGCGCATTGATGCCGGCGTCAAAGGGGCCACGGTGCAGTTTCACAACGACAAATTCGCCAATCCGGCGGGGCTGGTGGAATTCATCCGCGCCCAAGGCCCGGCGGCGCGCGTGGTGGGCAACAAGATCGTGCTGATGGGCGAGATGAAGTCCGAGTCTGACCGCATCAAGGGCGCGTTCAACATCGCGCGCGATCTGGCCGAAAAAATCGTGCGCCCAAAGACGAAAACGGCCTAAATCCCTAAAATCTATATAAAATTTGCGCTTCATCTGTTCAAAAATATCCCACGGGGGGAGCGGCAATTGACTGCTCAATTGCCGCTTGGGGGTGTGAAACCCCCTTTTATCGCCGCCCGGCAAACCGCATCGACAGCAGGGCCAGCCCGATAAACACCGCCACCCCCAACATCAACGGCAGGGCTGTGCCGTCGAACGCCTGACCCACCGGCACCGCCAGCACCACCGACCCGACCGTCGCAATCGCCGAGATCACCGATGAGGCCAGCCCGGCGATATGGCCGACAGGTTCCATCGCCAGCGCATTCAGATTGCCCATCGACAGGCCCATCATCGCAAACAGCGCAATGCTCCAGATCAGATGCGCCGCAAAGGCCAGCGGCTCGGGCATGAAACCGCCCCAGATCAGCGCCAGCAACGCAATCGTCAGCGCCAGCACCGCCGCGTAGGTGGTGGTCAACACCCGCCGCATGCCGCGTTGCACCACCACTCGCGCATTGATCACCGAGCCGCCCATGGAAATCAGCGCGATAAAGCCAAACCACAACGGAAAGCTGTCAGCGCGGTCAAACCGGGTCTCGAATATGCCCTGCATCGACGACAGGGTGGCAAACAACGATGCCAGCGTCAGGGCTTGCGCCACCAGCGACACCAGAACGATGCGGTGCGAAAACAGCTCGCGCACCGCAGCCGCCAGCAGCGCCGCCGTCAAAGGCCTGCGCGCCGCGACCGCCAGCGTTTCGGGCTGGCGCAACGACAGCCACGCCATCGTCACAGCCGCAAAGCCGACATAGACCAGAAAAATCGCCTTCCACCCCGCCAGCGCGATGATGCCTTGCCCCATCAGCGGTGCCACTGCCGGGATCAGGGTAAACACCATCATCACAAATGACATGATCCGCGCCATTTCGCGCCCCGAAAACAGATCGCGCACCATCGCGATGGCAACCGTGCGCGGCCCCGCCGCCCCGATGCCCATCACCACCCGCGCGATCAGCAGGGTATGCAGGCTGGGGGCCAGATAGCAGGCAATTGCGGCGATGACATACAGCCCGGCGCTGAACATGATCACCGGCTTGCGGCCAAAAGCATCCGAAAGTGGCCCGGCAAACAGCGTGCCAAACCCCATGCCAAACACAAAACTGGTCACCACCAGTTGCGCGCGGTTGGGCGCGTCGGGCGACAGGGTGGCGGCAATTTCCGGCAAGGCAGGCAGCATCGCGTCGATGGATATGGCGATGGTGGCGAACAGGGCGGCGATCAGGGCAACAAATTCGCCTTGCGACAGCGGTTTGGTCGGGGTCATCGGATCAGGGTCTTTCGCGGCAAACACATTGCGGGGAACAGCACACAGGGAAAAGAGGCGCCGCAGTTGTCGGGCAGTCGGGCGGGCAGTCGGGCGGGCAGTCGGGCAGTCGGGCGGGCAGTCATCGGGCGGGCTGGAAGTCGGGCGGGCGGGTGGTCTATGCGTCGGGGGCTGCGGTTTTGGCCACCAACTCGTCGATCACCTGGCCCCAAACCTCGGGCGGTTGCGCGCCCGACACCACATAGGCTTGGGCAATCAGAAAGGTCGGCACCGCCGTCACCCCTTTGCGGCGCGCATCCAGATCGCGGGCGGCGATGTCATCCGCGTCGGCGTCGCTGGCCAACAGCCGCGCGATCTGGACTTCGTTCATGCCAACTTCGCCTGCCAATGCGGCCAGAACGCCTGCGTCGCCAATATCGCGGCCCTCGCGCCAATAGGCCCGGAACAGCGCCGAAACCATCGCGGTTTGCCGCCCTTCCAGCCCGGCCCAATGGATCACCCGGTGCGCGTTCAAGGTGTTTGGAATGCGGCTGATGGCGCCAAAATCAAACGCCACCCCGGCCTTTTGCGCGGCTTTTTCAAGCATGACGTGGATCTGCACCACTTTTTCACGGCTGCCAAATTTCGCCTCAAGATAGGCGGCGCGGGCAGCCCCTTCGGGCGGCATATCCGGGTTTAACTGAAACGGGTGCCATTCGATGGCAAAGGGATGATCGGGGTGGGCCGCCAAAGCGCGGTCAAGATTGGCTTTGCCAATCATGCACCACGGACAGACCGGGTCAGAAAAGATATCAAGTCGGATCATCGCACAGGTTCCGCGGCGGCTGCTGGTTCGCCCGCTTGTTGGCGCGTCAGGCGGGCAGGGTCAAGCGCGATTGCGCCGCAGGATTGCGCAGAAGGGGCCACGCCGCTGCACACTGCCAAAGGGCAGGGCGCGCGGATATGCAAACCCGCGCCCCCCGTAATTTGGCGACAAGGCCGTCCTGATCCGCAACTGCGATCAGTTGATCATGTTCGACACCCGGTTTGCGCCGCCCGAGATATCGCGGCCCAAACCATCAACCGTCGCACAGCCCGCAAGTCCGCACAGGACCGCCATCAGCATCAGTTTGCGCATCATCTACTCCTGATACCACCAGACTTCGGGCTGAAAGCCCAGCCAATCGCCATAGATCGGCAGTTTGGCGGGAAATTGCAGCTGTTTGATATGGGCCAGCCGCGACACCGACGAATAGGAAAACGGCACCACATAGCGCCCGGTGATCAATATCCGGTCAAGCGCTTGGGTGGCGGCCACAAATTCGGTGCGATCCTTCGACGACACCATGGTTTTGATCATCGCCTCGGCGGCGGGGGAATTCATCCCCATCCAGTTGCGGGTGCCCGGCTCGGTGATGCCGCCAGCACCCCAATACAAGGTTTGCTCATTGCCCGGCGACAGCGACAAGGACCGGATATAATGGGTCATATCGAAGTCATAGGCGGTGGTGCGTTCTTTGTATTGCGCCGAATCCACCGTTGTGACGGTGGCGGCGATGCCCAGCCGTTTCAACGCTTCGACATAGATATTGGCGGCGGCGATATTGTCATCCGCGCCGTTGACCAACAAGATCTCGAACGCAAAAGCCGTGCCGGCTGCATCTTGCAAAACGCCGTCTTTCACCTGCCAGCCCGCCTGCTCCAGCAAGGCCGTGGCAGAGCGGATGTTGTCGCGGTTGGCCTCAGAGCCGTCCGACACCGGCAGCGCATAGCCGTCAAGCGCGCCGGGCAACAGCGCGTCTTTGTAGGGCGCCAGCAATTCGGCCACCCGACCGCTTGCAGCCACCCCCGCAGGCGCGCCCAATTCCGAGTTGGAATAATACGACGCAATCCGCGGCACGGCACCGGCGTTCAGGGTCTGGTTGACCAACTCAAAGTTGAAGGCCTCGATCAGGGCCTGCCGCACCCGCCAATCGGCGAACAGCGGCTTGCGGGTGTTGAACACAAAGCCTTCGATGCCCGAGGGCCGCCCATGCGGTATTTCCGATTTCACTACATCGCCCGCAGCAACGGTCGGAAAATCATAGTTCGTCGCCCATTTGGCGGGGTTGGCTTCGCGGTAGGTGCTGATCTCGCCGGCTTTGAACGCCTCAAACACGATGCCGCCGTCGCCGAAATACTCATAGCGCACTTCGTCAAAGTTGTGCTGGCCGTTGTAGAACGGCAGATCCTTGGCCCACCAGTTCGGGTTTTTGACAAAGCTGATAAACTTGCCCGGCTCGAACGCGCCCACCACATAGGGGCCAGACCCGATCGGGGCTTCAAGCGTGGTGGCGGTGAAATCCTTGCCCTCCCATTGCGCCTTTTTCAGGATCGGGCGCAGGCCCAGCAGAAGGGGCAATTCGCGGTCCAACTCGGTAAAGGTGAACCGCACGCCGCGGTCTCCGACTTTTTCCGATTTGGCGATCTTTTTCCACGCAGCGGCATAGCGCGGGCTGCCTTCGGTGCCCAACTTTTCAAACGACCACAACACGTCTTCGGGTGTCACCGGGCTGCCATCGGAAAACGCAGCCCCCGTCCGCAGGGTGAATTCCACGAAAGACCGCGCCTCGTCGGTATCAACCGATTCGGCCAACACCCCGTAAAGGCTGAAAGCTTCGTCGTATGACCGGCCCAGCAAAGTCTCGACGGTCAGCAAAGAAATCCCGGCAGGTGTTGCCCCTTTGACGATGAACGGATTCAGCGAATCGTAACCTCCCGATTCGCCGAAGATGATCTTGCCACCCGCTGGGGCGTCGGCATTGGCATGGGGCAGCGACACAAAATCGGGTGGAAGGGCGGGATCGCCATACATAGCGATGGCGTGGCGCGGCTCGGCATGGGCCAGTTGGGCCATGGCCACAAGGGTTGCGGCCGCCCCGATCATGGCCAGTCTGGCGAATAAAACCTGTCTCATAGCTGTGATAATCCTTTACGGGCGGCGATTGGTTGAGGCGAACCTAAAGCGGCTTTGACGACATTTCAAACTTTTAACTTGGAGAGCGCCGGTAACGGGGCTATAAGATGCCTACTGCTCGATAGGTTTCTTGCCTGTATGAAACCTGCCTCAATAACTTAACGCCGGCTTCGTGCCGGCGTTTTTTTGTTTTAACGGCGCAGGCTTGCGGGTCTGCCGATAGGAGGCTGCGATGCTAAAGGGCAAATCTGCGGTGATCACCGGATCGACTTCCGGCATCGGTCTGGGGATCGCCGAGGCACTGGCCCGCGCCGGGGCCGATGTGGTGATCAACAGCTTTTCGGACACGGTCGCCGATCACAGCGTCGCCCGCGACATTGCCGCCCGCCACGGCGTGCAAGCCCGCTATATTGCTGCCGATATGTCTGATCCTGCGGCGGCGCGGGCGCTGATTGCCGCTGCGGGGCGCTGCGATATTCTGGTCAACAATGCGGGCATTCAGTTTGTCGCCCCGATTGAAGATTTTCCGACCGATAAATGGAACCTTATTCTGGCGATCAATCTGTCATCGGCGTTTCACACCACCGCCGCCGCGCTGCCGCTGATGCGCGCGGATGGCTGGGGCCGCATTGTGAACGTGGCCTCGGCGCACGGCCTTACCGCCAGCCCGTTCAAATCGGCCTATATCGCGGCCAAGCATGGCTTGGTTGGATTGTCGAAAACCACCGCACTGGAATGCGCGGGCCAAGGCATCACCTGCAACGCCATCTGCCCCGGCTATGTGCTGACGCCCTTGGTCGAGGCACAAATTCCCGATCAGATGCGCGCGCATGGCATGGACCGCGAAACGGTGATCCGCGAGGTCATGCTGCAACGCCAGCCGTCGCGTCAGTTCGCCACGGCAGATCAGATCGGCGGCACCGCGGTCTATCTGTGCAGCCCGCATGCCGATCAGGTCACCGGCACCACGATTTCGGTCGATGGCGGCTGGACGGCACTTTAGCGTAAATCTGTGGCTGACTATGCCCGCGCGGCCGGCCTTTTACTTGCCCACCGCTTCGACCATCGCGTCGCGGCTGACCGGATAGACCAGACCCGCCGACACGATCAGCTTGACCGCCTCATCCGCCTTCATCTCCAGATAGATCACTTCGCGGGCGGGCACGTATAGCAGCATCCCCGATGTCAGCGGTGTCAGCGCCACGAACACCGCGATCATCTCATCGCCTTGTGGCAGGCGTTCGGCAATCTCGCCTTTGGGCGCCGAGGCGACAAAGCCCACCGCCCAAACGCCGTCGCGCGGGAATTGCACAAGGCAGGTTTTCTCAAAACTTTTCTCGGCCTTGGCAAAGAACGTCTCGGTAATCTGCTTGACCCCGGAATAGACCGAGCGGACCACGGGCATGCGGTCAACCAGACCTTCGGCGCGCCGGATCAACGACCGCCCGATCAGCCCGCGCGCCACCCAGCCAATCGCCGCGGTGACCACCAAAAACACCAGCACACCCAGCCCGCGCACCGGAAAATTCGCCTCGGGGCCAAACAGGCGGTGCATCAGCGCCTCGGGCTGCCACTGCGCCGGGATCAGCGGCAAAATCCAGCCATCAATCCAGCCGACCACGCCCCAGACCACATAGATCGTCAGACCCACCGGCAGCACCACGACCAGACCGGTCAGGAAAGACGCCCGAAACGCCGCAAACAGCGACCGGCGGGGCGGGGGGATCAGGTCGGGCATGGGGGCTCCTGCAATGCAGCCGTAACTTAGAAAGTCACACGCCCGATCACAATGGCCGCGACGGGCCAAATGCGGCTAATTCGCACGCAATTGCCGCCCCCAGCCGGGCGTTGTTCAACACAAGCGCGATATTGGCCTGCAGGGACTGACCGTTCGTCAACTCAAACAGGCGCTGCAACAAGAAGGGCGTCACCGCTTTGGCGGCAATCCCGGCGGCAGCGGCGTCGCCAAGGGCGGCCTTGATCACCGGATCAATCACCGCGCGGGCAATCTCGTCGCCCGCGGGGATCGGATTGGCCACCAACTGCCCGCCCGTGATGCCCAGCCGTGCGCGCATCAGATGACTTGCGGCGATGTCGGCGGCACTGTCCATCCGCAACGGCGCGCGCAACCCGGAATCGCGCGACCAGAACGCCGGGAACGCATCCTGACCAAAAGCGATCACCGGCACGCCCAGACTTTCCAGCACTTCCAGCGTTTTGGGCAAATCCAGAATCGCCTTGGCACCCGCAGCCACCACGGTTACCGCCGTCTGGCCCAGCTCATACAAATCCGCCGAGATATCAAAGCTGGTCTCGGCCCCGCGATGCACGCCGCCAATGCCGCCGGTCGCGAACACCGCAATGCCCGCAAGTTCGGCACAAATCATCGTGGCGGCCACGGTGGTGGCCCCGGTGCGCCGCAGGGCGAGGCAAGCCGCGAGATCAGCGCGCGACAGTTTCATCACATCTGTCGCCTGACCCAAAGCGTCCAGTTCAGCGTCCGTCAGCCCGATGTGGATCTGGCCCGCCATCACCGCAATGGTGGCTGGCACCGCGCCATGGCGGCGAATCTCGGTCTCGACCAACCGGGCGGTCTGCACGTTTTGCGGAAACGGCATGCCATGGGTGATGATGGTGGATTCCAGCGCCACAACCGGGCGGCCTGCGGCGCGGGCGGCGGCCACTTCGGGGGCGTAGATCAGGGGCAGGGGCAGGGTAGATGTCATGGGCCATGGTCTCCGGAGACATATTGCGCGGCGGCGGCAAGGGCGGCCGACAGGGCCGCGTCGCGGGTGGCCCCGTTACGTTCCGCCACGATATGCGCCGCCATGAACGTATCGCCCGCCCCGGTTACACGCGCCACCAACACCGGCGGCGGCGCGGCGGTGATTATGCCGTCACGGTTGCCATCGGCGCAGGGATGGCCGCCATGGGTGACCAAAACCCGGAACGCCCCGCGCGCCAGCAGCGCCGCCGCCCCATCCGCCGCGGTCAGCGCGGTGCCTTGGGTCAGGATATTGGCCTCTTCCAGATTGACATACAGCGTGGCGCGGCCTTGCACGATCAGCGGCATCAACCGCTCGGCCTTGCCGGGGCTGGCGGGGGCTGCCCGCAGATCTGCGCGCGCAAACAGCGGCGAGACCGCGATCTGATCCAAAAGACTTTGCGTCAGATTGCCGTCCAGCGCGATCATGCCGTCCCAAGGGGCTGCCGCACTGCCCAACCGGCCATCCGCCAGCGCGCGCAAAATCTTGTCGCCCGACGCCTCCAGCGAAAACGCATCCGCCACCGCGGCGATCAACCCATTCGCACCTTCAATCGCCATATAGCGGTCGGTCGGCAGGTCATCGGACCGATACGCATAATCGGTGCCCACCCCCAGCCGTGCGCAGGCCGCAATCAGCGCATCGCCTTCGGCATCGCGCCCGATGGTGGTTAAAACCGCAGGCCGCAAGCCAAACCGCGCCAGCGTCATCGCGATGTTGAACGCAACCCCCCCCGGCAGCCGGGTAATGCGCCCCGGCACATCCGATCCCAGCCGCATCGACGCAGCGGCACGGCCAATAATGTCCCACAAAACGGAACCGATACATAGGATGTCGGGTTGCATCTGCGTCTTGTGACGTAACCCAAGCGCAAGAGCAACCTGTCTTGAAAGCAACCCAAGGGCGATCTACGCTTGGCTCTGGTTGCAATTGACGCCTAAGTGACGCCTGGGCCGCCGCAGCACCACAAGGAATTTGCCAACAATGAACGACGTCAACAAGCACAGCTTTACCCGCACCGATCCAAACCCCACGGGAGTTGTCGCGCCGGGCTACTGGATCATCAACGTGCGCATCCATGATCTGCTGCGTTATGAGCGGTATCTGGAAATGGCAATCGACGCCATCGACAGCGGGGGGGGCGATCTGATCATCCGAACCTCTGACGGATTTGTGGCGGCGGGCAATCCAAAGCCCAGACTGGTTGTGGTCAAGTTTTCCTCATACGCCGTCGCCATGGACGCATTTGCCAGCGTGTCGCAGCAGGCCGCTTTGCTGGTGTATGACCAGATCGCCGATTATGATGTGATGATCGTCGAAGGTTTGGACTTTCCGTTTTGATGGACCGGTTCTGCGGGCGCATATGCTGTGCGGCAGCTTTGTGTCAAATAACTTAAACCATTGTAAATAAATTATTTTGCCAAGGTGCAAAGCCAGCTTTCGGGATTTTTATTGTTTGCGTTTGCAACTGTGGTATCCTTAGGGCCATCAGATACCGTCGGCTGCCCCCCTTTCAGACAGGGCGGGTGCAAAATGTTTGCCGGGCGTTCTTACGCCTGATCGGCACGTGCTTTTCAAGGTGTCAGCGTCACAGCTTTTTTCATCCGGGTCCGTCGATGAGGGCATGAAATGCAAATCAGAACACAAAACTTGCACGATCGGTTCGGCACGGGGCTTTGGCTTACGGATGGTGGTCTGGAAACGGCCATGATCTTTCTGGAAGGCCTTGATCTGCCACATTTTGCGTCCTTCACCTTGTTGAACACTGCGGCGGGCCAGGACGCTTTGCAGCGTTACTACACCTCGTATCTCGACGAAGCCAAAACGCTGAAGGCCGGATTTGTGCTGGATACGGTTACATGGCGGGCCAGCGCGGGCTGGGGCAAAGTCATGGGGCTGACGGCAGCCAAAATGGATCAGGTCAACCGAACCGCCGTTGCCTATGCAAAACGCCTGCAGGCAGACCGCCAAGGAAATGGTCAACGTGTGTTGATCAACGGGGTGATCGGGCCGCACGGCGATGCCTATGCGCCGGACCAGATTTTGTCCGCAAAGGCCGCCGAAACCTATCACCGCCGTCAGATCAAGGTGCTTGCAGCGGCGGGCGTCGATCTGATCAGCGCCATGACCCTGTCATCGCCTGATGAAGCGATTGGCATCGCCCAAGCCGCGCAGGCGGTTGACCAGCCGGTTACCCTGTCCTTCACGGTGGAAACCGACGGGCGGCTTATCTCGGGGATGACCTTGCAAGAAGCGATCCGTCGCACCGATGAGGCGACACAGGGCGCGCCGCTTTGGTATGGCATCAACTGCGCGCATCCCGATCATTTTCGGGGCGTCTTGTCCGGGGATTGGGTGCACCGGATCGGATCTGTCCGTGCCAACGCATCGCGCCTTAGCCATGCCGAACTGGACGAGGCCGCGGAACTGGATGCCGGAAACATCGCTGAACTGGCGCGGGATTATGAACAGCTTTTGCCGTTGCTGCCGGGATTGCGGGTGGTGGGCGGCTGCTGTGGCACCGATTTGCGGCATCTTTCGGCGATCGGGCGCAGGTGCCTGCATGTGCCCTGAAACGCCCGTGATGGCAGCCATCCGGCACGCACACCCGCACCCGCCGGCGATTTGACCCCCCCCGCCCGAACACGCGACGGGCTGGCGGTGCGGCGCGCGCACGGTAGCGCCCGTTTGCCGGATGATTGCAGTGTGACTGATCCCTTGCATACCCTTTACACATGACCTATACGCGCCCCACTTCACAGGCGAAGCTTTGGGCAAAGCGGGGAGAAATCCTGCCGCGTCCTCCGGTTGTTCCCGCACACGGGGATGAGTGGCTTGGCCGAGGATTGAAACCGGAAAGGAAAACGACCATGGCTCTTCCAGAGTTTACCATGCGCCAATTGCTTGAAGCAGGCGTGCATTACGGCCACCAGACTGCCCGTTGGAACCCCAAGATGGGGGAATATATCTACGGCGATCGCAATGGCATCCATATCCTTGATCTGACGCAAACCGTGCCTTTGCTGGACGCAGCCTTGAAAGCCGTGCGCGACACGGTTGCCAAGGGCGGCCGCATCTTGTTCGTCGGCACCAAGCGTCAGGCGCAAAAGCCGATTGCCGAAGCGGCCGAGCGTTGCGCGCAGTTCTATATGAACCACCGTTGGCTGGGCGGCACGCTGACCAACTGGCAGACCGTGTCCAAGTCGATCCAGCGACTGAAGCAAATCGACGAAGTGCTGTCGCAAGGCGGCGAAGGCCTGACCAAGAAAGAACGTCTTGGCATGGAACGCGATCAGGGCAAACTGCAGGCATCGCTTGGCGGCATCCGCGAAATGGGCGGCACCCCCGATCTGATCTTTATCATCGACGTTGGCAAAGAAGATCTGGCGATTCTTGAGGCGCAAAAGCTGGGCATTCCGGTTGTGGGCATCGTCGATACCAACAACTCGCCCAAGGGCGTGGGCTATGTGATCCCCGGCAATGACGATGCGGCACGGGCGATTGCGCTTTACTGCGATCTGATTGCCCGCGCGGCACTGGATGGCATGTCGGCCCAGATGGGCGCTGCAGGCATTGACTTGGGTGCTTTGGACGAAGCCCCGGTCGAAGAAGCCGTGGCTGACGCGGTCGACGCTGCGGTTGGGGCATAACCCGATTTACACCAATGTTACCCGGCGGGCCTAAGGCTGGCCGGGATATCTCGTTTTCGCAGGAGACTGACATGACAATCACCGCACAAATGGTGAAAGAGCTGCGCGATTCGACGGGCGCAGGCATGATGGATGCCAAAAAGGCATTGGTCGAAACCAATGGCGACGCCGAAGCGGCCGTGGATTGGCTGCGCACCAAGGGCCTGGCCAAAGCCGCGAAGAAAGCCGACCGCATTGCTGCCGAAGGACTTGTTGGCGTGGCCGTGTCTGGGCGCCGCGGTGTGGCGGTGGAAGTGAACTCGGAAACCGATTTCGTGGGCAAGAACGCTGATTTTCAGGCGCTGGTGCATAACATCACCAAAACCGCGCTGCGCTGCGCCGATGTCGATGCCCTGCGCGTGGCCGATATGAATGGTGTGTCGGTGGCCGTAACCATCGCAGAAACCGTCGCTGTGATCGGCGAAAACATGACCCTGCGCCGTATGGCGTCGGTCGAGGGCGATCATGTTGCGATGTATGTCCACAATTCGGCCGCCGATGGCATGGGCCGGATTGGGGTGTTGGTGGCCGTAAACGGCACCGACAACGGCATTGCGCGCCAGATTGCCATGCATGTGGCGTCAACCAACCCGCTGGCGCTGTCTGCGGATGATCTTGATCCGGAAGTAGTGGCGCGCGAGTTGGCAGTGCAAACCCAAAAGGCGATGGAAGAAAACGCGGCCTCAGCCAAGCCAAAGCCCGATTCAGTTATTCAGAACAACATCATTCCGGGCCGGATGAAGCGGTTTTTGTCGGAAAATACCCTGATGGGTCAGGCCTTTGTGATCAATCCCGACCTCACTGTCGAACAGGCGGCACGCGATGCCGGCGTCACCGTTGTGGGCTTTGTGCGCATGGGTGTGGGCGAAGGCATTGAGAAAGAAAAAGAAGATTTCGCCGCCGAAGTCGCCAAGATGACTCAAAGCTAAGGCGATCTGAAATTTGCAGGGCAGGGGCACCGGAGCAATCCGGTGCCCTTTGCTTTTGGGTTGCGGGGTGTTTCGGGTCGGTATATGTTATATTATAACATATAGGAGCCACCATGACCCAGCCATCTGCCGACACCCGCCTGCCTGTCACCGTTCTTTCCGGCTTTCTTGGCGCGGGCAAAACCACTTTGCTTAACCACATCCTGAACAACCGCGAAGGCCGCCGGGTGGCGGTGATTGTCAACGATATGTCCGAGGTCAATATCGACGCTGACCTGATCCGCGAAGGCAGCGACCTGAGCCATACGCAGGAAAAGCTGGTGGAAATGACCAATGGCTGCATTTGCTGCACGTTGCGCGACGATTTGTTGGTCGAAGTGCGCCGCCTTGCGACCGAGGGGCGGTTTGACTATCTGCTGATCGAGTCCACCGGCATAGCAGAGCCGCTGCCGGTGGCCGCGACTTTTGATTTCACCGACGAAAACGGCGACAGTCTGGGTGATGTGGCGCGGCTGGACACGATGGTCACGGTAGTGGATGCGCTGCATCTGCTGAAAGATTTCTCCAGCCATGATTTTCTGGCCGATCACGGGCAATCTTTGGGCGATCAGGACGACCGCCGCCTTGTAAACCTGCTGACCGAACAAATCGAATTTGCCAACGTGATTGTGCTGAACAAAGTGGCTGATGCCGGGCCAGACCGGGTGGATGCCGCGCGCAAGATCATCCGCGCGCTGAACCCCGATGCGCGCTTGATCGAGGTCAACAACGGCCGGGTAGCAGGGGATGCGATTTTTGATACTGGCCTTTTCGATTTTGACCGTGCGCAGGAACATCCGCTATGGGCCAAAGAGCTGTATGGCTTTGCCCATCACACCCCCGAAACCGAGGAATACGGCATTTCCAACTTTGTCTACCGTGCGCGCAAACCGTTCGATCCGGCCCGGCTGCATGCGGTGATCAATGGCGATCTGCCCGGCGTGATCCGCGCCAAGGGCCATTTCTGGCTGGCCACGCGCCCCGATTGGGCGGCCGAATTTTCGCTGGCAGGCAGTCTTTCCACTGTGCGCCCTTTGGGCACCTGGTGGGCGGCGCTGCCCAAATCGCGCTGGCCGGGTGTGGGGCAGGGGTTGGAGGAGGTTCAATCAAAATGGGCCGAGCCATGGGGCGATCGCCGTCAGGAACTGGTATTCATTGGCGCTGGCATGGACCAGCAGGCCCTGACCGCCGCCCTTGATGCCGCTTTGGTCGCAGATAGCCAAAACCTTTCGGGCGATTGGCCGCTGGCATGGCAAAACCTGCCGGACCCATTTCCGGTCTGGGGTAAACAAGCCGCATAGAAAGTAAAAATGGCGGTGCAGCCCTGGGGCCTGCACCGCCATACGCCGCACCACGGGGATGAGGACGGGGCGTATAAAGTTGACCGTTAACCAGCGGGAGAAATACACCGCACACACCAACAGGAAGCATCGAAAACGTCGAAAACCGCACATCGGCCCCAAAAATACACGGGTCCGATGGAACACTGTGACGGCGGGCAACGGGGACTTGCCCCAACCGTCACCGGAAAGGTCGCACAGCCCCGCCGTTGCGCCAAGTCTGGGATTCCTTACCTTGCGGCAAGCGGGGCGTCTTTGCTGTCGGCCCCAGGATTACGCTGAAAAATCAGGTTCATAAGGGCCGCTTTGGCAACGGCCTGGGCTGTGGTGTCGACCCCCAGCGCATCGCGTGCCAGTCGCAGGTGTTTCTCCACCATCGCCGCCGACACCCCCATCAGCAGGGCAACATCCTGCGTGGTCTTGCCATCCGCCACCCATTCCAGCGATTCGCGCTGCCGGGCGGTCAGCGTGCGGCGGTGGCTGGAAAACGGCAATTGGATCAGTTTTAGGTGCATCATATGGGCCACGGCCAAAATCTGGTCGCCGCGCTCGGCAAAAATCCGATCAACGGCGATGTGATCCAGCCCCGGATCGGCGATCAGCCCCAACGCCCCCTTGGCGCGGGCCGAAGTTTCGGGAAAGCTGACCGAAATCCCCGCCACAATGCCCATCGCGGCGTTGAGGCGGACGGTTTCCATTTCTTCCGGGGCCAGTCTGCCCGCCAGCATCGCCTCGCGCACCCAAGTCCAGGTGCAGGCACCTTCGTTGTTTTGCGCCCAGCGAAACGCCGGGGTGCGGGCGTAAAAGCCGTTGCGGAAATAGCCTTTGGCATAGTCGGCATCCGCGGTGGTCAAAAACATCGCATCGTCGGGATCGCCGATGGATCGGTGCGAGCGGAACCGGGTAAAGCCGTAATTCACCCGCGAAAATCCAAAAACAGCGAATTGGTCAACGGCCAGACGCCAGACCCGCGCCGCATCGGTGCTTTGTGCAATGTGCGTTAACAGCGACAGAATCTCTGTCACGCGCGGCCCTTTCTTTTGCGCGACAAATGCTTGTCCAGCGCATCCTCATCCCAAGGGCAATCGTGGCAGATCAACGCCGGCCTGTCGAGAGAATGCAGTGCGGGGCAGGGAACAGCTATTTTCCATAATACACAATAATATTATATATTACAATGACTTAAAGTGATTATCTAATGTGGAATATTTCCCGTCATCCCGCCGCCGCTGCCCGTAACGCCGCAATGTTGCGCCCGTAAGCTGCCGGATCATCGGCGGACCCGCCCTTGAACAACGCAGCCCCAGCCACCAAGACATCGGCCCCGGCCGCCACCACAAGCGGCGCAGTTTCAACCGTCACACCGCCGTCAATTTCAATGTGAATGGGCCGGTCGCCAATCATGGCGCGCAGCTTTCGCACTTTGTCGATCTGCGACAGGATCAGTTTCTGGCCACCAAAGCCCGGATTTACCGTCATCACACAGATCAGATCCACCGCGTCCAGCAGATAGTCAACCGCCGTGATCCCGGTGCCGGGATTGATCGCTAGTCCGGCTTTTTTTCCATGCGCCCGAATGGCTTGCAAGCTGCGGTGAATGTGCGGACCTGCCTCGATATGCGCGGTGATGATGTCGGCGCCAGCCTTTGCAAACGCCTCAATCATCGGGTCAACCGGGGTGATCATCAAATGCACATCCATCACGCCGCGGATATGCGGGCGGATCGCCGCACACATCGCGGGCCCAAAGGTCAGGTTCGGCACGAAATGCCCGTCCATCACATCAACATGCACCCAATCGGCACCCATGGCCTCGATCGCCCGGCATTCCGCACCCATATTGGCAAAGTCAGCCGACAGGATCGACGGGGCAATCTTTAGCGCGCGCGAAAAGCTCATGGCAGGGTCTCCGGAAATATGCACCTGCTCGCCTATATCGCGGTTGGGGCACAGCGGTCCAGCATCATCTGGTATGTGCCTTATATTACATAATATTGATTATAAGATATTTTCTTATTGCAAGTTGATTTTGCCTCTCCTTTTTGTTGCGGGCGAAGTCCTTCAACCAAAGGGTGTTATCTTGGCCAAATCCTTGCTTCCGATCTTTATCAAGGTCGTTTTGCCGTCGATTTTGACGGCTCTCGGCACAACTGTGTCCGTCTTGAATACTGATGCGTTCCGCGCTTTTTGTGGTCTCCAATGACCATGGCGCGGTCTCGCGAACCTGTTTCAACTTTCGAGCAAGCTTGCTGGTGGTTGATCAGTAATTCTCTTGCGACTGTGGATTTTCTTGAACACAGTCGCTCTCTTGACGATATGCCGATTGAGGCGGTTCTCGTCACAGATTTGTTTTGGTGTTCTCGGGAACAGCTTCGCGTTGAATTGATCCGGTGTTTCCGGCAAGTCAATCAACCCGTCCCTGCTATCCGCCGGGTTGTTCGCGGGGTTCCTAAATGGACCCATCGCTGATCCTTGGCGGTTTTAAGTTGCTTGGTGGCCTTTTTGGTTCCAAGCCACCTACCCCGGCCAAAAACATTCTTTCTCAAGCCCAAGGTGCTCGCCAAGCTGCGGATAAGTATGGGTTTAATCCCCTTACTATGTTGCAGTATGGCCAGCCCGGCGGCGCTATGGGCGGCGGTGCCGCCCCCCTCTCGTCTGCTGAATTGCTGACGGGTGCTTTGCAGGATATTTCCGACGTTGCATCTGGCGAAAGTGCGCGTCGTAATGCTGCAAACCAGCTTGAACTCGAACTCGGTCGGGTTAAGCTGGATCAACTCCGCGCGGGTGGCTTACAGGTCCAGCCGTCTGCCGTTGCCAATGTTGGCAACGGTTTACCGCCATTGGGGCGGCGCGCTGCTACGGTGATGCATGATGTTGAAACGGCTCCTCCTGTTTTTTCTGGTGGCGATGTTGATACTTCTCGTTCTCGCTTTCCTGCAGGCCTTCAACTCGGCCCGCTAAGTCTTTCAACTCAAATGAAAACGTCGGATGCCTCGCGTTTCGAGGATCGTTATGGCGACGCTCTTGGGTCGCTGCTTGGCCTTGGCGTTTTTGCTACTGATGTAGGTCATACTATTGGTCAATTTGCGCGTCGTCGTGTTGACGGTGCCGTTATTGATCGGCGTCACGCGCGGTTTGACCGCAAATCCCCTTCGCAACTTCAGCTCCGCCGTCCAGCCTATCCCGGCTGGATGGATGATATGTATCCAAAAGGAAAATTTTGATGGCTCGTCAATCTACTGCTCCCGTTCAATTTTCGCGCGGCTTCCGTAAGGATACCTGCGTTTTGATGTCGTCTGGCCGCGCTGGCGTTGTCCAGCCTGTGGCTTTTATCCCGCTTCTTGCGGGTGACAGTGCTTCTGGCAAAGTCGGGATCGACATCCAGTTGAAAGAAATGCCTAAGCCTCTTTTGAACGGCGTTTTCGCCAATGTTCAGGCGTGGTTTGTGCCGAAGTCCGCGCACCCGCAATTTCCCGGTCGGGATGAATTGCTGCATGCGCGCACTGGCGCTACGATCAAGTCGCTTGGCGCTGCTGATCGCACTCCCCCAGCATTTTTCACGCCGATTGGCGCTGATAGCTGGGGCGTCATGGATATCATGAAAAAACTCGGCCTGCATTTTCAGGCCGGGTCTTTGATCAACTCCGATCTTCTTGACGCTTTTTCTGTGATCTACAATTTCCGGCTTGCGGCGCATTCGTCGCGTCTTGCGCGTCGGAATTATGTTGCGGAAAGCGTTTCTGCTGGCACTTTGCCTCCAGCGTTTTGGCCTTCGACCCGGTTTTCCAAGGTTGTTCCTGATTATGAGCGGGCTTTGGTTGTCGGGTCTTTGGATTTGGATGTGCTTGCTGGCCAGATCCCGGTTTCTGGTTTGGGTATTGTTGGCGCTATGGCCAATGCGCCTGTATCGCAAACCATCCGCCAGACTGGCACCACGTCGCAGACTGGTCTTGCTCGGCCGTTTGCAGGCACCGAACTGCATATGCGGGTTGACAGCGCTACGCTGGCGACCGCTCGTCCTTTGATTTTTGCTGAAATGGCGGGCACTACGGTGTCATCTACTTTGGCGGATATCGACAATGCGCGGACAACGCAGGCTTTTGCCAAGTTGCGCGCGGCTTATGCTGGCAATGATGCCACCGGGTTCGACAATGACGACACCCTCGTGGCGCATTTGATGCAGGGCATCGCCCTTGAACCTGATGAGTTCAAACGCCCTTGGCTTCTTGATAGTGCCCGCGTGGCTGTCGGCTTTGCCGAGCGCCATGCTTCTGACGGCGCTTCTTTGGCGCAGTCTGTCACGCTTGGCCGGGCTTCCGCGACTTTGCGGCTGAACGTTCCTGTGCAGGACGTTTCTGGTTTGATCATCGTCACTGTCGAGGTTTTGCCCGAGCGGATTGACGAACGCCAATCGGATGAATTTTTGCAAACCACCACTGTTGCTGGTTTGCCAAATGCGCTGCGCGATGTGCAGCGCATTGAGCCTGTCGATATCGTGCTTAATCGTCGGATTGATGCCAAGCATGCCACCCCCGGTGGCGCTTATGGCTATGAGCCGATGAATGACAAGTGGAACCGTGATTTTACCCGTCTCGGCGGTGATTTTTACATGGCCACGCCCGGCGGCGGTTGGACACAGAACCGTTCTGCCATTTGGCAGCATGAAATTGTCAACCCGATTTTCGGTTCTAGCCATCATTTGGCTCCGTCGCCGTTCCCGCATGATGTGTTCGCCGATCAATTGGCGGACGCTTTCGAAGTCGTTTGTCGCCATGCCGTTTCTATCGTGGGCTTGACCCAGATCGGCGACATCTTGTCCGAAAACTCCGACGACTATGAAGTCGTTGAAAACACTTTGTGAGGTGACGCTATGAAGTTCCATCCCCATTTTTGGCGTGAGGTAAAGCCGAATGAAACCTTCCAAGCCTTCCAAGGGCTGCTCCGGGTGCGCTGCGCGCCGGGCGCTGCTCTCTTCCTCGACTGCCAAGGCGTTGAAGCGCTTGTCGGCTTCGACACAAGCTTTGAAGTCGAAATTTCGGAAGAAATGACCGCTAAGGTCACGGCGTTTGAGAAGCAAACCCGTGTTTTCGTGTTTGTCCCTGAACAAACCTCTGTCGTCGATAGTGGTGAAATTTTCACCAATATTGACCGCATGCCGCATGAAAGCGGCTCTGTTCTCGAAGTCCGTCGCGCTCTGCGTGAATTGGAACTGGAGAAACGTGCCGCTATGCGTGAAATCCGTGCGGAACGCGCGGTTCTTAATGCTTCTCGGCCCAAGCCTGCGGCTGATTTTGACAAGGCCGATCTGATCGAGCCTGACAAGGTTTCTGAATGAAACCGGGTCAAGTTATACAACGTTGGTTTCAACGTTATGTCCTGGGGGAATTTCGGTCCCCCCAGGACATTTATCGCACCGCTCGTGCCGAAAACCCTGACGCTGCTTTGTCGTCGGATCGGTTTTTTGGCGTCCCTCCGGATGTTGATCGGTGGGACGCTCCCGCTCGTTTGGCTGCTCCCAGTTTGTTTACTGCTGAAAGTTATCTTTCGCAGGGCCATCGTGCTGATTGGCAGCATGTCGATTTGCGCCTCATGCGCTGGTCGGCTCTTTTTATTGAATACGCACGTAAGCGCGGTATTCCTCTTTATGTTCATTCTGCTTTTCGGACTGAGGCCGAACAAGCAGCACTTGTGCAACGCGGCGTGTCTCGCGCCGCTTATCCTTTTTCTCCGCACAATATCGGCAACGCCGTAGATATTGTGCATTCTGCCTTTCATTGGGAACTCTCTCCCAAGGAATGGCAACTTCTTCATCTGCTTGGTCTTTTGGCGCTTGATCGCATTAACGCTTCGCTGCCTGCGAAGCTTCGTCTGGATGCTTTTGGCAATCCTATCCCTATGTCTGACAAGCTTTTGTTGACGTGGGGCGGCTCTTTTAAGCGCCTTTACGACCCTGCTCACTGGGAAATTACTGATTTCCGCTCTCGGATAGAACGGCTTTCTGTTGGCCTTCCTATCCGTTCTACGCCTCGGGCCATTTTGGCCAAAGTCAAGTTTTAGCTTGATCTTTCTCTTGCTGTCGCCACCCCGCATTCGTGCGGCCTGTTTTGGTGGCGTCGGCTTAACCTCCTGTTTTTATTTATAAAAACAGGGGGTGGGTATACAGCTTGATATATATACCCTTTTAGTGACACGCCAAGAATGGGGCCGTAAATGTGTATCTCTCCAAGCGAAGTCTGGGTTCTACGCGGCCCGAAATGGGAAGCTGTTCCTACGGCTTGCCGTCAATGTTGGCGCTGTAAGCAAAACCGCCTGAATGACTATGTTGGGCGGTCGATGGCTGAGTTTTCAACTTCTGCCGTCTCTTGCTGTATCAGCCTTACGTATGCACCCCGCGATGATCTTGCG
>JANPLZ010000073.1:0-10593 GCA_031422555.1 Cypionkella sp. | reverse complement strand
CTACGAGCCGCTGTTGCTGCTGGCATTGGTCTATATGATTCTGGCGGGCATGATCGTGTTGTTGTTCAAATGGTTCGAGGCGCAGATCCCGTCGCGCACCGCCTGATATTCGCCGCCTGACATCCGCCGCCTGACCTTGCTAAAACTTGTCTGAAATTTGTTTCATCTGTTCAAAAATATCCCACGGGGGAGAGCGGCAATCGCCTTTGCGATTGCCGCTTGGGGGTGTGAAACCCCCGTGCGATATTGGCAATTCAACCCTACTTTGCCTAACTGCCGCCCAAGCGCAGCCGCGCAAACAGCACGCAGCCATCCAGCCCGTTTTTCACCGCCGCAGCGTCGCCGCGCCGCAACCAGTCCAGCCACAGCCCATCCAGCGTGGCCATGATCATATCCGCCACCAACGGCACCCGTTCCACCGCATAATCGGCTGCCATCTGGTCCAAAAGCACCTCTAACGCCGCGCGGTGGCTGTCATATAAACTGCGCTCCACCGCCGCGATCGTGCTTTGGGTCTGGGCTGCCGACCACAGATCAACGCGCAGGCGCAAATGCGCAGGCGTCAGCAGATCACTGGCAAAGCCTGCGCGCAAAAACCGGTCCAGCCGTTCGGTCGGCGTGCCACCGCGCACCTCCAGTTGTGCGCGCCCCGCCGCCTGCACCTGTGCGGCGGCCAAAGTAAACCCTGCCACCAGAACCGCATCCATGTCCTTGAAATGATAACTGATATGGCCCAGCGAAATGCCCGCCTCGGCGGCGACTTTGCGCGCGGTCAGCCCGGCATGGCCGACCTGCTGCAAACAGCGCAAGGCGGCGGCGGCAATTTGCGCGCGGCGGTCTTCCACCGACCGGCGCTCTTGCACGCTGCGTTTTTCATGCAAAAGGGGCGACATCGACATCTGCAAATTCCCGGGCGGGGGCGCATCCCCCTTTTCTTTGTGCCCCTATTCCCGCAAAAGGGCAACGGTAACCGGGGATATCCATGACAACGGCCTTTGGCTTTGATCTGCACAGCACCGACGGGCGCGCGCGCACCGGCGTCATCCGCACCCCGCGCGGCGACATCCGCACCCCTGCCTTTATGCCGGTGGGCACGGCGGCCACTGTCAAGGCGATGCTGCCGGGATCGGTGCGCGCGACGGGGGCCGATATTTTGTTGGGCAACACGTATCATCTGATGCTGCGCCCCACCGCCGAACGCATCGCCCACTTGGGCGGTTTGCACCGGTTCATGAACTGGGATCGCCCCATCCTGACCGATTCCGGCGGCTTTCAGGTGATGTCACTGTCGGCCTTGCGCAAGCTGACCGAAGAGGGGGTGCGGTTTTCCAGCCATTACGACGGATCAAAACACATGCTGTCGCCCGAACGCAGCATGGAGATTCAAAAACTGCTGGGCAGTGACATTGTGATGTGTTTTGACGAATGCCCCGCACTGCCTGCCACCGAGGCCGAGGTTGCCAAATCCATGGCGCTGTCGATGCGGTGGGCGCAGCGGTCGCGCGATGCGTTCGGGGACAGGCCCGGCCATGCGCTGTTTGGCATTATGCAAGGCGGCGTCAGCCCCGATTTGCGCGAAGACTCTGCCAAGGCGTTGATCGACATCGGCTTTGACGGCTATGCGGTGGGCGGGCTGGCGGTGGGCGAAGGGCAACCGGCGATGTTCGGCGTGCTGGACTATGCCACCGATTTTTTGCCCGCAGACAAGCCGCGCTATCTGATGGGGGTGGGCAAGCCCGATGACATCGTCGGCGCCGTGCAGCGAGGCATTGACATGATGGATTGCGTGTTGCCATCAAGGTCTGGGCGCACCGGGCAGGGCTGGACACGTCGCGGTCAGGTCAATTTGCGCAACGCCCGCCATATCGACGATCCGCGCCCCTTGGACGAAGACTGCAGCTGTCCGTGTTGCACCAGTTACAGCCGCGCCTATCTGCACCATGTGTTAAGGTCGCAGGAAATCATCGCATCCATGCTGCTGACTTGGCATAATTTGCACTACTATCAACACCTTATGCAAGGTTTGCGTGAGTCTATTACCGCCCGCACCCTGACACAGTTCGTGGCCGATTTTCATGCCTTGCGTGCGGGCGGCGACATCGAACCGGTTTAGCCGCCGCATTGGTTGCCAAACCGGCAACGCAGTATGCCATGATCCGCTAAAATAGTGATCAAACAGCGGTTGCCCCCAGCGACGACCCGGCGCATTAATGTGATAAGCCTCTGGTTGACAGCCCCCGGTGTCGATACCAGATATAGCGTCTGCAAGGGGATGATCGAACGGCTGCCGCAGCTTGGGGCCAGGATGATCCTGCCAACAAAGGATACGTAAATGCCTGATAAACTTAGCGCCAGTTACCCGGTTTTGCCGCTGCGTGACATTGTGGTGTTCCCGCACATGATTGTGCCGCTTTTTGTCGGCCGGGAAAAATCGGTGCGCGCGCTGGAAGAGGTGATGGCGGATGACAAGCAGATTTTGCTGTCCTCGCAGATTGACCCTTCGGTAGACGACCCCGCCACGGATGGCATTTACCGCATCGGCGTGCTGGCCAATGTGCTGCAACTGCTGAAACTGCCCGATGGCACCGTCAAAGTGCTGGTTGAAGGTAAGATGCGCGTGAAGATCACCGAATTTGTCGAAAATCCGGTTTACTTTGAGGCCCGTGCCGAGCGTTTGCATGAAACCCCCGGTGACAAGCCCTCTGCCGAGGCGCTGGTGCGTGCGGTGGCCGAAGAATTTGAACGCTATGCCAAGGTCAAGAAAAACATCCCCGAAGAGGCGCTGTCTGCGGTGTCGGAAACCCGCGAACCCGCGCGTCTGGCCGATCTGGTGGCCGGGCATCTGGGCATTGACGTGGCGATAAAGCAAGACATGCTGGAAACGCTGGACGTGGCCGAACGGCTGGAAAAAGTCTACGGCCAGATGCAAGGCGAGATGAGCGTTCTGCAGGTTGAGAAAAAGATCAAAAGCCGGGTGAAAACCCAAATGGAACGCACCCAGCGCGAATATTATCTGAACGAGCAGATGAAGGCCATTCAGAAGGAATTGGGCGACGGCGAGGAAGGCCAGAACGAATTGGCCGAGTTGGAGGCGCGGATCAAGAAAACCGCGTTTTCCAAAGAGGCGCGCGACAAGGCCGAAGCCGAGTTGAAAAAGCTGAAGTCCATGTCACCGATGAGCGCGGAAGCCACGGTTGTGCGTAACTATCTTGATTGGCTGCTGGCGGTGCCGTGGGGCACAAAAAGCCGGGTCAAAAAGGATCTGGGGGCGGCGCAAAAGGTGCTGGACGCCGATCATTACGGGCTGGAAAAGGTCAAGGACCGCATCGTCGAATATCTGGCGGTGCAGGCGCGGTCGGCCAAGCTGAAAGGCCCGATCCTGTGTCTGGTCGGTCCCCCCGGCGTGGGTAAAACCTCGTTGGGCCGGTCGGTTGCCAAGGCCACGGGGCGCGAGTTTATCCGCATCTCGCTGGGCGGGGTGCGCGACGAATCTGAAATTCGCGGTCATCGGCGCACCTATATCGGCTCTATGCCGGGCAAGATCATTCAGGCGTTGAAAAAGGCGAAAACCACCAACCCGTTGATCCTGTTAGACGAAATTGACAAGATGGGTCAGGATTTCCGCGGTGATCCGGCGTCTGCCATGCTTGAGGTGCTGGATCCGGAACAAAACTCGACGTTCATCGACCACTATATGGAAGTGGAATATGACCTGTCGAACGTGATGTTTATCACCACCGCCAACAGCTATAACATGCCGGGGCCGCTTTTGGACCGGATGGAGATCATTCCGCTGTCGGGCTACACCGAAGATGAAAAGCGTGAAATCGCCAAGGGCCATCTGATAGCCAAACAGATCGACGGCCACGCGTTGAAGAAAGGTGAGTTTTCAATCACCGATGACGCGCTGCAAGAGATCATCCGCACCTATACCCGTGAGGCAGGCGTGCGGAATCTGGAGCGTGAAATCGCCAAACTGGCGCGTAAGGCGGTGACCGAAATCGTCAAGAAAACTGCGAAATCGGTGGTGGTGACGACCGACAAGCTGGAAGGCTATCTCGGCGTTCAGCGCTATCGGTATGGCTTGGCCGAGGCGACCGATCAGGTTGGCGTGGTCACTGGTCTGGCGTGGACCTCCGTTGGCGGCGATCTTTTGCAGATCGAGGCGCTGCGCCTGCCGGGCAAGGGCCGGATGAAAACCACCGGCAAGCTGGGCGATGTGATGAAGGAATCCATCGACGCGGCGGCCAGTTTTGTCCGCTCGATCAGCCCGGAAATCGGGGTGAAACCGCCGAAATTCGAAACCATGGATATTCACGTCCATGTGCCGGATGGCGCCACCCCCAAGGATGGCCCGTCGGCGGGTCTGGCGATGGTAACGGCGATTGTGTCGGTGCTGACCGGCATTCCGGTGCGCAAGGATATCGCGATGACCGGCGAAGTATCGCTTCGCGGCAATGCGATGCCCATCGGGGGCTTGAAGGAAAAACTGCTGGCGGCGTTGCGCGGCGGCATCAAGACCGTGTTCATTCCGCAAGAGAATGAGAAAGATCTGGTCGAAATCCCTGCCAATGTGACGTCGGGGTTGATCATCATCCCGGTCAGCAACGTGCGCGAAGTGTTGGCGCAGGCCTTGGTGCGTCAACCCGTGGCCGTGGAATGGGACGAGGCGGTTGAAGAAGCAGCCGCTGCCGCCCGTGCCTTGGCATCTGGCACGCCCGCCCCTCGTTCGGCGCATTAAACGCTGATCAAGCGATACGACGACGGCGCGACCCTGACCTGGGCCGCGCCGTTTGCTTTTGCGATTGATGCGGGACGCAGCCATCTCAACTGTTTCAAGTTTGGAATTAATGCTTTAGCCTTGTGTTAGAATAAGAAACAATGAAAGCGCCCCGCCATGCCCGCAAAAATTGCCGATGCCAAAACCACCGCTGCCAAAAAAACCACAGCCAAAGTTGCGGGCGGCAAAGCTGCAGGTGGCAAGGCCGTTGTGGATAAAACCGAACCTGCTGCCAAACTGGCCGCAGGCGCGCCAGACACCGATGCCGCAGCGGGCCAGTTGGCCGTGGCCCTGCGGGTCAAGGATTTGGTAGACCGGGTGACAACCGCCGGTGATTTCAAGAAAAAAGACGTGCGCGACATTGTCGAAGCGACACTGGCCGAACTTGGTCGTGCGCTTGAGGCCGGCCAAGTGCTGAACTTGCCGCCCTTTGGCAAGCTGCGGGTCGGGCGGTCACGCGATCTGGCGAACGGGTCGATGATGACGCTGAAACTGCGCCGGGTTCCGGCCAAAACCGGTGGCAAAAAAGCCCAGATTGAGGGCCTTGCAGCGGCGGGCGAGGCGGGCTAAACAGCGCCTATGGGAGATTAGCTCAGTGGTAGAGCGCATCGTTCACATCGATGATGTCAGGGGTTCAAATCCCTTATCTCCCACCATTATTTGCTGAACAGTCGTAAAATTTACCTAAAATCCGCGTTCATTTTGGTAAAAATACTCCACGGGGGAGCGTCAAAAGCCTAAGGCTTTTGAGGCAGGGGGTGTGAAACCCCCGCTTACTTTCGGGCAACCAACACCAGCACGCCCCGGACCTGATCCGGGGCCTCTCGTTCCTATCCAACAATTTGCGGTCCCCGCCAACCAAGGGCTTGCATCCGCAAAACACCTTCAGTAGACACCGCGCAGTCGGGTTGTTAGCTCAGTTGGTAGAGCGTCTCGTTTACACCGAGAATGTCGGCGGTTCGAGTCCGTCACGACCCACCATTTCCCTTTCGCCCTTCCACCAAAGACGCAGAAGGTGACGGTGCTGCCTCTGTGCGCAGCACCAATCCGCCTTGGCGCTGCAAGAACGCCACCACCTCGGCCACGCCTTTGCCATGGCGCAACTGCGCCATCACATAGGGGCGCGTCCCCCGCGCAACCACGGTGTCAGCCTCCAAAAGCGCCAGATCAACGCCGACATAAGGCGCCAGATCGGTTTTGTTGACCACCAGCAGATCAGACCGCGCCACCCCGGGCCCGCGTTTGCGCGGAATATCCTGACCCGCCGCGGTATCAATCACATAGATCGACAGATCTGCAAGTTCGGGCGAAAATGTTGCCGCCAGATTATCGCCGCCGGATTCGATCAAGATCACATCCAGACCCGGAAAGGCCGCGCACAGATCGGCCACCGCGGCCAGATTGATGCTGGCGTCTTCGCGGATGGCGGTGTGCGGGCAGCCGCCGGTTTCCACCCCCCTGATCCGGGCGGCGGGCAGCACTTGGGCGCGGGTCAGATAGTCGGCATCTTCGCGGGTGTAGATATCATTGGTGATCACCGCCATCGAACAGCGCCCGGCCAAGGCGCGGCACAAATGTTCGGTCAAGGTGGTTTTGCCTGCCCCCACCGGCCCGCCGATGCCAACGCGCAAGGGTCCGTGATTTGGGGGGCCGTGATTGGGGGGTCCGTGATTTGAAAGGCCGTGCGGGGATGGGTTTGTCATGTGCGGTAAATCCTTACAGCCATGGTTTCATGCCGCATCGCGGCCAGATCGGCGGCAATGGTGGCGGTGGTTATGTCCGCCAGATCAGCCACCACGGCGGCATCGGCCAACGCCGTGATCACCGGGTGCAGGGCGGCCAGAATGCGTTGCCCGTCCGATTGCCCCAAAGGACTGAAACGCACTGCAACCGATACCAGATTGGCGGCAAAGGCATGCAGGTAAAGGGCGATGACCTGCGCCGGTGCCACCCCCAGCCCGGCCGCCGCCTGACCCACCACCACAGGCAGCGGCCCCGGTTCAACCGCATATCCCAGCGCCACGACGGTCCGCGCAAAGGCCGTGCCCTGATCCATGGTTTCTACCTGACGTTCGCGCGACGAACACAGCGCGCGGGCATAATCGGCCAACGCTGCATAATCCGCACCCGTTCGCAGCGACTGCGCCAGCACTACCGCATCCTGCCAGCCCGTGCCATGGCGCAAGATATCCGCAATCCAGTCTTGTGCCGCCGCCGCCCCCGTCACATCGCCCGCCGCAATGGCCCATTCCAGCCCGTGCGAACAGGCATAGGCCCCGGTGGGAAAGCCGGGCGACAGCCATTGCATCAAGGTTAACAGGGCAGGGGTGGCGGTCATCACATCGCTTTGGGCGGCACAGGTGCCCCCCCAAAGCCAGAGTGATCGGGCCCATGATCATGCCCAAGGGTGCGGCCATGGCCATAAGCCCCGCCTTCGGGGGTAAAGGGTTCCATCTTGTAGGAAATTCCCGCATTCATCTGCCGCAGCATCGCTTCCAGCACATGGTCCTGGCGGATCAGCAAACGGTCACCTTCGATCTGGCAGGGTGTGTGGCGATTGCCGATATGCCACGCCAGACGTGCCAGATCACCGGTGATTTCCAACACCGGCTCTTCGGCGGCAATCACTTCGATCAACCGGCCATCGAGGCATTCAAACGCATCGCCATGCCCCAGACTGGTGGTTTCGGGCAAGGACACCAGAAACCCGTCGCCCTGCACGGTTTCCAGCCGTTTGCGGCGCAAAAACCGTTCGTCATAGCTTAGAACCACCAGATCAACCGCCCCTTGCCAATGGCCAGCCCGGTGCAGGACATGGGCGGGGGGCAAATCCGGTTTGGGCAAATCTGGATTGGGCGTGACAGACATGGCGACCTCAATACAAAAAATAGCGTTGCGCCAAGGGCAGCTCTGCGCTCGGCTCGCAAGTCAGCACTTCGCCATCGGCGCGCACGACATAGGTTTCGGGATCAACCTCGATCTGGGGCGTGGCGTCGTTCAGGCGCATGTCGGCCTTGCCGATGCCGCGGCAGTTTTGCACCGCCACCACATCTTTTGCCAGCCCCAACCGCGCGCCAATGCCTGCATCAAACCCCGCGCGGCTTACGAAAATCACCGCATTGCGTTCCACCGATCGGCCAAATGCGCCAAACATCGGGCGGGTATAGACCGGCTGCGGTGTGGGGATCGACGCGTTCGGATCGCCCATTTGCGCCATCACAATCACCCCGCCCAGCATTACCATTTCGGGCTTTGCCCCAAAGAATGCCGGTGACCACAGCACCAGATCGGCGCGTTTGCCAGCCTCGATGCTGCCGATATGCGCGGACAGCCCATGTGCCACCGCCGGATTGATGGTGTATTTCGCGACATAGCGTTTGATGCGGAAATTGTCCGCGTTGCTGCCCAGATCCTGCGGCAATGCCCCGCGCTGATCCTTCATCTTATGCGCGGTTTGCCAGGTGCGGGTGATCACCTCACCGACCCTGCCCATCGCCTGGCTGTCGGAACTGATCACCGAAAACGCGCCCATGTCGTGCAGGATATCTTCGGCTGCAATGGTTTCGCGCCGGATGCGGCTTTCGGCAAAGGCCACGTCTTCGGGCACGCGCCGATCAAGGTGATGGCACACCATCAGCATGTCCAGATGTTCTTCCACGGTGTTGACGGTGTAGGGCATCGTCGGATTGGTTGACGATGGAATAACATTCGGGTGGCTGACAACCTTCATGATATCAGGGGCATGGCCGCCGCCCGCCCCTTCGGTGTGAAAGGCGTGAATGGTGCGGCCCCGGATTGCCGCCAGTGTGTTTTCGACAAATCCGCTTTCGTTCAGGGTGTCGGTATGGATCATCACCTGAATGTCCATCGCGTCGGCCACGGTCAAAGCACAATCAATGGTGGCAGGCGTGGTGCCCCAGTCTTCGTGCAGCTTCAACGCGCAGGCCCCGGCGTTCACCTGTTCGACCAAAGCGTCGGGCAGGCTGGCATTGCCCTTGCCGGCAAAGGCCAGATTGACCGCAAACCCATCCGCCGCCTGCATCATCCGGCCCAGATGCCACGGACCCGGCGTGCAGGTGGTGGCCAGCGTGCCATGGGCCGGGCCGGTGCCACCGCCCAGCATGGAGGTAATGCCCGACTGCAGCGCGTCGTCGATCTGTTGCGGGCAGATGAAATGGATATGCGCGTCCATACCGCCCGCCGTCAGAATGCGGCCTTCGCCCGCGATAATCTCGGTTCCGGGGCCAATGATGATATCGACGCCGCTTTGGGTGTCGGGGTTGCCCGCCTTGCCGATGCGCGCGATGCGCCCGTCGCGCAAGCCCACATCGGCCTTATAAATCCCGGTATAATCGACGATCAACGCGTTGGTGATCACGGTATCGGCGGCCCCGCCCGCACGGCTGATCTGGCTTTGCCCCATGCCATCGCGGATCACCTTGCCGCCGCCAAACTTTACCTCTTCGCCGTAGGTTGTCAGATCGCGTTCCACGAGGGCGATCAGATCGGTATCCCCCAGCCGCACCCGATCACCCGTGGTGGGGCCATACATGGCGGCATAAGACGCGCGGGAAATCGGGGTGGGCATGTTACACCTCGCCCATCACGGCGGCATTAAAACCAAACACCCGGCGAAGCCCCCCGAAAGGCACCAGCCGCACCTCGCGGCGCTGACCCGGCTCGAACCGCACAGCGGTGCCCGCGGCGATATCCAGCCGTAGGCCCCGGGCGGCGTCGCGGTCAAACTGCAAGCCTGCGTTGGTTTCGGCAAAATGATAATGGCTGCCCACCTGAATGGGGCGATCACCGGAGTTGGCCACCATCAGCACGATTTGCGGGGCATCGGCATTCAGCAGGATGTCGCCGTCGACGGTTAAAATCTCGCCGGGGATCACAGTTTGCCAGCCTTGCGCAGCCAGAGCAGAAAACTTACTACAGCCGCTGTTGCCGTCAGCATGATCAAATGATCAGGCTGGCTTACGAGATGCACCAGATTGGTCAGAAAATCCGCAGGATGGCCACCGGCATGGGCAAAGGCCGGGGCGGGAAGGATCAGAAAAAGTGTAAGAAATCGCTTCATATCAGTATTTTACCTTATTGGATGGTGAACGGTGACCAGCTTGGTGCCATCGCGAAAGGTGGCTTCGACTTGCACCGATTGGATCATTTCGGGAATGCCGGACATACATTGATCAGCCGTGATCACATGGCCACCCGCCTGCATCAGATCGGCAACCGACCGGCCATCGCGCGCGCCTTCGACCACGAAATCGGTGATCAGCGCAATCGCCTCGGGGTGGTTCAGCTTGACACCGCGCGCCAGCCGGCCGCGCGCCACCATTGCCGCCACCGAAATCAGCAGCTTGTCCTTTTCGCGCGGGGTCAGGTTCATCGCATTGCTCCTACAACTGCCAGACTCGGGGGGCGGGGCGGCCTTGGCGCAGCACCTCCAACACGCGCAATATTTGCCGCCGCAACGGCCAGCCATCCTGCGCCACGGCGCGCAGGGTCAGCCGCCCATCCCAGCCTGAGGCCGCCGCCTGCACCCCAGGCTCGGTCAGCACCGCCCGCAGCGGGGCCAGGGCATCCTGGGCCGCAGGGCCAACCAAAGCCACGGCGGTCAGCGCGGTTGCACCGCCCAGCAGGGCCAAGCGGTTGCCAAGGCAATGCGCGGTCAAACCGAACGGGTCGATGATCACCGGGGCACCCGCGCGCCACACTTCGCGGCGGTCGCACAGCATCAGTGATGTGACGGTTTCGCCCATCGCAGCACGGCCCAGAACGATGGTTTCCACCATCAGACACCCCGCACC
>JANPLZ010000072.1:0-29088 GCA_031422555.1 Cypionkella sp. | reverse complement strand
AGCCAAAGATGCGGCGAAAGGGGGCAGGGCTTTGGCTTGCGTCACGCGGTGCGCGGGCTTAGAGGACGGCGTAAGACATCAGGGGCAGGTCGCATGGCGGATGAAGCAGGCGCAAAACGGGCGTCGTCAAAGAAAATCGGCGCTTTGCGTGGCCTGACGCCGTTTATCGCGCCCTATCGCGGCATGTTGCTGCTGGCCAGCATCGCGCTGGTGCTGACGGCTACGGTCAGTCTGGTGTTGCCTATGGCGGTGCGCCGGGTGATTGACGGCTTTAACGCGGGCAATCTGGCATTGCTGGACCAGTATTTCGGCGCGTCGATGGGCATTGCGGCGCTTTTGGCAGTTGGCACCGGAGTGCGGTATTACTTTGTCACCCGGTTGGGCGAACGGGTCGTTGCCGATATCCGGCGCGCGCTGTTTGACCGCGCTGTCGGCATGTCGCCGGCCTATTTCGAAAAGCTGATGACCGGCGAAGTTCTAAGCCGGATCACCACCGACACCACCTTGATCTTGTCGGTGATCGGATCGTCGGTGTCGGTGGCGTTGCGCAATGTGCTGACGCTGTTTGGCGGCTTGGCGCTGCTGGCGCTGACCTCGGCCAAGCTGACGGGGCTGGTGTTGTTGGTCGTGCCTGCCGTGGTGGTGCCGATCATCGTTTTGGGGCGCCGGTTGCGGGTTCTTAGCCGTGACAATCAGGATCTGATCGCGCAATCGTCGGGCATGGCGTCAGAGGCGCTGTCGGCGGTGCAAACCGTGCAGGCCTTTACCCACGAGGTGCAAACCCGCGCCGAATTCGGCGATGTGACGGAACGATCCTTTCTGTCGGCCAAGACCCGGATTGGCACCCGGGCGGTGATGACCGTCATCGTGATCTTTCTGGTTTTTGCCAGTATTGTCGGCGTGTTGTGGATGGGCGCGCGCGATGTGCGAAATGGCGCGATGACCCCCGGCGAATTGGTGCAGTTTGTGATTTATGCAGTGCTGGTGGCGGGGGCTGTTGGCTCACTTTCCGAAATATGGGGCGAATTGCAACGCGCCGCCGGTGCCACCGAACGGCTGGTTGAAATGCTGCATGCCACGGACGAGGTGCAAGACCCGGTGTCGCCCCGCCCGCTGATGCGGCCCGTCCGGGGCGAGATTGTGTTGCGCGACGTCAGCTTTCGCTATCCGGCGCGGCCCGAAACTTCGGCTTTGGACGGCATTTCGCTGACAGTGGCAGCGGGGGAAACCGTGGCCTTGGTGGGGCCGTCGGGGGCGGGCAAATCAACCGTTTTGCAACTGCTGATGCGGTTTTATGATCCGCAAAAGGGCGCGATTTTGATGGACGGGATTGATTTGCGCGATATGAGCCGCGCTGATTTTCGCGGTGCCATCGCCATGGTGCCGCAAGACCCGGTAATTTTTGCTGCCTCGGCACTGGAAAATATCCGCTTTGGCCGCCCCGATGCGACGGCGGCCGAGGTTGAATCCGCCGCCCGCGCCGCCGCTGCGCATGATTTTATCGCAGCTTTGCCGCAAGGCTATGCCAGCTATCTGGGTGAACGCGGCGTCATGCTGTCGGGCGGACAAAAGCAGCGCATCGCCATCGCGCGGGCTATTTTGCGCGACGCGCGCGTGTTGTTGCTGGATGAGGCCACCTCGGCACTGGATGCAGAATCCGAGCGTGCGGTGCAAGAAGCGGTAGAACGGCTGGCCGAAGGGCGCACCTTGCTTGTGGTGGCGCACAGGCTGGCCACCGTCAAACGCGCCGACCGGATTGTGGTGTTCGAGAAAGGCCAGATCGTCGCCACGGGCACGCATGAGGCATTGGTGGCGCAAGGCGGGCTTTATGCGCGGCTGGCGCGGTTGCAGTTCACCGACGGCGCGATATAGCAGCGTCCAAAACGACGTAGCGTTTTATCTGCGGCTTTTCCTTGGCAAAATCCAATTTCGCCCCCATCCTAGCGCCAATCGACTATCCCCCGGCAGAGGGGAGGTTTCACGGCATCCTTGGGGGGACCACGAATGGCAAGTTTTACATCGCGCGCCAGCGTTCAGGCGATTGAGGCAGAAATGCCATGGGAGGCCCGCGATATTGGCCACTCAATCTATGATTTCCTCAGCCGCACCCGCGCCAAACACGGCACGCGGCCCGCTGTCAGCTTTCAGTTGCTGTCTGGACCTGCGGATAAATCCGAAACCCTGACATGGAATGATCTGCACGCCCGCGTCACCCAGGCCGCGAACCTGTTCCGGTCTTTGGGGGTAGGGCCTTCGGATGTGGTGGCCTTTGTGCTGCCCAACAGTCTGGAAACCGCAGTTACCTTGCTGGGCGGCGCGGTGGCGGGCATTGTCAATCCGGTCAATCCGTTGCTGGAGGCGGACCAGATTTCGGCCATTTTGCGCGAAACCAAGGCCAAGGTTGTGGTCACATTGCGCGCCTTCCCGAAAACCGATCTGGCGCAAAAGGTTGGTCAGGCGGTGCGCCACGCGCCCACAGTTAAGACCGTGCTAGAAGTTGATCTGGTGCGCTATTTGTCGCCGCCCAAAAGCTGGATCGTGCCTTTGGTGCGGCCAAAGAACCCGGTGTCGCACAACGCCAATGTCAAGAATTTCAACGCCGAATGTGCCAAACAGTCGGGGGACCGGTTGGCCTTTGCCGACCGCACCACCGATCATGTCGCGGCCTATTTCCACACCGGTGGCACCACGGGCATGCCCAAAGTGGCGCAGCACAAAGTGTCGGGGATGATTTACAACGGCTGGCTGGGCGCGCGGCTGATGTTTCGCGAAACCGATGTGGTGATGTGCCCGCTGCCGCTGTTTCACGTGCTTGCGGCTTATCCGGTGTTGATGTCGATGATTGCATCCGGTGGCCATGTGGTGTTTCCAACACCGCAAGGCTATCGCGGCGAAGGCGTGTTCGACAATCTGTGGAAGCTGATCGAGCGGTGGAAAGTCACCTATCTGATCACCGTGCCGACCGCGCTGTCGGCGCTGATGCAGCGGCCGGTCAACGCCGATATCAGCACCCTGCGCGGTGCGTTTTCAGGATCAGCCCCGCTGCCGATTGAATTGTTCAACCGCTTTGAAAAGGCCAGCGGCGTGCAGATCGTCGAAGGCTATGGCCTGACTGAATGCACGTGCCTTGTGTCGATGAACCCGCCTGAGGGTGGCAAGAAAATCGGATCCGTTGGTCTGGTTTTCCCCAATTGCGACGTGCGGATATTTGGCAGCGATGGCGCGGGCGGCCTGCGCGATTGCGCGGTGGATGAAGTGGGCGAAATTTGCGTCAGCAACCCCGGCGTCTATGCTGGCCACACCTATACCGAAGTTGAAAAGAACCGCGATCTATACGCCGCCGAAAAGTATTTGCGCACTGGCGATCTGGGCCGGATCGACGCGGATGGCTATCTGTATATCACCGGACGCGCCAAGGATCTGATCATCCGGGGTGGCCATAACATCGACCCCGCCTTGATCGAAGAGGCGTTGATGGGCCATGATCAGGTTGCTTTTGTCGGCGCTATTGGCCAGCCTGATGCTCATTCCGGCGAATTGCCCTGTGCCTATGTCGAACTGATCAAAGGGGCTACGGTGACGGTGCCCGAACTGATGGATTTTGCCAAAACCCACATTCAGGAACGCGCTGCCCTGCCCAAGCATATCGAGATTTTGGCTGAGTTGCCGAAAACTGCCGTGGGCAAAGTTTTCAAGCCCGATCTGCGCCGCCGGGCCATCACCCGCACCTATGACGCGGCCTTGGTTGCCGCCGGAGTGCCTGCGCATGTGTCCGAAGTGATCGAGGATAAAAAGCGCGGGCTGGTGGCGCGCCTGACCAAAACCGGCGCGGTGGAAGATGCCGCCATCGGCCCGGTGCTGGGACAATTTTCCCAAGCCTGGGAATGGGCGGCCTGACCCGAATGTAATGTCCCGAAAGGAACAGGCGGGCCGCGATTGCAGATTTTTCATTTGCAAAAAAATGCGGCCTGCCTGATCTTGAAAAAAAGTTTGGGAAAGGAAATTCAAAATGAAATCTTGGTTTGGTTTTGCGGCGGCAATCGCCTTTGGCACGGCTGCAGCCCCGGTATTTGCCGAAGCCACGTCAGAAACCCTATTCAAATCGAAGAATTGGGAAGTCGAAGTTGTTGCCTTTGATGATGGCAGCGTCGCCTGTCTTGCCGAAGTTGATGCGCAAGTTGAAAGCTTTACCGTCTGGATTTATGCCGATCAATCGGCGCGGTTGCAGTTCTATTCCACGCAGTGGGATTACGGCGAAGGCGACACCGCCAATCTGGACGTGCGGATCGACAAGCGCAAAAGCTGGCAGTTGACGAATGCCGAATTGTATAAAAACTCGATCTTGTTCAACCTGCCGGATTCAAACGACGGGGTGCGGTTTCTGACCGAAGTGGCGCAAGGCAAACGGCTGTTTTTGCGCACCGAAGACGGCAGTCCGGTGCAGGATTACTCGCTGTCAGGGTCGCGCGCTTCGATGGATGCGTTGATCGTTTGCGCGGATGCGATCCGCTAAAGCGTTTCGGTATCCAACCAGATCGTTACAGGGCCGTCATTCGTCAGATTGACGGCCATATCCGCGCCAAAACTGCCGGTTGCAACCGGCACGCCAAGGGCGGCGATTTGCTGGACGAAATAATCGTATAAGTGCCGGCCCAGTTCGGGGCTGGCAGCACTGGAAAATCCCGGACGGTTGCCGCGCAGATCGGCGGCCAAAGTAAACTGCGACACAATCAGCGCCGCCCCACCCGTATCGCGCAACGACAGGTTCATCTTCCCGTCCGCGTCTTTGAACAGCCGCAGCTTGGCTATTTTTGCGGCCAGCCTGTCAGCCTCGGCCAAACCATCACCTTGCATGGCGCAAAACAAAATCAGCAGACCCGCTTCAATCTGGCCGATCAACGCTGCATCAACAGTCACGCGGGCGGCGCTGACCCGTTGTAAAACGGCTCTCAAAGTTCGGATCGCCAGGGTGGGTTCGCGCCGGCCCGGCTGACGGTGATGGCGGCGGCGCGGGTGCCAAGGGACAGGGCGGCGTCAAGTTCTGCGTCCGTGATCACAGCCAGCCGGGATTTGGTCAACGTGCCGGCCTCATGCAGGGCCGTCAACGCGCCTGCGTTGAACGTATCGCCCGCGCCCACAGTATCGGCCACCACCACTTTTTGGGCGGCACAAGTGCGGTTTTGTGTGGCCGTCACGGCCCGCGCGCCCAGCGCCCCTTCGGTTAAAAACACAATTTTGGGGCCGCGCGCGATGATCTGGCGCGACAGAGTCACCAGATCGCCCGCCCCCATCAGCCAGTGCAAATCTTCGTCCGACAGCTTTACAATATCGGCCATCGCGATCATCCGCTCGATGCGGGCGCGGTAGGGGCCTTCTTTGCCCGCGATGAATCCCAGCCGGATATTGGGATCAATCATGGTGACACGGGTTGGGGCCTCACGCGCCAGCAGCGCTTCATAGGTGGCGGCGGCGGGGTCGGTGACCAGACTGATGCCGCCAAAGAACAGCGTGCTGATCGCAGGCGGCAGCACCGGCAACTGATCTTGCGACAACAGGCTGCCCGCGGTGTTTTCATCGTAGAACGCATAGGTTGCCTGCCCGTTGACCAATTTCACAAAGGCCACGGTGGTGGGGCGATTGGTGCGGGCGCAATATTGGGTATCAACCTTGGCGGCTTGCAGGCTGTCCGCCAGAATTTCCCCCAGCATATCGGTTGAGAGGCCGGAAAAGAACGCCGACGGCGCGCCCAGACGGCCAAGGGCGATCGCCGTGTTGAACACCGCCCCGCCGGGATAGGGCGCGAAGGCCGGCTCGTTCAGGGTGGACGTGCGCGGCAACATATCAATCAGGGCTTCGCCACAGCTGAGAATCATTTCACCCTCCATTCATGTTGCGTGATCTTATCGCAAACCGCGCTGTTAGCGCAAACATAAGGCTTAGGCAGTAAAATACGGTGCCAGATTTGCGCGGATGCGATCAAGTGGCGTCGCATGGCTGACATCGGGCACAAAAGTTTGCCCGGTGATGGTTTCGAACGCCTCAATATAAACGCCGCTGGTCTGGGCGATCATATCGGCGGGAATGTCCGGAATGGCGTCGTGATAGGGATCACAGCGCGCGCCAACCCAAGACCGGATCACGTCTTTGTCAAAACTGGGCGGGCGGCTGCCGGTGGCAAAGGCCGCGTCATAGCCCGCGGCGATCCAATAGCGGCTGGAATCGGGGGTGTGGATTTCATCCGCCAGTAAAATTTGCCCCGTGGCATCAAGGCCAAATTCGTATTTGGTATCAACCAATATCAACCCGCGCGCCGCAGCCATGTCTTGCCCGCGCGCGAACAGCGCCAGCGCATAGGCCGATACAAGGTTCCATTGAGAATGCGTCAACAGCCCTTGCGCCACGATTTCGGCGCCGGTCAGCGGCTCATCATGGCCGCCGTCAAACGCCTTTGACGTCGGGGTAATGATCGGGGCCTGCAACACCTGATTGGCGCGCAAACCGTCGGGAAAGTGGTGGCCATACATCTGGCGCACCCCCGCCAGATACTGCGTCAGGATCGAGGTCGAGGTGGTGCCCGCCAGATAGCCGCGCACCACAATTTCAACCGGCAGGATCGTCACATGTTGACCGATCACCACATTCGGATCGGGGTAGGACAGCACGTGATTGGGGCAGATATCGCTGGTGTGGTCAAACCAATAGCGCGCCATCTGCGTCAGCACCTGACCCTTATAAGGGATCGACGTCAGGATCCGGTCAAAAGCCGATATGCGGTCGGACGAAATCAGTATACGGCGGGCAGGCAAGTCAGGCGTGGCGGGCAGATCATAGCAATCGCGCACTTTACCGAAATACGGGCTCGGCAATTCGGCGATACGGGCGTGATCAAGAATGCGCATCAGGGACTCCGCCAAAGGTGACGCTCTATCGGGTGCCCCGATGCGGTTGTCAACCGCGCTAGGCGGGTTCCATCAGGCGGCTGTTATCATCCAGATGTCCGATGCTTAGCACCGTCAGATTGCCGCCCGGATTGGTGTAATAGAAAATCCGCCAATGGCCATCAATCCGGGTTTCCCAGACATTGGTGGCCGCAGCGACTGCGGGGTTCATTTTGACTTTGGTTTTCACCAAACCCTGACCATTGCCCTTGACCATCTTAGGGGTGTTGTAGATTCCCAGCTGCAAGTTCTTCAAGGTCGAGTTGACGGCAAGTTTCAACGCAGTAGGCAGTCTGGAGGTTTGCTGGGTGAAATAGGTGTATTGATAAACTTCTGGCAAGATCAATTCTCCTTACATCAAAAGGGGGGGGTGAACTTACGCTAAAGAGGAAACTCGCTATAAAATCGGCAAAAAGCCAAACCAATTACTGAAAACAAGGCCGAACGACGTTGTCTAATTCATCCAATCAGGGCGCGGCAGACCCAGCGTGCCAGGATCGTTCAAATAGATCGCCCCCACCACAATAGCCATCACCAGCAAAATCGCAAAGCCGATTTTCCACCAGCTGTAGGGCCGCTCGCCCTGCACTTCGCCAGTTTGCCCGTTGACCAGAAACCGATAGCTTTTGCCGCCATATTTATAGGCGGCCATCCACACCGGCAGCAGGATATGCTTGAAGGTTTCATCGTCAAACCGGGTGTTCACGTTGTCGATGCGCTGCTCGTCGCCGCCAATGTCGCGGCGCACATCGTCTGAAATCACCTCCGCCATCACGCCGCGGGCTTTGCCATGGCCTTGCGCCAGCAAAACGGTATAGCCCTCGGCCTGAAAGCCGGCCAGATAATCGGCGTTGTAGGGTTCCAGCGCGGTCAGATCCCACGGGGTCAGATCATTGCCCAGCCGTTCGGGCAGGCTGGTTGAGGCCATCACCATCACATCGTCAAACTGCCGCGCCACATTGCCCGAAGCGGGATACCAGCGGGTTTTCTGCACCCGTTCTTCGCGCTGCTCGGATTTGCCGTTCACCGTCACGGTCACCGTGCGGGTTTCATAATAATGCTCGCCCCGCTGACCGGTATAGCGGCTGGCGGTGTCGGCATCAAAAGTCCAGAACGGCACATAAATACCCGCCATGGCGCGGCCCTTGCGGGTGTATTCCAACAGACTGGACGGCGCGAACCACAGCCCACCCAGCCAGCGCACCAAGGCCACCCGCGATTCCGCCTCGGTCAGGGTAAACGGCACAAGCGCCTGGGGTTTGATATGGCGGTGGCTGCCGGTATCGACCACCACGGGCGTGGCACAAAACGGGCATTCGGTGGCGTGGGTGGCGCCTTGAAATTCGACCACCGCACCGCAATTTGGGCAAGAGGTTGACCGCACCTCTTCGCTGGCAGCACTTGGCAGATCGTCGGCCAGACCGCGCGCCAGATCAAGTTCGCCCAACGCCCGCGCCTTGGATTTGGCCGAGGTGGTGGCAATCTGCTGCTGATGGCCGCAAAAATTGCATTTCAGTTCGGTTTGTCCGGGCGCATAGCGCAGGTCGGCCCCGCATTGTGCGCAGGGCCAGTGATTTTGCTCGGCCAACGCCATGATGGCTCAGGCCCCGGGTGGTGGTGGCGGTGGCGGCACCATGGCAAACAGCCGCGCCAGATCAGTATCACCGGCAGCTTTCCAGCCATCCTGACCAGCGGTCCAAACCTGCGACGCGCGCATCAACCCGCCAGAGGCCGCCATGGCCGCCAGATCAGCGTCGGAAAACGGGCCCTTGGTGGCACCATTTTCGGCCACATGCCAGGCACGCGCCGCCGGTGGGGCGGGCGGTGGAGGTGGTGCTGCGGCTGGGGCAGCCCCCCATGGTCCGGCTTGCGCTGCCATGTTCATGCCCATGCCAGCGCCCAGTCCGGCCCCCATCGCAGCCCCGATGCCCGATCCGGGATTGGCCATGCCTTCGGCGGCGTTGAACTGCATGTATTTGTTCAGATCCCCGGCCACGCCGATAGAGGTGCGCTTGTCCAGAACTTTCTCAACTTCTTCGGGCAGGCTGATGTTTTCAATGTAGAATTCCGGCAGGGTCAGGCCGTATTCGGCAATCTTCGGCGCAATCGCCGTAACGACCAGCTTTGCCAGATCGCCGGTGTTGCCCGCCATATCCAGCACCGGGATGCCGGATTTCGCCAAAACCTGCGACATTTCCTGCAAGATCACGTTGCGGATCTGAAAACTGATTTCGTCGGCGGTGAATTCACCGTCGGTGCCGACGATTTCCTGCATGAACTTGGCCGGATCGCCGACCCGCATCGAATAGGTGCCAAAGGCGCGCAGACGCACCGGGCCGAATTCGGGGTCGCGGCACATGATCGGGTTTTTGGTGCCCCATTTCTGATCATTGAACCGGGTGGTATTGATAAAATAAATCTCGGATTTGAACGGTGAATCGAAGCCATGATCCCAAGCCTGCAGCGTGGTCATGATCGGCATGTTGTTGGTTTCCAACATATACATGCCGGGGCCGAACACATCGGCCAACTGACCTTCATGCACAAACACCGCCACCTGACCTTCGCGCACAGTCAGCTTGGCGCCGTATTTGATGGCATTGCCGCGCCGCTCAAAGCGCCAGACCATCGTATCGCGGCTGTCATCCAACCAAGTGATGACGTCAATAAATTCGCCTTTAAGGAAATCAAAAACCATGTGCCTACTCCTATGCCTCGCGGTGCGAGATCAACTATCCCCACCCAACAACCGGGTGGCAAGGGTTTCTACGATCGGGCGCGCTGCGGCTTCGGTCATGCCGGGGCGCAGGGCAGGGTTATACAGCATTTTCAGCATCAACTCGTCCTGGGTGGTCAGCAAGGCGAATTCTTCGTCGTCGTTAAAGATCGAGGGCCGGGCCAGCGCGCTGTCATTGGGCAGACCCAGACCTTGCACGATTTCTTCGTGCATACAGGCCAGCCGCATCAGATCGGGATGTTCAGACGGGATAAACACGAACGCCCGTTCATAAAGCCCGGTGGCGGTATCACTTTGGGTCCAGACCAGACAATAGGTTGACCGGTCCAGATTGGTGACGCCCGACACTTGGGCCGCCGTCAGTTCGGGCAACGCCGCCAGCAAAGACGGCCCCAGCGCGCGGCGTTCGTCCACCGATGCGATCTGAATGATAAAGTTGGGATTGACGTCGGCCAACCGGATCGACAGCCCGGTCAGCCCGGCCAGTCGGTTCAGATAAGACCCGATCCGCGCGGTATCAGACGCTCGTTTGGCCTGCGGCACCGATGCGCCAAAGCGCAAAGCCACCCGCACCGGCCCGCCCCAACGCGTCAGGCGCGTTGCAGCCTCGCGCGCAATGGTGCCGCCCAGGGCGCGGTCGTATTCTTCATAAAGCGCGATGCGCGAAAAGTTGGCGGCCAGCATCCGGTCGGTGATCGGCGTATCCGGGCCGCCACCATCGGTGCGCAACAAGCCCTGACTTAGCAACGCTTGCTGAACTTCAGTATAATAGCTGCGCAAGGCAGCACTTTCGAGCGTGTCTTGCGCGATTGCCTCGGCCGCGGGGGCAGGGCGGGGGGCGGGACTGTCAGCCGATTGGGGCGCGGGCACCGTGCAGGCAGCAAGGGCCAGCAGCGCCGCCGCCGCCACCCATTGTGCGGCTTTGCCTCTTGCCCCCAAAATCTGCATCCCTCAGGCCGCGCCGCCAACCACGTCACCCAAAGACGATTTGCGCGCCTTGGCGGCAGACAGCACATCGCGCAAGTCGCCCTCCATCTTGCGCAGATCACCTTCGGCGGCGGCCCGGCGCGCCTTGCCCTGATCGGCAATCGACAGGCTTTCCTCGATTGTGGCAACCAAAGTGGCATTGGCCTTTTTGACAGCATCTATATCGAACACGCCGCGCTCCATTTCGGTGCGCACGATGCGGTTGGCCTGTTGCAGGTTTTCGGCATTGGCGGTCAGCAACTCGTTGGTCAGATCATTCGCCCCGCGCACCGCTTCGGCCGCCTCACGCGACCGTTGAATCGTCACCGCCTGTGCCAGTTGGGTTTCCCACAGCGGCACGGTGTTGACCAAAGTGGAATTGATCTTGGTGACCAGCGATTTGTCATTTTCCTGCACCAGACGGATCGACGGCAGCGATTGCATGGTGACTTGGCGGGTCAGTTTCAGATCATGCACCCGGCGTTCCAGATCATCGCGGGCGGCGCGCAAATCGCGCAACTCCTGCGCCTTTTTCACCTGTTCGGCTTCGGGCGCTGCGGCCACAACGGCTTCGGCGGCGGGAATCGTGGTGCTGTCCAATTCAGCCAGCTTTGCCTCACCGGCGGCGATGTACAGCGCCAGTTCATCATAGAATTTCAGGGTCTTGTCGTAAAGGATGTCCAGACTTTTGATGTCTTTCAACAAGATATGCTCGTGGCCCAGCAAATCTGTGGTCACCTTGTCGATCTGGCCTTGCACCTCTTCAAAGCGGGCAACAAATTTGGCAAAAGGTGCGGCGCGGCCCAGCAGTTTTTCCCACCAGCTGCGTTCGCGGCGCACATCCAGTTCGGATATCGAAAAGCCGCGGATAGTGGTGACAATGTTGCGCAAGCTGTCGCCTGCGGGGCCGACATCCTTGTTTTTTACACCGGCCAGCATTTCCTGGCTGATCACCTGCAACTCGGCCTGAGCGGACGATCCAAACGAGATGATCGACTGGGTGTTCGACATATCCAATTCGGCCATCCGCTTGCGGATATCTTCGGCCACCGGGGCGGGGGCTGCGTCAAGTGCCACAATCGCGGTGCCGGGTTCGGGCAGAATCACCGCTGTTACCTTTTGAATTTCGGCAAGCGAGGTGGCAGCGGCTGCGCGGGTGTCTTGGGTCATCGGATCGGTCTTTCTTTCGCAGGCCCAAGGCGTTGGGCGATAAGATTTACGCTGTCAGCTTTCCAGTTTCAGCCGGTCCCGCAACACCTGAATTTCGACGTCAAGATCGCTGTGCGGGCCAGACAGCAGGCTTTGGGTGCGGCTGGCAAAATTGGTTTCAAGATCGGTCAGCAACGCCTCGTAGTCGCTGCGCACGGCGGGATCACGGGTTTGAGCAAAGACATCGGCAAATTTCGCCGTCGCATCGCGCGCACCCATCAAATACACCGACAGATACTTGCGTGCCGCTGTCAGATCGCCGGGATCGCCTTCAACCGTGCGAAACAAGGCACGGGCGGTGACGGTGAACCGGTCAACCCGGGTTTCAAGGCCACGGTCTTTGGCGCGCAAAATCGCGTCTTTCATCGCCGTCAGGTGGGCCTCTGCCTCATCTATGGCACGCGCGACGCGGTCGGTCTGGAACTGATCGACGCCTGCCGCACCCTTGTCGGACAAAGGATCAATCCCAAAGGCCCCAATATGCAAAACTGCCCCGGCAAGCCCGATCAAAACCGGATAGATCAGCCCCGGCTGCCACATCATCGTGCCCAAAGCCAAGGCGACACCTGTTAGCACAGCGCCAAATATCTTGCGCGGCAACGCGGGGCGGCGGGCAACGCGGCGGGCGTCAAAGGCGGCGGCCGCGCGCAATCCCTCGCGGGTCAACCACGAGGCCGCGATCATTGTGGCCGCAGCCGCCAGCCCAAGGATCAAATCCCGTGGGTCACCGCGCAGGCCGTTGACGGCGAAAATCAGGCCAACGATTGCCAACAGCCCGGCGCGCCAATGATCGCGCCCGGATCGTGTTGGGCCAAGCACGGGGGGATGATCCGGCAGACCGCCAGTCACATTTTTGGGGGCAGCCGGATCGGGGCTGTATTTGCCGCCAAATCGCTGTGCCATCAGACGCCCCAGCCAAAGGCCGCATAGGCCGTCACGGCCAGCAGCAGCAGATAAGCGATGGTTTGCAGGCCCGTGGCTGACATATCACCTTCTACATCCCAACTGCGACAATAAACCTGCCACCACCAGTATAGGGGCTGGCAACTTTTCATGCCAGTGCCGGAATCGGGAAACTGCGGGCTTTATTCCCCGCGTTTTGGCCGGGGTCCGGGTTTTGCGCGGCTAGAGGTGATCACGCGCGGACCTGCCCCGGGGCGGGCGGTTGGTTTGGCGGCGGGTTTTGGGGCCAGCGGTTTGGCGACTGGAGGTTTTGGCAGCCCGGCTTGGGCGCGCGGGGCGCGGGTGGGTTTGCGCGGTGCATCTTCGGGTGTCGGCCCTTCGCCCAATTGCTCGCGCAGCACTTTGCCGCGAATTTCCTCCACCTGCCCCGGCACCATATCGTTCAGCCGGAACGGACCATAGCTGATGCGGATCAGGCGGTTCACCGTCAGATTGATCGCCGTCATGGCGCGGCGGATCTCGCGGTTCTTGCCTTCGCGCAAGCCCACCGTCAGCCAGGCATTCGCGCCCTGAATACGGTCCAGCACCACCACCATCGGCTGAAACCGCTCACCTTCAACCGTGATACCCCGGCGCAGCGGTTCCAGATCGGGATCGGTCGGATTGCCGTTCACCCGCACCCGGTATTTGCGCATCCAGCCGGTTGATGGCAATTCCAGCCGCCGTTTTAATACGCCGTCATTGGTCAACAGCAACAGCCCTTCGGAATTCAAATCCAGCCGCCCGATTGACATCACCCGGGGCAAATCTTCGGGCAGATTGTCAAACACATTGTCACGGCCTTTTTCGTCATTGGTCGAGGTGACCAGGCCATCGGGCTTGTAATACAGCCACAGGCGCGCGGGTTCGGGGGCGCCAACCAGTTCGCCGCGCACGGTGATTTTATCGCGGGCGGTGACGTTCAGGGCCGGGCTGCTGATGGTTTTGCCGTTCACCGCAACTTCGCCAAGTTCGATCATCCGTTCGGCTTCGCGGCGCGAGGCCACGCCGGCACGCGACAGAACTTTGGCAATACGGTCGCCTTCGGGCGTCTTTGCAAGCACCTTTTCTGCGGCCTTGGGGCTTGTCTTTTCGGTCATGGAAGGGTTCCTAGGGGCTGGGGGGCGGCAAACCCCGGGGGCAGGCCCCGGCCCTTTGGTTAGTATTGGCTTCGGGCGAAAGGGGCAAGGTTCGTGTTCCAATCCTTTATGGACGCTGCATTGGCCGAGGCGCGCGCGGCGGGCTTGCGTGGCGAAGTGCCGGTCGGTGCTGTGATCGTGCAGACAGGCCGGATCGTGGCGCGCGCGGGCAACCGCACCCGCGAGTTGTGCGATCCCACCGCGCATGCCGAAGTGCTGGCGATCCGGGCGGCCTGTCTGGCCCTTGGGTCGGAGCGGCTGATCGGGCATGATCTTTATGTCACGCTGGAACCCTGTCCGCTTTGCGCCGGGGCAATTTCGGCGGCGCGTATTGCGCGTCTGTATTACGGTGCTGCGGATGCCAAATCGGGCGGCGTGGCGCATGGCGCGCGGGTGTTTTCGCACCTGCAATGTCACCATGCACCCGAAGTTTATGACGCCATCAACGCCGATGCCGCCGAGGCATTGCTGAAAGACTTTTTCGCCGCCCGCCGCTAGGGAGGATCAGGTTTTGACGGACTCCGGCAAATCGGGAAACGCGTTCAAGTGAAACGCGAAGCAGCGATTTCCTTTTCCACAGTAACCTGAACCGCTTTGCGGGCTGTTGCACGCCAAGCACAATGGCGCGCAGCCTGTGCGAACCCCGCAAACGGCGCTTTGGATTTGGCGCAGGTTGTGCAAGAAAAACACAGTTTCAACGCCCAACCAAGGAGGCACAAATGATGGTCATTCAAAGTTGCCTGCGTTTTGGGCCCGTGGATCATACGTCCACCGCCGGGGGGCGCCGGATAATCCGGCCCTAACCGCGTCGCTGCTGGTGTCAACAGACCCGGCATTTCATCCAGCCCTTTAACGTCCCTGAACCGTGCGCTGCCGCAGTTTGTCTGCCGCAACCGGTTCGTATTCGTCGCCTTAGCTGAAGGGATCAGACCGGCTTTGCCCGGCTGATCAATGTGCAAAAAATGAACGCAGTTTATAATTCCGAAGACACCACGCTGAAATCGACCGTTGAAAGCCTGATCTTGCAACATGGCCTGTTGCGGGTGTTGGCGACCTTGTTGGCGCGAACCGTTCGGGGCCGCACCAAGACCTGCACCATAACGGCGCAGGATTTATCTGCGCATTTGCGCCGCGATATCGGGCTTTGACGCGCCTTGGCTACCGGCCCACCGCTGCCCCAGACATAATCCGGGGTGGCGGCGGATCGGGGGAATCGCTGCCTTAGATCACAATGGGTTGCATCACCTGCGGCTCTATCACCACCGCATTGGGCAAACCGTCGCGCAAGACATCGGCGTTTTGCGCAAGCAGCGCGAATGTGCGGTAATGGCAGGGGATCACGGTCTTGAAATTGAAATACTTTGCTGCGGCATAGGCGGCGCGCGCCATATCCATGGTGAAATGGCCGCCACAGGACAAAATGCCGATATCGGGTGCGTGATAGTCACCCATCCAACCCATATCGGCCATGATATCGGTATCGCCCGAAACATAGATCACATGGCCTTCGCCCGCGATCATAAACCCAGCCTCGGATCCGGCATAGATCGGGCCATCCTGCGATCCGACCGAGGATGAATGACTGGCGTTCACCATCGTCACTTTTGCCCCGCCCAGATCAACCGTGCCGCCTTTGTTAAACCCCATGCCAGCAACGCCGTGTTTGGTCTGATACCACCCGATCAAATCGTTCATGCCGACCAAGGGCACGTTCCGTTCGGTGGCAATCGCCAGCGCGTCGCCCGCATGATCGCCGTGCCCATGCGTCAGCAGCACATGCGTCGCCCCCAAAAGCGCAGCCGCGCGTTGATCGGTGGGAAACATCGGGTTGCCAGTGAACCATGGGTCGATCAGCAGAACGGCATTTTCGATTTCAATGCGAAAGCCTGCATGGCCAAGCCAGATAATCTTCATGGGCGCGTCTCCGGGTTTGATCTGGTTTTTGTCTGGGCCGAAGATAGCCCAGCCGTGAAATTGGGCAACCGACTGTGCCAAGTTTGCCCCGTTCGACTTGCAGGTGCTGTGCGGGGCGGATAAACGAGGCGTCGTATCTGGCGGAGAGACCCCATGTCCATCGACATCGACACCGCGCGCAAAGTGGCCAAACTGGCCCGCATTCGCGTGGAAGAGGCGCAGTTGCCCAAGCTGGCGGAACAGCTTTCAGGGATTTTGGGCTTTATGGAGCAGCTGAACGAAGTTGACGTCACCGGGATTGACCCGATGGTATCTGTCACGCCGATGCGGCTGGCCCGGCGCGCCGATGTGGTGACGGATGGCAATATCCCGGCCCAAATTTTGAAAAATGCCCCCGATGCCCGGGAAGGGTTCTTTGCCGTGCCGAAGGTAGTCGAATGAACGCGAATGCCCTGACCATCGCCGCTGCGCGCGATGCCCTGCGTGCCCGGGAAATCAGCTCTGTCGATCTGACGATGGCGTGTCTTACGGCAATTGATGCGGGCGATGGGTTGAACGCCTTTGTGCATAAAACCCCTGAAATCGCCCTTGAACAGGCCCGCACCGCCGATCTGCGGCTGGCCGCGGGGGATGCGCCTGCGATGTGCGGCATTCCGCTGGGCATTAAGGATTTATTTTGCACCAAAGGTGTGGCCAGCCAGGCCGGATCGAACATCCTGCGCGGCTTCAAGCCCGAATACGAATCAACTGTCACCGCGCAGTTGTTTGGTGCGGGTGCGGTGATGCTGGGCAAGTTGAACATGGACGAGTTTGCCATGGGGTCCAGCAATGAGACGTCGTGCTATGGCAACGCGGTCAATCCGTGGAAAATCGACGACCGCACTCTGACACCCGGCGGATCGTCGGGCGGATCGGCGGCGGCGGTGGCGGCGGATCTGTGTCTGGCGGCGACCGGCACCGATACCGGCGGGTCGATCCGCCAACCAGCGGCATTTACCGGCATTGTCGGCATCAAGCCAACTTACGGTCGGGTGTCGCGCTGGGGCGTGGTGGCGTTCGCGTCCAGCTTGGATCAGGCCGGGCCGATGACCAAATCGGTGCGCGATGCGGCGATCATGCTGGGCGCGATGGCCGGGCATGACCCCAAGGATTCCACCTCCGCCGATCTGGCCGTGCCCGATTTTGAAGCGGCCCTGACTGGCGACATTCGCGGCAGACGCATCGGCATTCCGCGCGAATACCGCATGGACGGGATGCCCGCCGAAATTGAAACTCTGTGGGCCAATGGTGTGGCGATGATGCGCGACGCGGGGGCGGATATTGTCGATATTTCATTGCCGCATACCAAATACGCGCTGCCCGCCTATTATGTGATTGCGCCTGCCGAGGCGTCTTCGAACCTTGCGCGCTATGACGGGGTGCGTTTTGGCCACCGCGCCAAACTGGGGCTGGGCGATGGCATCACCGACATGTATGAAAAAACCCGCGCGGAAGGGTTCGGGCCCGAAGTGCAGCGCCGCATCATGGTGGGCACCTATGTGCTGTCGGCGGGGTTTTATGACGCCTATTACAACCGCGCGCGCCGGGTGCGGGCGCTGATCAAGCGCGACTTTGAACAGGTTTTCGCCACCGGCATCGACGCTATTCTGACGCCCGCCACGCCGTCATCAGCCTTTGGCTTGGGCGAAATGGCCAATGCCGATCCGGTGCAGATGTATCTGAATGATGTGTTCACCGTGACGGTCAATCTTGCCGGACTGCCCGGCATTGCGGTGCCGGTTGGTCTGGATGCCAAGGGGTTGCCGATGGGGCTGCAACTGATCGGGCGGCCGTGGGATGAGGCGGGTTTGCTCAATCACGCTTATGTTTTGGAACGCAGCGCCGGGTTTGTGGCCAAACCAAATAAATGGTGGTAAGGCGCAAATAACATAAATAAACCGCCGAGGCCGAGACAATGCGTGCGTCTATCCTACTGCTGGCAGCCCTTGGGCTGACCGCCTGCGCCCAGAATGTGCCAGATTCGGGTGCCGGTGTTGGTTTTGAAAGCTATGACAGCTACTTGAACAGCCGCACGGCATCACCACCCACAACCGCCGGCCCGCAGTCCGGGTTTTCGACCGACGGCGCGGCGGCGGCGATTGCCAATGCCGAAAATGGCAGTGCGCAGCCAACACTGCCGCCTGTGCAGCAACCCATTGCTCCGGTTCAGGACGGTGTGCGCGCGCGCGGCAATGCCCCGGCGGGGATTGTGGAAACCACATCGGAAATGGATGTGGTCGGTGGTGTTGCCCCCACAGGCGTATCGGATGAGCAAGACTTCGGCGCGGTTTCCGCACGCGAAACCATCGAAAGCGACAAAGCCCGCATCGACGCCAACCGCGCCAAATATCAGGTGGATCAACCCGGTGCCTTGCCGCAACGCAGCGGCGCGTCTGGCCCCAATATCGTCGAATTTGCCATCTCGACCACGCATCCTTTGGGGACGCAATTGTTCAAACGCTCAAAGATGTTTACTAATTCAGCCAAGGCTTGTGCCAAATTTCCGTCGCCCGATCTGGCGCAAGAGGCTTTCCTGAACGCAGGCGGGCCGGACCGCGACCGCAAAGGGCTTGACCCGGATGGCGATGGCTTTGCCTGCGCGTGGGATCCGACGCCGTTTCGCACCGCGCTGAATTGACCGGCTACCCCTCGCCCAATTTTGGCGAACGGCGCGGGGCGATCCGTCCAGGTCTGATCGTGATCCATTATACCGCGATGGCAAGTTGCGCCGACGCGCGTGCGCGGCTGTGCGATCCTGCGGCGGAAGTGTCGGCGCATTGGCTGATTTCCGAGACCGGGCACCCCGAGGCTTTGGTAGATGAAACCCAGCGCGCGTGGCACGCGGGGGCGGGCGACTGGGCGGGGGTTGGCGACGTAAATTCGCAGTCCATTGGCATTGAATTGGCCAATCCGGGCGATCAGCCGTTTTCCGATGGGCAGATGACCGCGCTGGAAACCCTGTTGCGCGGTGTTATGGCGCGGTGGGATATCCCGCCGCAGCGGATCATTGCGCATTCCGACATGGCCCCCAGCCGCAAGCGTGATCCGGGCGGCCGGTTTGATTGGCGCAGGCTGGCGTTGGGCGGTCTGTCGGTTTGGCCGCGGGCGGGAACGGCGGAGCCGTTGGGCTTTGTGTCGTCGTTGCGGGCGTTTGGCTATCCGGATGCCCCGGACGCCGATCTGCTGGCGGCGTTTCGGTTGCGGTTCAGGCCTTGGGCGCAGGGCCCGCTGGATGCCACCGATGCGGGTCTGGCGCATGATCTGGCACAGCGCTTCGCAGTTGACCGCGCGGGTGCGACGGCGTAGACGGCGCTTGCGCGGATGGCTGGATGATCGCGGGGGTGCAAACGCCCGAGGAAAGTCCGGACTCCATGAAATAAGGGTGCCGGGTAACGCCCGGCGGGGGCAACCCCAGGGAAAGCGCCACAGAGAAGAGTCTGCCATGGTGCCGGGCAATCGCGTTCGGCGCATCCATGGTAAAGGTGAAACGGTGGGGTAAAAGCCCACCGCGGACTTGGCAACAAGGACGGCACGGCAAGCCCCACCCGGAGCAATGCCGAATAGGGGCCCTACGTGGGATTGGTCGCAGACCCCGGTTTGCGATACCGCCACAGGGATGTTTCAGCCCAAGGGTCCGGGTTGGCAGCTTGACCGCCTTGGTAACAAGTGCGGCAGAGGAATGATCATCCAACCCCGGATCACGGTTCGGGGGGGACAGAATCCGGCTTACAGGCCATCCGCGCAAATTGATATCGCAGCGCTGCTTTGCGGTTGACTCTGCCGGTGCCTGCCGTAAAAGGCAGGTTCAAGAATTTCGCGGCGAAACCCGGTGTTTCCCGTTGCAGGAGAAATCACTATGGCCAAACCGGCGACGATCAAAATCCGCCTGAATTCAACGGCAGGAACCGGCCACTTTTATGTGACCAAGAAGAATGCCCGCACCATGACCGAAAAGATGGTCGTGAAGAAATATGATCCGGTCAAGCGCGAGCATGTGGAATACAAGGAAGGCAAGATCAAGTAAGATCAGCCGGCTTTTATGCGATACAAAAGCCGCGCCTTCGGGTGCGGTTTTTTGTTGCGAAAACCGGATCAAGCTGGCGGCTTTTGAAAGCCCGCGTAAAATTTCTGGCGGTGGTTTGCGGCGCGGGCCGTTGGGGGTTTTCCACCCCCACGCGGCAAGAGCCGCTTCCCCCGGAGAGTATTTTTTCCAAAATGAAGGCGGATTTTAGATAAATTTTAGGGATCAAACCGCTGCAACCACAGCAGTTTTACACCGTAGCAGTGTCTGCATATGAAAAAGGCCGGAGTTTCCTCCGGCCTCTGTGTTTGCGGCGAATGCGGTTCTTGTTATTCGCGGTTGCCCAAGAAGCTGAGCAAGAACATGAACATGTTGATGAAGTCGAGATACAGACGCAACGCGCCCATGATTGCCGACTTGCCCATCCATTCGTTGTCGCCGCTTTCGGCGTGCTGGATGTATTCGTTCTTGATCGACTGCGTGTCATAGGCGGTCAGGCCTGCGAAAATCAACACGCCGATGACCGAAATCGCAAAGGCCAGCGCCGATGAGGCGAGAAAGATGTTGATGATCGACGCCGCGATCAGCCCGATCAGGCCCATGATCAGGAACGACCCCATGCCCGACAAGTCTTTCTTGGTGGTGTAACCATACAGCGACAAGCCCGCGAAGGCGATCGAGGTCACCAGAAAGGTCTGGGTGATCGACGTGCCGGTGTAGACGGCGAAGATGAACGACAGCGACAGACCAACTGCGGCAGCATAGGCATAAAAGAACAGCTGCGCTGCGGCCACCGATAGCCGGTTGATCATTGCGCTAAACGCAATCACCATCACCAGCGGCAAGAACATCGCCACCCATTTGAACGGGGTTCCGAAAATCGCTGCAACCATGGCGTCATTGGTGCCAACGGCCCAAGCCACGCCTGCGGTGATCAGCATGGCCACAGACATCAGCCCGTAGACCTTGTTCATGTGGGCGCGAAGCCCGGCGTCGATATCGGCGGTGCGGGCGCCTGCGCCTGAACCGGTCCGGATCGTCTGATAGTCAGCCATACTAAGCCTCCAAAGTTGAACTGGATGGGTGTTTGGCCAGACCAAACGCCCTATGAGTGCAATATCGGTGGTCTATACAGCAAATTCAAGGATTTCCGTTGGGAAATTGCACAGCTCTTCCGGCTTTTGCCGGAATCAAGCGCGCCAGCCGCGTGGCACGTCCCACAGCGGGCGCGCCGCCTCGACCATAGCCTGTTCGCGGGTCAAGCCGATGTCGCACAGCCGGGCATCATCCAAAGACAGCAAATGCTGACGCTGGGCGCGCAAGGTAAGCGCGGTGCGCAGGCGTGCAACCAAGCCGCCCACGGGGCGGTTGGCCTGAACGCGGGCGACAGCCAGGGTCGAGGTGTGAAGCGAGGCGAACATGGCGCATCCTTTCGGGAACATCGGTGTTTGTGATGTTGGACGCCTGTTGCATCACATCACTTGATCTGTCTAGCCGAAGCTGTATCATTATAAAAATGAATGCTTTTGACTTCTGACATCAGGAATTGTGATATGATCCGAAATCTTGACATGACATCGTTGCGCTCTTTCGTGGCCATCGCCGATGCGGGCGGGGTGACGCGGGCGGCGGGTTTCTTGAATCTGACGCAATCTGCAGTCTCGATGCAGATCAAGCGGCTTGAGGACATGCTGGACACCGAGCTGTTGGACCGCAGCTTGCGCAAAGTGGCGTTGACGGCGGACGGCGAGCTGTTGCTTGGCTATGCGCGCCGGATGTTGGCGCTGAATGACGAGGTGTTTGGCCGGTTAACTGAAACCGCGCATGAGGGCGAAATCGTGCTGGGTGTGCCGCATGACATTGTGTTTCCGATCATTCCCAACGTGCTGCGCCGCTTTGCCAAGGAATACCCCAAGATGCGGGTGTCGTTGCTGTCATCGTTTACCTTGACCTTGAAAGAGCAGTTCGCGCGCGGCGAATGCGATGTGATCCTGACCACCGAAGATGGGCTGGCCTTGGGGGGTGAGACATTGGCAGCGCTGCCGCTGGTGTGGATCGGCGCGCAAGGCGGTGTGGCGTGGAAACAGCGTCCGCTGCGGCTGGCCTATGAAGCCGCGTGTATTTTCCGCAAGCGCGCGCAGGCGGCGCTGGATACCAGCGGCATCGTCTGGGATATGGCGGTCGAAAGTGAAAGCACCCGCGCCGTCGAAGCCACAGTTTCCGCCGATCTGGCGGTGCATACGGTGTTGGCCGGATCAGAGCCGCCTTATGTGGAACGCATTGCCCATGGCGGGGCTTTGCCCGATCTTGGGGTGTTGAAAGTGAACATGTATGTGGCCGACCCGGCGCATTCGCCAGCCGTGTTGGCATTGGCCGCAATGATCCGGCAGGCCTATCAGGCCCGGGCAATCCGCCCGACACCCGAGCGTGCGCCCGAACGAGCAATTGTGCAGGAATTGGTCTGACCCTAGGGCAGGGTGATCACAACCTTGCCGGTGGCCGCCCGGCTGCGCAGCAATTCCAAACCTTCGCGATAGCGCGCAAACGGCAAGTTGTGGCTGATGTGCGGGCGCAAACCACCGGTTTCATACCAGCCAAACAAGGTGATCAGACTGTCGGTCAACAGTTGGGGGGCAAATTTAACATAGCCGCCCCAATACAACCCCATCACCGTCAGATTTTTCACCAGCAACAAGTTTGCGGCAATCTTTGGCACCTCGCCCGAGGCAAAGCCGATGGTCAGAATGCGCGCTTCGGGGCGACAGGCAGACAGGGCCGCGTCAAAAGCCGCGCCGCCTACCGGATCATAGACCACATCGACGCCGCCAATCGCCTTGAACGCGGCCTTCAGATCGGGGGTCTCGCTGTCGATGACCGCATCCGCGCCATGCGCCGTGGCGATTGCCAGTTTTTGATCGCCGCGCGCGCAGGCAATCACCCGCGCGCCCATCCGTTTGGCAATTTGCACCGCGGTCAATCCGACACCCCCCGCCGCCCCCAGCACCAGCACGGTTTCGCCCGCCCGCAGCCCGGCACGATGACCCAAGGCCAGATGGGCAGTGCCGTACGCAATCTGAAAGGCTGCGGCATCGGCAAAACTCATCTTATCCGGGATCGCAGCGCAGCGGTTGGCGGGCACTGCGGCATATTCTGCCAGACCGCCACTGCCTGCAAACACCGCAACCCGTGTGCCGATTGGCGGATGCAAGGCGGCACTGCCCAAGCCCACAACGGTGCCGGCAAATTCCAGCCCCGGGGTGTAGGGCAGCGGCGGGCAATCCTGATATGTGCCTTGCTGCATCAGCAAATCGGCAAAATTCAACCCACAGGCGGCAATCCGGATCAACGCCTCCTGCGGGGCAGGAACCGGCACTGGCACAGTTTTTAATGCCAGATCCCGCTTTGCATCTTCAACGCGCCAAGCCTGCATCACACCTCGATCCGGACGCCGCATTGCCCGCAAAATTTTTCATTGTTTTCAGATGAAAAGGCCATTGTGCCCCGAGGTCAAGATCGAATATATTGCAATATGCAATGATTCATGCCGATTACTTTTCATTTTGCTTTGCAAATAGCTAAACCTCTTAAAGGCGAGTTTGGCAATCATGGCGACCCTTTGGCGCGATGTCTGCAAGTCTAGGGATAATTCTTCATCGCTTGTATAATTGGACATATCTAAAAAGACAGGTTTTTGGGGGATATGGATTTATTTTTGGCAGAATTGGTTAACGCAAATTTTTGGCACGAAAGTTGCTTGTAAATGAGTAGGACACGTAAACCAGTAAACAGGAACCAGTCATGAAACATCCCGTAGACGCCCATGTTGGCAAACGCATTCGTCATCGCCGTTGGATGATCGGAGTAACCCAGCAGCAACTGGCTGAAAAGGTCGGGATCAAGTTTCAGCAAATTCAGAAATATGAGACCGGGATGAACCGGGTTTCTGCCTCGCGGCTGTGGGATATCGCCGATTCGCTGGGCGTGACCATCGCGTTCTTTTTCGAAGGCCTGACCGAAGGCAGCCAAGCCGCGCATGCCGGGGCCGATATGATGGCCGACAAAGAGGCGCTGGAACTGGTGCGGTCTTACTATGCCATCCCCGAAGCGCAGCGTCGCCGCTTGTTCGATCTGGCGCGCGTTCTTAGCGAAGCCGCCTGACATCACCGCTTTTCAGGATTGTTGACCTGTCACCCCCGAACGGATAGCGCCGGGGGTGACGGGTTTGTAACCCGGTTTGACCGGGGGTGATTGCGATGACACGGTTTACGGATGCAGAAATCGCCGACATCGTGGCAACGGCGGCCGCATTGGCGGATGCCGCGCGGGCGGCAACTTTGCTGCATTTCCGCTCCAAAACGCTGATCGCCGACAACAAGGAAATCGCGCGGTTTGATCCGGTCACGGTTGCGGACCGGTTGTCGGAAACCAACATGCGCGCCATTCTGGCCCAGAGGCGGCCCGATGACGGCATTTTGGGCGAAGAATTTGGCGCGGTTGCAGGCAGCTCGGGTCTGACATGGGTGCTGGATCCGATTGATGGCACGCGGGGCTATGTTTCGGGCACACCCACCTGGGGGGTGCTGATATCACTGCGCGATGCAACCGGGCCACTGTATGGCGTGATTGATCAGCCCTATATCCGGGAACGTTTTGAGGGCGGGCTGGGGCGGGCCGAAGTGGTAGGTCCGATGGGTCGGTTTGATTTGCAGACGCGCGCGCCACGGCCTTTGTCAGAGGCTATCTTGTTCACCACATTTCCCGAGGTTGGCACGCCGGACGAAGGCGCTGCGTTCCGCCGGGTGGCGGGGGCGGCGAAATTGGTCCGCTATGGCATGGATTGCTATGCCTACGCCTTGATTGCCGCCGGCCAGATTGATCTGGTGATCGAGGCAGGCCTGCAGGCCTATGACGTGCAAGCGCCCATCGCCGTGATCGAGGCTGCGGGCGGCATTGTTACCGACTGGCAAGGACGGCCTTGTTTTGACGGCGGGCAAGTCCTTGCTGCCGCTAACCGCCAGATCCACGGCGAAGCGATGGCTTTGCTGAACAGCTAAGCCGCGAAAATTCTTGCAGCAAGAATTTTGCACCGCTCCCTTTGGCCAAGAAAAAGAGGGGGCTGTCTGCCCCCGCCGCCTTTGGCGTCCCCCCGAGAGTATTTCGGCCAAAATGAAAGGGCTTGGTGGTGGGCACGGGGTTTGCTAGGGTTCGGCGTGCAGCGACGAGTCCTTTGCGTCCCCCTTCTGTCGCGCTGCGGGTTCCGGTCCACCGAAGGGGGTGGAAAGTCACGGGAACCCCATGTCTGAAATCCTGTCTGAAATTCTGATCCAAGGTGCGGCAAGTGTTGTGACGATGAATGCCGGGCGGCAAGAGATTGTCGGCGGCGATGTTTTGATCCGCGGCGGCGTGATTGCGGCGGTGGGGCAGGGGCTGGCTGCGGCGGGGCGTGTTGTGCAGGCGCGCGGCTGTGTGGTGACACCGGGGCTGGTCAACACCCATCATCATCTGTTTCAAACCCTGACCCGCGCGGTGCCGGGTGGGCAGGATGCGTTGTTGTTCGGCTGGTTGAAAACCTTGTATCCGATCTGGGCGCGGTTCGGGCCGGAGGAAATGTTCGTCTCGGCGCAGATTGGCTTGGCGGAACTGGCGCTGTCGGGGTGTTCGATGACGTCGGATCATCTGTATTTGTTCCCCAATGGCGCGCGGTTGGACGATACAATTGCCGCCGCGCGCGAGGTGGCGTTGCGGTTTCATCCCACCCGGGGTGCGATGAGCATCGGGCAAACTCTGGGTGGGTTGCCGCCCGACAGTTTGGTTGAAGGGGAGGCAGCGATTCTGGCCGATTGCATCCGGGTGATCGACGCCCATCACGATAGCCGTGAAGGGTCGATGATGCGGGTGGGGGTGGCGCCTTGCTCGCCTTTCTCGGTCAGCCGGGAATTGATGCGGGACGCAGCCGTTTTGGCGCGCGACAAAGGCGTGATGTTGCACACCCATCTGGCCGAGAACGGAGAAGATATTGCGTATTCGATGGCAAAGTTTGGCTGCCGCCCGGGCCAATATGCCCAAGACCTTGGCTGGACCGGGCCGGATGTCTGGCATGCCCATTGTGTCAAGCTGGACGCGGGCGAGATTGATCTTTTCGCCCGTACAGGCACCGGTGTTGCACATTGCCCCTGTTCCAATTGCCGGTTGGGATCCGGTATCGCGCCCGTGCGTGTGATGCGCGATGCGGGTGTCAAGGTGGCGTTGGGGGTGGATGGATCGGCCAGCAATGACGCGGGCAATCTGATCCTTGAGGCGCGTCAGGCGCTTTTGTTGCAGCGGGTCGCGCGCGGGGCCGATGCGATGGCCGCGCGCGAGGCGTTGGAAATTGCCACGCTGGGCGGCGCGCAAGTGTTGGGGCGGCCCGATTGTGGGTCAATTGAAGTCGGCAAACGCGCCGATATTGCGATCTGGGATATCTCGGGGGTTGAATCCGCCGGGTCCTGGGACCCGGTGGCCAGTCTTATCCTGTGTGGCCCGACCAAAGTGCGCGATTTGTATGTCGAAGGTCGCGCGGTGGTGCAGGACGGGCAGATGATGACGATTGATCTGGCATCGGTTATTGCGCGGCAGAACCGGTTGGCGCGGCGGTTGGTCTAGGGGCGTCGCGGCATTGCGGTGCAAAAAATGCGCTGGACAGCAGCGACGGGCGTTTGTTATGCCGTGCGAATGATCAACCGACGCACCTTTATCCCTCGTCCCCGACGTCAGTGCCGCTGCGCCTGACGCGTGATCTTGCGGTGCCCTTGGCCAAAAGGGCATTCCCTACATTGACACTTTGCCCCGGCGTTCGTTACGCCTGAGGCTTGATTTCAGGACATATCGCCATGACCCCCTTTGTGACCCCTTCGGTTTTGCCCACCTATAACCGCGCACCTATTGCCTTTGTGTCGGGCAGTGGCTCTTGGTTGGTGGCGACAGATGGCAGCCGCTATCTTGATCTGGGGGCGGGGATTGCGGTGAATGTGCTGGGGCATACGCACCCGGCGCTGGTGGCGGCGATCACCGAGCAGGCGGCCAAGCTGTGGCATGTGTCGAACCTGTACCGCATCCCCGAACAAGAACGGCTGGCCGATATGCTGGTCGATCAAAGTTTTGCCGATACGGTGTTTTTCACAAATTCCGGCACCGAGGCCGCCGAACTGGCGGTCAAGATGGCGCGCAAATATCATTCCAGCAATGATCAGGCCGACCGGACCGATATTATCGCCTTTGAAGGTGCGTTTCACGGGCGGTCAACCGCGGCGATTGCGGCTGTCGGGTCTGAAAAGATGGTCAAAGGGTTTGGCCCGCTGATGCCGGGATTTCGCCAACTGGCGTGGGGCGATCACGATGCGTTACGTGCTGCAATCACCACGCGTACCTGTGCTGTGATTATCGAGCCTGTTCAAGGCGAAGGTGGCATTCGTGTGGTGCCGGACCAATGCCTGAAAGGCTTGCGCGATCTGTGCGATGAAACCGGCACTTTGTTGATTTTTGACGAGGTGCAATGCGGCGTCGGGCGCACCGGCAAGTTGTTTGCACATGAATGGGCGGGGATCACGCCCGATATTATGATGGTTGCCAAAGGCATCGGTGGCGGCTTTCCGTTGGGGGCGGTTCTTGCAACCTCGGCTGCGGCGGCGGGCATGGTGGCGGGCACGCATGGGTCAACTTACGGCGGCAACCCTTTGGCCTGTGCGGTGGGGGCGGCGGTGATGGGCATCGTGGGCCTCGATGATTTCCTTGATCATGTGTCGCGCAAAGCGGCGCAGTTTCGTCAGGGTCTGGAGGGATTGGTGGCCCAGCATCCCCGGGTCTTTGCGCAAGTGCGGGGCCAGGGGCTGATGCTGGGACTGAAATGCGTGGTGCCAAATGGCGATGTGGTCAAGGCGGCATATGCGCAACATCTGCTGTGCGTGCCCGCGGCGGACAATGTGCTGCGGTTGCTGCCTGCGCTGAACATCCCGGACGTGGACATCGCCGAGGCAATCGCCCGGCTGGACCGCAGCGCACTGGCCATAGAAGCCCAGCATGCGGCCTGAAATGGTGTCGTGCATATATACCGGGGCCAATCTGCCGATTTGGCGGGGTGGCTTGTATTTTGTGCGCGTGATGTTGTGCCATATCGCCACCCAACAAATGAACGCGTTTGTCATGCGCCCTGATCCGCATTCATTTTGGTAAAAACACTCTCGGGGGTCAAACCGTTCGGCATTGGCCAAACGGTTAGGGGGTAGAAAACCCCCGGCTCTTGGGGCAAACGAAATGTCTTTGAAAGCCCGACGGAATGAACAACTTCCTTGATATCCACAAAACATCCGCCGTCGATCTGCGCGGGATGATCAATTCGGCGCTGGCGATGAAAATTGCCCGTAACGGCCGCCCCAAGGGCACCCCCGATGATGATCAACCGCTTGCAGGCCGCATGGTGGCGTTGATTTTCGAGAAACCCTCAACCCGCACCCGGGTGTCGTTTGATGTCGGCGTGCGCCAGTTGGGCGGGCAGACCATGGTGCTGTCGGGCAAGGAAATGCAACTGGGGCATGGCGAGACCATCGCCGATACCGCCCGGGTGCTGTCGCGCTATGTCGATCTGATCATGATCCGCACCTTTGAAGAAGCGACGCTGCTGGAAATGGCCGAACACGCCACGGTGCCGGTGATCAACGGGCTGACCAACCGCACCCATCCGTGCCAGATCATGGCGGATGTGATGACCTACGAAGAACACCGCGGGCCGATTGCGGGCAAAAAGGTGGTCTGGGCGGGGGATGGCAACAACGTGTGCGGATCGTTCTTGCATGCAGCGGGGCAGTTCGGCTTTGACTTCACCTTTACCGGGCCGGAAACCCTGGAACCCGAGGCGGCGTTTGTCGGCTTTGCCCGCGACAAGGGCGTGCGCATCAAGATGGAACGCGATCCGGTTCTGGCGGTGCAAGGTGCCGATCTGGTGGTCACCGATACGTGGGTGTCGATGCATGATCCGGAATCCGCCAAGGAACGCCGCCATAATCAGTTGCGTGGCTATCAGGTGAACGAGGCATTGATGGCGCATGCCAATCCCGACGCGTTGTTCATGCACTGCTTGCCCGCGCACAGGAATGACGAGGCCACCAGCGCCGTGATGGACGGCCCGCATTCGGTGATTTTCGACGAGGC
>JANPLZ010000071.1:0-14338 GCA_031422555.1 Cypionkella sp. | reverse complement strand
TCGGCATCAAAGTCGCGTTCGTCTTGCAGATAGGGCTGCAAAATCTCATCAGAATTGGCCGGGCAGCCCTGATCTGCCACGTCGGCGGCAAAAGCGATGCCGAAATCGACGTGCTGCAGTTCGTGGGCCAGCAATGCCTCGGCCATGCGGTCAAATTCGGCGATGTCTTCGTCGGTCAGATCGGCATCTTCGGCCAGTTCGGGCAAGGTGATGTCGCCGGAAACCGATGTTTCGCAATCGGCCGTCCAGGTGACGTTCCAAGTTGTATAGGCCCAAAACCCGCGCGGCCCGTCCCGGCCCATCGCGGCTTCAATCTCGGCCAAGGATTCACCTGTCACTTCATAGCTGTGAAAGGTCACATCGGCGTCGTCCAGTGTATCGGACTGCGCGGTGGCGGGCAGGGTGGCCAAGACTGCGGCGGCTATGATCACACGGCGTATCATGGCGCTGCGTCAAACCGCAAAACAGCCTCGGATGTCGATGCGCAAGCCGGATCATTGCCGCCGCCGGTCAGGGTGGCAATGGTGCCGTCCATCTTGAATTGCGCGCACCCATACTCGTCCTGCCCACTGGAAGTGATGCCAAGGCTGGCCAATTCAGCGGCCAGGGTTTCAGTGTTGAAATCGGTGACCGACACCATGCAAAATCCTGCGTCCTGATAGAACATCATATCGGTCGATGCGGTTTGAAAAGCCACCGTGCCGTCGAATTCATCAGCGCGGGTCCAGTTGGCGGCGGTAAGGATGGCGGTAACGGCGGTGGGATCGGTCAGGGCGGTGGTGCAGCCTGTGATCAACGCGGCCAACCGCGTGCCTGGATCAATATTGGCAACCTCATCAGACCACGCGGCTTCGTCCGCAAAGGAGGGTGTCGCGAGAAGGGTGAAGGCGAGTATAAGGCGAAGCATGATTTTCCTTGGTAGCGCGGGAATTACCCCGCTGCGCGACTGGTTTGGCGGCGCAAGCCGCGCCTGACCCATCACCCCTTAACCGCCTTGACGATCTTTTGCGCAGCATCACTCAGATTATCCGCCGCAATCACGTTCAGGCCGGAATTGCGGATGATATCCTTGCCCAGATCCACGTTGGTGCCTTCCAGCCGCACCACCAGCGGCACTTTCAGGCCCACTTCCTTGACGGCCGCAATCACCCCTTCGGCGATCACATCGCACCGCATGATGCCACCAAAAATGTTCACCAGAATGCCTTTGACCTGCGGATCCGAGGTGATGATCTTGAATGCCTCGGTCACCTTTTCGCGGGTGGCCCCGCCGCCGACATCAAGGAAATTCGCAGGCTCTGCCCCATACAGTTTGATGATGTCCATCGTGGCCATCGCAAGGCCTGCGCCATTGACCATGCAGCCGATTTCGCCATCCAGTGCGATGTAGTTCAGATCAAACTTCGATGCCGCCAGTTCTTTGGGGTCTTCTTCCGTCTCGTCCCGCAAAGCGGCAATATCGGGGTGGCGGTAGATGGCGTTGCCATCAAAGCTCATCTTCGCATCCAAGAGTTTCAAGTTGCCATCGGTCATCACCACAAGCGGGTTGATTTCCAGCATTTCCATGTCTTTTTCGACGAACATCTTATACAGGGCTTTGATGATGCTGACGCATTGCTTGACCTGATTGCCGGTCAGTCCCAATGCAAAGGCCACGCGGCGGCCATGGAAATCGGACAGGCCGGTCGCAGGATCAATGTCAAAGGTGATGATCTTTTCGGGGGTGTCATGGGCCACATCCTCGATCGACATGCCGCCTTCGGTGGACACCACAAAGGAAATCCGTGAAGTGCCACGATCAATCAGCATGGCCAGATACAACTCGCGGGCGATATCGCTGCCATCTTCGATGTAGATGCGGTTCACCTGTTTGCCCGCAGGCCCGGTTTGCACGGTGACCAAAGTGCGGCCCAGCATTTGGCGGGCAAATTCGGCAGCCTCACCCACCGACCGCGCCAACCGCACGCCGCCTTTTTCGCCAGCTTCGGCCTCTTTGAACTTACCCTTGCCGCGCCCGCCTGCGTGGATTTGCGCCTTGACCACCCAAAGCGGGCCATCCAGTTCCCCCGCCGCCGTCTTTGCCTCTTCGGCCTTGGTCACCGCACGGCCATCGGAAACCGGAATGCCATAGCTGCGCAACAACGACTTGGCTTGGTATTCGTGGATGTTCATTGACTGTCCTGACCGCTGTGATTTGTGCCGTGATGCCACAGATCGACGCCGAGGCAAAACGGCAAATGGATCAGGTTTTCGGAAAAGTGACATTTGTGATCACAATAATTTTTTGCGTGATCACAAATAGGAAGTGCTTAAGGATTGGGCGGCGCCATGCCGTATGTTCCGCCGAAAGCCCTGTTTTACGCAGGTTTAGCCAGATAAAGCCGCTGGCCGCGCGGCAGACGGGTATCGCACAAGGTTGCGGAAAACCCCGATGTCTGCGCCATCGCCATCACCTCATGCGCCAACAGATGATAGGGCGCGCGGGTTTTATGGGTGACCACGCCATCCTGCTGGCGGTATGCTTGCAGGCTGTTGGCCGGATCGGGGGCAAGAAACACGGTGAACAACAACTTTTGCAAAGCGGGAAATTTCACCCGGATTTGGGTCAGGGCCCGGTGCAGATGTGCGCCCGGCAAATGGGTGAACACCGCAAAGGCAATCGCATGGGTGATGGTGTCGCAAACCCCCGGAAAATTGAAATCAGCGTCTTCGATCAGCTGACCTTGCGGCAGGCGGGCGGGGTCGGCCAATTCAAGATCATAGCCCCGCAGCAGCAGATCGCCCGACATATCGGTGGCCCAATAATGGCCGGGGTTCAGATAGGGCACCGCCTTGCAGCCCAATCGCAAAGACCCCGCACCGATGTCCAGCAAATGATGGTCGGGCTGCAAGCCATGTTCCAGCAAGACGGCCATCTGCGCGCGACCCGTTTCATCCCAGCGCCCGCCAACAATATCGCGGTGCCGCCCCTTTGACAGGGCATCGGCATAAAAGCCGGGGGCATGGTAGGGGGATATCGGGCGGGCCATATGGCAGTCAACTAACAGGAACGGGCGGTCGGCGCGAAAAATTTTCTGGGTAAAATTTTTGCGCAAGACCGATGCAGCGCGCCCGTCCGGGCGCGCTGCACTTGGGGGGCTTAGGCCAGTGACGGATCAATCGCCTTGCACGCCGCGACCAAGCCTTTGACGGCATCGACCGATTTGTCGAACATCACCTGTTCGTCCGCCGTCATCTTGATGTTGACCACCCGTTCAACCCCGCCCGCGCCCAAGATCGCGGGTACGCCGACATACATGCCTTTCAGCCCGAACGCGCCATCAACATAGGCGGCGCAAGGCAACACGCGCTTTTGGTCTTTTAAGTAAGCTTCTGCCATTTCAATCGCTGCGGTGGCGGGGGCATAAAACGCTGATCCGGTTTTCAGCAGACCCACGATTTCCGCCCCGCCATCACGGGTGCGCTGCACAATCGCGTCCAGCTTGTCTTGCGTGGTCCAGCCCATTGCCACCAGATCGGGCAAAGGCACGCCGCCCACTGTGGAATAGCGCGTCAATGGCACCATGGTATCGCCATGCCCACCCAGCACAAAGGCCGTCACATCGCGCATCGACACTTCGAATTCCACCGACAGGAAATGCCGGAACCTCGCACTGTCCAGCACCCCCGCCATGCCGACAACCTTGTTATGTGGCAGGCCGGAATATTCGCGCAGCGCCCAGACCATGGCATCCAGCGGGTTGGTGATGCAGATCACAAACGCCTGCGGGCAATGTTTCTTGATGCCTTCACCGACCGATTTCATCACCTTCAGATTGATGCCCAGCAAATCATCCCGGCTCATCCCCGGTTTGCGTGGCACCCCTGCGGTCACGATGCACACGTCAGCACGGCGCAGGAACGCATAGTCGTTGGTGCCGGTCACCGAGGCGTCGAACCCTTCGGATGGCCCGGATTGCGAGATATCCAGCGCCTTGCCCTGCGGCGTGCCTTCCGAGATGTCGAACAACACGACGTCGCCCAACTCTTTCAGCGCCGCAAGATGGGCAAGCGTGCCCCCGATCTGACCTGCACCGATTAAAGCGATCTTTGGTCTGGCCATAGGAAACTCTCCCGAGGTTTGCACAACAAGGCTGCGCGTTTGCAATGATGCCGGGTTGGTAAGCCAGAATACCCCCTGCGCGCAAGCCTGCTGCAATGCAGCATAGGGAGTTAGGGTGGCTTGGCGCGAAAGTTTGCGCTAAAGCGGGGCCAGGATATGGGGGGGCAGCATGGACGGTGGGTTTTTCTGGACGGTAGCACTGCTGGCCGCAATTCTGGTGGGCATGGGCAAAGGCGGCTTGCCGGTGGTTGGTATGCTGGGGGTGCCAGTGCTGGCGCTGGCGATATCACCGGTGACGGCGGCGGGATTGCTGCTGCCTGTGTTTGTTATTTCTGACATGTTCGGATTATACGCCTATCGCGCCGCCTTTGACCGCCGTGTTTTGGCAATCATGGCGGTGGGGGTGACGATTGGGGTCGCCGTCGGCTGGGCCACCGCTAGCATCACGCCGGAATGGCTGGTCACCATGTTGGTGGGGGTCATTGGGTTGGTATTTGCGCTGAACCTGTTGCGCAAACGTGGCCAATTGGGCCCGGCCAAAAACGCCGAAGTGGGCCCCGGCATTTTCTGGGGCACGCTGACCGGCTTTACCAGTTTTGTCAGTCATGCAGGCGCGCCGCCGTATCAGGTTTATGTGCTGCCGTTGCAATTGCCCAAACTGGTTTTTGCCGGCACCAATACGGTGCTGTTTGCCTATCTGAATGCGATAAAGCTGATCCCCTACTACGCGCTGGGCCAGTTTTCGTTGGAAAATCTGAAAGTGGCAGTGGTGCTGATGCCCGCGGCGGCGGTGGCGGTGTTTGCTGGGGCAAAGCTGGTCAAGGTGATGCCGGAAAAGCTGTTTTTTCAGATCATCACTTGGGCGCTTTTGGCGATTTCGATCAAATTGATCTGGGATGGCGCAGATGGCGCGCTGGGCTAGGCCGGATCGCCGGGCACCGGTAGCGCTTCGCTCAGGGCTTCAAAGGCCTGCCCGGTGGCCACAAGGCAGGTGGTGCCGTCTGGCAGCGTCACGGTGATGGTCCAACTGCCGGTGGCAGCGCTGGCAAACAGCTCCATCAGTTGGGCGTCGCCCGCCATGCCGATTCCGCGCCGGGTTTCGCCGTATTTTTGCGACAGCGCCGCCAAAACCCCGGCGCGCGGTGCGCATTGACCCGCGGCCCAGCCCGCCTGTGTGGCAAGGATCAACCCGGCAAAACCAAGCGACAGGGCAAACATCAGCTTTTCCATGATCAACCTTCCCGGTTCATTCGCATCACCTTAGGCTGCGCCCAGAATCCAACGATTTCCTTAACGTCGCGCGCGGGCTGCGGCACTTGGCGCAAAACGCCGGTCAATTTGCGGCAATTCTGCTGGCCGGGGATGGCAAAGCGCGCCAGAACCTGCATAATTCGCCGCAATGAGGCAAAGCAGGGTGTCACCTTTGGCACCCCAAGCTTGACTGGGAGTATCGCATGACGCTGTTAAGTATCGGGTTGCTTTTGTGGATCGCGGCGCATTGGTTCAAACGCATTCTGCCTGATCTGCGGGCGACCTTGGGCGATCGGGGCAAAGGGCTGGTGGCTTTGGCTTTGGTTGCCGCGGTTGTCTTGATGGTGATCGGCTACCGCGCCGCCGAGGTGATCCCGGTCTACAGCCCGATGGCGGGCATGGGCCATGCCAACAACGCGCTGATGCTGATCTCGGTCTATCTTTACGCTGTGGGCGGCACCAAGGGGCTGCTGTATCCGGTGATGCGGCATCCGATGCTGTGGGGCACGGTGATCTGGGCGGCCGCGCATTTGCTGGTGAATGGCGATCAGGCGTCGATTATCCTGTTTGGTGGCATCGGGGTGTGGGCGTTGATCTCGATTGCGATGATCAACCGCGCGCAGCGCTGGACGCCGCCCACCGGCGGACGCGGCATCAAGGGCGATGCGATGGCGCTGGCGGGAACGGCGGTGCTCTATGGCGTTGCGGCCTGGGTTCACGCCTGGCTGGGCCACCCGGTTTTTGCCGGCAATTATTGATGCAGTTGTATCGGTTTTTAACCGAAGATGACACTTCGGCCTTTTGCCACAAAGTCACGGCGGCCCTGAACAAAGGCTGGCAGTTGCACGGTGCGCCGACCTACGCTTTTGACGCGGCCCGCGGGGTGATGCGCTGCGGGCAGGCGGTGGTGAAAACGGCTGCGGGTGATTATAGCGCCGACACGAAACTGGGCGATCATTGATGCCGCCGCTATGCCGCGCCGCGCGATGATACGGCCCGCCCCAACAGCCCTTTAGCCAACCGGAGCCGTCATGCGATACCTTATTGCCCTCGCGTTTTGTGCGCTCGCCTTGCCTGCCATGGCCGAGACGCCGTTCAAGATGCCAAAAGACGAGTCTGCCGCCACCTTTGTTGCCTCAAATGTGTTGGCGACATTTTACCACGAATTGGGCCACGCCTTTATTGATGTGCTGGAATTGCCGGTGCTGGGCCGCGAGGAAGATGCCGCTGATACCCTGTCGGCGATTTTGATCAACAGCATCTGGGACGAAGATTCCGCAACCTCGATCCTTTACGATACTGCCAATGCTTTCCGGCTTTATGATGTCGAAGCCACCAATGACGGGTCCGAAATCGGGTTTGCAGATGTGCATAGCCTTGATTTGCAGCGTTATTACAACCTTGTCTGTCTGTTTTACGGCGCAAACCCCGAAGTGCGCGAAGATGTGGCGGCAGAGTTGGAATTGCCTGCCGACCGCGCCGAAGGCTGCCCGGATGAATTCGATCTGGCCGATGCGTCCTGGGGCGTGATGCTGGAGGGGCTGGAGCCTACCAAAGCGACCAAAGGCTTCAAGTTGATCGGCGTGCTGCCCGACGATCCGATTGCCGCGTTGCTGGCGGATGAAGTGAAAGATCTGAACGCCGCTTACGGCTTGCCGCATGAAGTCACCGTGACCGTTGCCGCCTGCGACGAGGCGAATGCGTTTTACGATCCGTCCGACCGGTCCATCACCATCTGCACCGAGTATGCCGAGGATCTGGCCCGGATGTATGCCGAAAATCCCTGATGCCCCATTTGTGATCACATAAATTTTTTGTGTGATCACAAATATGAAATATTGGCCCTGCAGGGCATTTGTTAACGCCTCTGCGGCACCGTTGCGCGTGACACTGGCGATAATAACGCTAAACACTGCTATAAGATCAGCAAATCAGCCCGGCCTGTTGCCCGTCTGACCCGCGATAAGGAGACCAAGCATGGCACAGACAACACGGGTGGAACGCCCCCTGTCGCCGCATTTGCAGATTTACCGCCCGCAAATCACGTCGATCAGTTCAATTTTGACCCGGATCACTGGCAATGCGCTGATCGTCGGCGTGGCGTTGGCGGTGTGGTGGCTTTTGGCGGCGGCAACGTCTGACAGTTATTTCGCCGTGGCCAATGCGGTGGCAACATCGTGGTTCGGCGATCTGGTGTTCACAGGCTCGGCTTGGGCGGTGTGGTATCACTATCTTGCGGGCTTGCGGCATTTATATTTCGATGCCGGTCATGGCTTGGACATCAAGACAGCCGAGAGGTTGGGCTGGGGCTGTGTCATCGGATCCGTTGTTCTGACGGTTCTGACCATTCTGATCGTTTAAGGGGTCTGTCATGCGCTATCTCACCGCCCGCAAACGCGCCGATGGCCTTGGGGCCGCCCATACCGGAACCGCGCATCACTGGTCGATGACGGTATCATCGGTGGCGCTGGCCTTCATGGTGCCTGCGTGGCTTTATATCTTTGGCCACACGCTGGGGATGGACCGCGCCGGGGTGATTGCAAGCTTTGCGCGACCCTTTCCCGCGATCCTGACCGCGCTGATCCTGGTGGTTGGCATGCGCCATTTCGCCAAAGGGGCGACCACGATGATCGAAGACTATGCAAAAGGCACCACGCGCAAGATGCTGGTGATCTTTGCGATCTCACTTTCCACCGTGATTGCCGCGACAGGGCTGTTCGCCCTGATCCGCATCGCGCTTTAACCAAGGCGTGCAGAGGGTCCGTTACCGAACCGACTGCACACCAAACTGACATCTGGAATGTTGCGTTTCGCGTCTGTGTGCTGAGCGACACAAACGCAAAACACTGTAAGGGGCTGATATGACGGCGTATCCATACGAAGTGCATGACTATGACGTGGTTGTTGTGGGCGCGGGCGGCGCGGGTTTGCGCGCCACGCTGGGCATGGCCGAACAAGGCCTGCGCACCGCTTGTGTGACCAAAGTGTTCCCCACCCGCAGCCATACCGTTGCGGCCCAAGGCGGCATTGCGGCATCGCTGGCCAATATGGGGCCCGATAACTGGCAATGGCACATGTATGACACGGTCAAAGGCTCTGACTGGCTGGGCGATATGGACGCGATGGAATATCTGGCGCGCGAAGCCCCCAAAGCGGTGTATGAACTGGAACATTACGGTGTGCCGTTTTCGCGCACCGAAGAGGGCAAGATTTACCAGCGTCCCTTTGGTGGCCATACGACGGAATTCGGGATGGGCCCCCCCGTGCAACGCACCTGTGCGGCCGCCGACCGCACCGGCCATGCCATCTTGCACACGCTGTATGGTCAATCGCTGAAGAACAATGCAGAATTTTTCATCGAGTATTTCGCGCTTGATCTGATCATCACCGATGGCCGCTGCACCGGCATTGTGGCGTGGAAGCTGGATGATGGCACGATCCATGTGTTCAACGCCAAGATGGTTGTGCTGGCGACCGGCGGCTATGGGCGCGCGTATTTCAGTGCGACGTCTGCGCATACCTGCACCGGTGATGGCGGCGGTATGGTGGCGCGGGCTGGATTGCCGTTGCAGGATATGGAATTCGTGCAGTTTCACCCGACCGGGATTTACGGCTCAGGCTGTCTGATCACCGAAGGCGCGCGGGGCGAGGGCGGGTATCTGACCAATTCCGAAGGGGAGCGGTTCATGGAACGCTACGCGCCAACCTACAAGGATTTGGCGTCGCGCGATGTGGTCAGCCGCTGCATGACGATTGAAATTCGCGAAGGCCGTGGCGTGGGGCCGAACAAAGACCATATCCATTTGAACCTGAACCACCTCCCGCGCGAAACGCTGGAACTGCGTCTGCCGGGCATCACGGAATCGGCACGTATTTTCGCGGGTGTAGACCTTTTGAAAGAACCGATCCCGGTTATTCCTACCGTGCATTACAACATGGGCGGCATCCCCACCAATTACTGGGGCGAAGTGTTGAACCCCACCCCCGGCAACCCCGACGCCACATATCCGGGCCTTATGGCTGTGGGCGAAGCGGGCTGCGCATCGGTGCATGGGGCCAACCGGTTGGGGTCAAACAGCCTGATTGATCTGGTGGTGTTTGGCCGTGCGGCGGCCATTAAGGCCGGCGAAGTGGTGGACCGCAAATCGGCCTTGCCGCCTTTGAATCTGGTCGAGATTGACAAGGCCCTGTCGCGGTTCGATGCCGCCCGCCATGCCAAAGGCGCGATCCCTACGGCTGAATTGCGTCTGGATATGCAAAAAACCATGCAGGCCGATGCAGCCGTGTTCCGCACCGATAAAACGCTGGGGGATGGCGTGGTCAAGATGACGGCGATTGCCGACAAGATGGCCGATATCAAAGTCTCAGACCGCAGCATGGTGTGGAATTCCGATCTGATGGAAACGCTGGAATTGCAAAACCTGATGCCAAACGCTTTGGCCACGATTGTGGCTGCCGAAGCTCGCAAGGAATCGCGCGGCGCACACGCCCATGAAGACTACCCGGCGCGTGATGACGTGAACTGGCGGGTGCATTCGCTGGCCTATGTTGACGGGGCCAAGGTGGCGCTGGGCACTCGTCCGGTGCATCTGACCCCGCTGACCACGTTAGACCAAGGCGGCATTGATCAGGCGAAAATCGCCCCCAAAGCCCGGGTGTATTGACGCCGTCATGGAACCCGCGTGGGACAGCAGCACTCTGGTGAACCGCACGGACGAATTTCGCGCCGAGCTGGACCGCCAGTTGCACAAGCAAAAGCAGCGATTTGCCCGCCTTGGGGCAGGGATTGCGCCGCGTTTGTGCCTGCTGTGCGACTATTTCGGCAATTTTGCGCCGTTCGGGGCCCCGCCACGCTATGACGCCCGTTGCCCGTCGTGTGGGTCGCTTGAACGGCACCGGCTGATCTGGCTGATGATCTTGCGGCGTGATCTGATCGGCCCCGGCCATCACCTGTTGCATTTCGCGGCCGAGGCTTTGTTGCGGCGCAAAATTCAGCCGATGGTGGCACTATATGCGTCGGCAGAGTTGCGCCGCGAAGCCCGCGCTGATTTGCACCTGAACATCGAGTCGATTGATCTGCCAGATGCCAGCTATGATCGGATCATCTGCAATCATGTGCTGGAACACGTGGATGACACCCGTGCGCTGGCGGAACTTTACCGGGTGTTGCGGCCCGGTGGGGTGGCATTCTTGACCACACCACTGGTTGAAGGCTGGGCACAAAGCTATGAAAACCCCGATGTCACCGATGATGTCGGGCGGCTTTTGCACTTTGGCCAACGCGACCATGTGCGGATCTTCGGCAGAGACTTGCGCGACCGGATCAAGGCAGCGGGGTTTGCCCTTGACGAAGTCACCGCAACAGAACCCGATGTGCACAGATACGGCCTGATGCGCGGCGAATGCGTGTTCATCGCCACCAAACCGGAAGGACCAAAGCCATGACACGCGTTGTTTTTCTGCTGTCGGCCTTGCTGCTGACCGCCTGCGATCCGCAAGAATTGGCCGACAAGGCACTGCGCCGCACTGCGGAATCCGTCGTGCAGCCGGTGGTGGCCCGCGATATGCCCGCAGGCGTGGCCGATCTGGCGACCGCGTGCATCCTTGATGCGGCGGCCCGCGAAGAAATCAACGGCCTTGCGCGCGATGCGGGCGTCGAGGCGGGCAGCCGCACAAAAGACAGCATCCGCATCATCGCCCAGCGCCCGGCGGCGGGGGCCTGTTTCGCACGCAATGGCGTGCCGCCGCTCAGGGGATAACCGATGCGCATCCTTGCCTTTATCGCCGTTCTGCCCCTGCTGGCCTGCGGCCCGGTATCGCTGCCTCAGGCCGAACGTGATTGTCTGGCCCAAGCCCGGCTGGCCCAACAGCCGCGCGGATCGGTGGCGGTGGGCATCGGATCGGACGGGCGGGCACGGTCGGCGATTGATGTCACGATCTCGTCTGATTTCATCCAAGGCCGCGATCCCAGCCAAGTCTATGACAATTGCGTGGTGCGGCGCTCTGGCCAGATGCCGTCGCGCCCGTTTTCAAGTATCCCGGCACAGTGACGCCGCGCGTCCTGCACAGAAAGGTCTGACCCATGGTTCAGTTCACGCTTCCGAAGAATTCCAAAATCCGCACCGGCAAAACCTGGCCCAAGCCAGATGGCAAGAACCTGCGCAAGTTTCAGGTCTATCGCTGGTCGCCAGATGACGGCGAAAATCCTCGGGTTGATACCTATTTCGTCGATCTTGATACCTGTGGCCCGATGGTTCTGGACGCGCTGATCAAGATCAAAACCGATATTGATCCGACACTGACCTTTCGGCGGTCATGCCGCGAAGGCATCTGTGGGTCTTGTGCGATGAACATCGACGGCATCAACACCTTGGCGTGCATTTACGGCTTGGATGAAGTGCGCGGTGACGTCAAAATCTATCCGCTGCCGCATCTGGCGGTGATCAAGGATCTGGTGCCGGACCTGACGCATTTTTATGCCCAGCACGCCAGCATCATGCCATGGCTGGAAACCAAAACCAACCGCCCGGCCAAAGAATGGCGCCAGTCGATCGAAGACCGTGAAAAGCTGGACGGTGTTTATGAATGCGTGATGTGCGCCTGCTGCTCAACGTCGTGCCCGTCCTATTGGTGGAATGGTGACAAATATCTGGGGCCAGCGGCCTTGCTGCACGCTTATCGCTGGATCGTGGACAGCCGGGATGAAGCCACGGGTGAGCGGTTGGATGCATTGGAAGACCCGTTCAAGCTGTATCGCTGCCACACCATCATGAACTGCACCAAAACCTGCCCCAAAGGTCTGAACCCGGCCAAGGCGATTGACGAGATCAAGGGCATGATGCTGGAACGGGTGGTGTGATCGCCCGGCTTTGACCGCCGACTTCCGGGGTCAAGGCGCCCCCTGCGGTTGGCTTTAGCCAATCGCGCGGAACGCGTCCTGAACCTCGGTTGGCAAGTGGTCAAAGCCTTCGGTCAGCGCGTGCATATCGTCAATGATGCTGCAAACCTCGGCGTGTTGATCATCGGAAAACGGGCTGCTGCGGGACATGCTACCAAGGCTGCGGGATGTGGCGGGGCCGGTGGCATAGGTCCAGCCGTTCAGCAAGCCATACTCGCGCGCCGCGTGCAGCACGCCATCGGTGTCGTCAGCCGCCAGCGCATCCCAGGCAATCGCACCCAGATGGGTCAAGCCCCAGCGCACGGTGGGATCGACCATCACGAAACTTTTCTCGTTATAATAGTCGGTCCAATCCGTTGGATAGGTGCGATACAACAGCGATGGCCGGGTAAAACGAATGTGGATCGCCACCGCAAACCCGCTGTCACATAATTCGGCCAGCCGCTTAAATTTTGCAGCAACGCTGATAACATTCTGGTTTTTCGAGGTCATTATGTTTACTTTTGCTCTTTAAGGTTGCTAACGACCCTACGAAAAGGCACACCACTGGTATTGAACTCTATGATCCTAGTGACGTTTCGGCAACTGTTTTGAGTAGATGACACAGCTTCAGGCCATGATAGATCAAATCTCCCTGATAGCCCCGGCCGGATCATATTTGGCGTTGCGGGTTGGTTTTTCTTTTCCTGAAGAAGAACTTAATTTATTGCCGGAACGCTGGGTGGAATTTTACACAACGCACGGTTTGGTTGTCTACGATCCGGTGATGAAATGGGTCTATGGCAACACCGGTGCGGTGCGGCTTTCACAGTTGGACTTGCCCGATCCGCAGCAGGTCAGGGCGCATGCCGTTCTGTTTGGTCTTGGGCATGGCGTAGCGATCAGCCACCTGACCAAATCTGACAAAGGCCGACGCAGCTATGGGATGTTTTTCCGCGATGACCGTGATTTTCACGATGCGGAAATCACCGTTCTGCAGGCCATGCTGGAAAGCCTGCACGACGGGCGCGAAGATGAACCGACGCTGACCGCCGCCGAGATTGAGGCGCTGAAAATGCAGTCAAGTGGCATGCGGCTAAAGCAAATCGCCGCGCGACTCGGTATTTCGGAAAGCGCGGTCAAGGCCCGTCTGAACAATGTGAAACGCAAGTTGGGGGCGAAAACCCAGTCGCAGGCCGCATCAATCGCCGCCTCGCGCCGCATTCTGTAAGAAACTGACCCTTTAGACAGGTTCCTTTCGTCAAATTCTACCTTTACGGATGCTTTTTCGAAGGTATTTCAACTTACGGCATATTACCCTTGGCCTACGCCCGATCTGCACAGGCGATAGGAGAACAAATATGCACGCTGTCAATTTCCCATTCTCGGCCCTTCATCTTCATAGCACCACATTTTTTGACTTTCTGGCGCTGCGCAAAAAGGTCTTTGTCGATGACTTAGGCTGGGATGTGCCGCATGACGACACCTACGAAATGGATCAATATGATACGCCGATGGCGCATTATTCGGTGGCCACCAAGAACGGTGTGGTCGTCGGGGGCGCGCGGACCATGGCCACAACCTCGGTCTGGGGCGAGCATACTTATATGCTGCGCGACGCATGGTCAGGCAAGTTGCCGCATATTCCGCGCCATGTGATGTCGGTTGAAATTGCGTCGCCCTTGGTGTGGGAATGCACAAGGCTGGTGATTTCCGACACGCTGACATCGCATGAGGACCGCAGCGAATGTCTGACCCTGATCGTCGATGGTTTGGTTGAAATGGCCCGCGCCAAAGGGGCCACCAGCCTGATCAGCCTGTCGCCGCTGCCGTTTTTGCGCGCCATGCGCCAGCAGGGCTATGATGTGTCGCGGCTGGGGGATACCTACCGCAATGGCGAGGATGGCCGGATGTATGCGGTGTTGCAGATGCCAACGGAATATTCCACCGCGCGGCGCAATCTGATGGGATTGGTGCCAACCCCTGCAGCGCGGCCCATGCCACGCTTTCAGGTGCCCGATATGCAGCCAGCCTATGCTGCCTAGGCGCGGATCACGCTTTCCCGGCGGTGCCACGTCAAACATCGGCAACCGGGCAAAAAGAGGGGC
>JANPLZ010000070.1:0-1838 GCA_031422555.1 Cypionkella sp. | reverse complement strand
CGTGGCGCAAATCACCGCACTTGCGGCCAAAGGTGCCTATGATGGCGTGGTGTTTCACCGGGTGATCGACGGCTTTATGGCGCAGACCGGCGATGTGCAGTTTGGCAAATCGGGCGGTGATACGGCGATGGCAGGCATGGGCGGGTCGGATATGGCCAATATCCCGGCCGAGTTTTCGACCGAGACCTTTGATCGCGGCGTGGTCGGCATGGCGCGGTCAAACGATCCGGACAGCGCCAACAGCCAGTTTTTCATCATGTTCGCGCCCGGCGCGTTTCTGGACGGGCAATACACCATCGTTGGCCGGGTGATTTCGGGCATGGAGGTGGTTGACGCCATCGCCAAGGGCGAGCCACCGGCGGTGCCCGATATGATGGCGAAAGTCACCGTGATGCAGTGACGGCTGCAAGGCCGGGGGTTTAACACCCCCGGACCCCCGTAGGATATTTTTGAACAGATGAAACGTCAGGCGCGGGTGATCAGCGCGTGGCGTTTTTTGCCTACGGTCAGTTTCAACGGCAAATCCGCCACCACAATTCGCAAGCCCGCATCGGTGATCACCAGATCATTCAGGCGCGCGCCGCCCTCGGCGATCAGCCGTTTCGCGTCTTTGCCCGATGCCGCGAGCCCTGCGCGCGTGATCAGTTGCACGATGCCCAAGCCCGCAGCCAATTCGGCATCGCTGATGGCAAATGTTGGCAAATCGTCGCCGACGCCGCCTTGTTCAAACACCTGGCGCGCGGTGGCCTCGGCGGTGGCTGCAGCCGCATCACCATGCAACAGCCCCGTCACCGCATTGGCCAGAATGATCTTGGCCGCGTTGATCTCGGCCCCGGACAATGCCGCCAGCCGGTTGCATTCGTCCAGATCAAGCTCGGTGAACAGCTTCAGGAACCGCCCGACATCGGCATCCGTGGTGTTGCGCCAGAATTGCCAAAACTCATAGGGTGACAGCATATCGCCATTCAGCCACACCGCACCATTGGCCGATTTACCCATTTTCTTGCCATCCGACGTGGTCAGCAATGGCGAGGTCAGACCGAAAATCTCATGGTCCAGCACCCGGCGCGTCAGATCAATGCCGTTGATGATATTGCCCCATTGATCCGAGCCGCCCATTTGCAACAGACACCCGTAACGGCGGTTAATCTCAAAAAAATCATAGGCTTGCAGGATCATATAGTTGAATTCAAGGAAGCTGAGGCTTTGCTCGCGGTCCAGCCGCGATTTGACCGATTCAAACGCCAGCATCCGGTTGACGCTGAAATGCCGCCCGATGTCGCGCAAAAAGTCGAGGTAGTTCAGATTGTCCAGCCATTCGGCATTGTTCAGCATGATGGCGTCGCTGGCCCCATCGCCATAGCGCAAATAGCGGCCAAAAACCTTTTGCAGCCCGGCGATATTGGCGTCGATCTTTTCCGCCGTCAAAAGCGGGCGTTCTTCGGCCCGAAAGCTGGGATCGCCCACTTTGGTGGTGCCGCCGCCCATCAGGGTGATCGGCTTGCCGCCACATTTTTGCAGCCAGCGCAGCATCATGATGTTCAGCAAATGCCCGACATGCAGACTGGCCGCCGTCGCGTCATAGCCGATATAGGCAGGCACCACGCCGCGCACAAAAGCCTCGTCAAGCGCTTGATAATCGGTGCAATCGGCCAGAAAGCCGCGGGTGATCATCACGCGCATGAAGTCAGATTTCGGATGGTAGGTCATGGCACACTCATGCTTTAAGGTCTGCGCGGTATAGCGGGCAGAGGGCGGTAGGGGAAGATGCGACAGACGGGGCCGGTTTGGGCGTTGGGGGCGATGTCGGGCACGTCTTTGGACGGGGTTGATGCCGC
>JANPLZ010000069.1:0-35842 GCA_031422555.1 Cypionkella sp. | reverse complement strand
GGTCGCACCCATTGCCCTGCACCGTTTTGTCGAAAAACCTGATGCCGCGCGGGCCGAACAAATGCTGGCCGCAGGAAATTTCCTGTGGAATGCCGGGATTTTTCTGTTTTCGGCGCGCACCGCCCTTGCGGCTTTTGAAACTCACGCGCCGCACCTGATGGCCCCGGTTTCGGCGGCGCTGGATCAGGCCAGCCTTGATCTTGGATTTTTGCGCTTGGCGCCGGGGCCTTGGGCTCAGGCGCAAGACATCTCGATCGACTTTGCGGTGATGGAAAAGGCCGACAATCTGGACGTGCTGCCGTTTGGGGCCGGATGGTCCGACCTTGGCGATTGGGATGCCGTCTGGCGAGAGGCCAGCACGTTGGATGCCATGGGCAATGGATTGACCGGGGATGTCACCGTTATTGATTGCAATAACAGCCTGTTACGCAGCGAGTCCGACGGGCAGGCTTTGGTGGCTATCGGGCTGGATGACATTATTGCTGTGGCAATGAAAGATGCGGTGCTGATCGCGCCGCGCGCCCGCGCCCAAGATGTCAAAGCGGCAGTGGCCCGCCTCAAAGTCCAATCCGCCCCGCAAGCCGAGACTTTCTTGCGCGACCACCGGCCGTGGGGGTGGTTTGAAACATTGGCACTGTCGGACCGGTTTCAGGTGAAACGCATCGTGGTCAATCCGGGGGCGGCGCTGTCGTTGCAAAGCCATATGCACCGCGCGGAACATTGGATCGTGGTGTCAGGCACGGCTTTGGTGACGATTGGCGAGGTCGAGACCTTGGTCACAGAAAACCAGTCGGTGTTCATCCCCTTGGGCGAAAAGCACCGGATGAAAAACCCCGGCCGGGTGCCGATGGTGCTGATCGAAGTGCAGACCGGCGCCTATCTGGGCGAAGATGACATCATCCGCTATGAAGATGTCTACGCACGCGGGCAAGGCGCAAAAGGTTAACGCCCCACCGCCACATAAGACGTGAACCCCGCCGCAAGCGCCTCATCCGCCGAATAGACATTGCGCAGATCGGCCATGCGCGGGGTTTCCATCTTGCGCGACAACCGTTCCAGATCCATCGCGCGAAACTCGTTCCATTCGGTCAGGATCACCACCAGATGCGCGCCTTGGGTGGCCTGATAGGGGGTATCCATCCACTTTACCCCCGGCAGCAGCGTCTGGCCTTCCCGCCGGCCTTGCGGATCAACCACCCGCACTTTGGCCCCGGCACCGACCAACGCGGGCACGATTGTCAAAGACGGCGCTTCGCGCATATCATCGGTGTTGGGTTTGAAAGTGACGCCCAGCACCGCGATGATCTTGCCATTCAGCACGCCGTCGCATTGATCCGTAATCTTGTCGATCATCCGGCGCTTGATTTCCTCGTTCACCTTGATCACGGTTTCAGTGATCTGCATCGGCACGGAATGATCCTGACCGATCCGCGCCAAGGCGATGGTATCTTTCGGAAAACAACTGCCGCCATAGCCGGGGCCCGCGTGCAGGAACTTGTTGCCGATGCGCCCGTCCATCCCCATCCCTTTGGAGACATCCTTGATGTCGGCCCCCACCCGTTCGCACAGCGCCGCGATTTCGTTGATGAAAGTGATCTTGGCCGCCAGAAACGCGTTGGCGGCGTATTTGATCATCTCGGCGGATTCAAGCCCGGTGTAGACCACGGGAAATTCACGCAAAAACAGCGGGCGGTAAACATCGGCCATCACTTTGCGGGCGCGCGGCTGCTCGACCCCGATCACCACGCGGTCGGGGCGCATGAAATCATCAATCGCCGCACCTTCGCGCAAAAATTCAGGGTTTGATGCCACATCAAAACTGGCCTGCGGATTGGCGGCGCTGGCTGCGGCGGCAACCTGGCGATTGGTGCCAACGGGCACCGTCGATTTGGTCACAATCACCGCATATCCGGTCAGGGCGCGGCCAATTTCCGCCGCCGCAGCCATCACATAGCTTAGATCAGCATGGCCATCGCCGCGCCGGGTTGGCGTGCCGACGGCAATGAAAATCGCATCTGCCCCGGCCACGGCACTGGGCAGATCAAGCGTGAACGACAATCGACCGGCGGCCACGTTCTTGGCCATAAGGTCTTGCAGACCCGGCTCGAATATTGGCACTTCACCGGCGTTCAGGCGATCAATCTTGCCGGGATCCTTGTCCACGCAGACCACGTCATGGCCAAAATCAGAAAAGCAAACCCCAGACACCAGGCCAACATACCCGGTTCCGATCATGGCAATTTTCATATGTTTTGATCCTAAAATCAGCTTTCTTTCTGTTTAGGAAAGCGCCAAGTCAGTGTCAAACGGCAAGAGGCCGCAAATGCGGCCCCCGTCGGTTATTTGCAGCAAAAAGACCCGGTTAAAACAACGCCGTGATCAGCACAAAGCCGTCGCCGCCACGCCCGCCCAAACCGCCGGTGACGCCTGCTCCACCTCCGCCACCACCCGATCCGCGCGCGCCCGGTCCACCGCCGCCGCCTGCACCTGTGTTGCTCGATCCGCCGCCAGACCCGCCGCAAAACACAAACGGTGTCCAAAACTCATAGCCCGCGTTGCCGATGTTGGGTCCGGCAGGCCCGCCGGTAATTGTCGGGCACAGGCCGTTACCACTGACCGGACCCCCGGAAAAATCGGCAGACGTGGTGCCTGCCCCACCTGCCCCGCCCGACAGAAATACGCCCGTGGTGCCCCAACTTACCGCAGTGCCATTCCCCCCGGCCACAGCCCCGCCTGCCCCGCCCGCAACACCTGTTGCGACTGTTGCCGCACCAAGGTTGATATACGCGGCTGTTGACGAGGTGCCTGCCGCCCCCGCGCCCCCGACCGCAGCACCGGTGCCATTGCCACCAACAGCCCCACCTTGCGCCCCCATTATAAGGTTTTGCGCCGCATAAAGTGGAAAGACCGCAACCCCTGACGCCCCACCGGCAAGACCTTGCCCGCCCACGCCTGTGCAAACATGCAAGATTTTGGGCAAAACCATGGTCGGAACAATAAGCCGGCAAATGGCACCAGACCCGCCACCGCCGCCGCCGCCGCGCGCCGTGCCCGCCGCTGCCGAATGCCCGTTGCCACCGCCGCCGCCACCGCCGATTGCTATGATTTGCAAGGCCACTGCGCCTTCGGGCACGGTGTAGGTCTGATAGAAGATGTTTGCCGCGCCGCCAACCGGATCAAACCGCCGCGTGCTGCCCGGCTCTTTTGGCAGATAAAACGGAACGCTCATCAATAGTCGCCCCCGATTGCCACCACCGCATAACCGCCCGCAACTGCGGTGCCCAACGTGACCTGCAGCCGATAGCCGGGGGGGACCGGGATGTTCAGCGCCAGTTCCAACCCCGCAAGCGCCGCCACTTCGGACAGCAAGGTGGCTGGCAGACCAATCTCACCGATCATCGCGTTGTTGGCCGCGGTGGCATTGGTGGCCCCATTGTTCAAGAACACCCGCAACACCGAGGCCACATTGGTGCCGCGCGGGCGGATGATCAGCTTTTGCGCATAGCTGCCGTTGACGGCATCGGCAGTGAACACGGTGTCAACCGTGCCGGTGCCATCCTTGGCAATATTGGCCGCGGTCAGGCCGTTGACCCACGCGGTGCGGGCGATTTTTGAAAATATTGGTGCGGTGTTGCCGGGCATTATGGGCGCTCCTAGTTGAAAAAGATGTTTTGTTGCATGGCCAGCGGCAGGCCGTATCTGACGGCGGGGTCAAGCGTCCAGACGGTGCCGCCATTGCTGACCATCACGTCGCCTTTGCTGCCATCACTGACACCGCCACCACCGCCCGACGGGGCGGCCCATGTGCCATCGGCGCGCAAAAAGTTGGCAGTGCCGCCGCCCGACGCAGGCGCAAGTCCGGGGTCTGCAGGGGTGACCAACGGCAAGGTGATATCCGCGCCGGTGCTGCTTTCCAGCACTCTGGTCGCGGCGGTATAGGCAAGATCGGTGCCAACATTCACCTGTGCGCCCGTCGCCACGCCGTCCAGCTTGGCCTTGTCGCTGCCTGACATGAACCCCGCCGCCCCGGCGGCAACTGCTGCTGCATGCAGCGTGCCGCCAGCTCGCGCGCCATGTGCTGTGTCGTCAAACCGTGCGGCAGGCAAGACGCCCGCGGTCAGGTCAGCCGCCGATCCGCTGGTCGCCAAGGCTGCCAGCCCGGTGATGGTGGCTGCGGCTTGGCTGCCGGTATGGTTGGCGCGCGCCAGCAAGGTGGCATCGGCACTGTTGGCCGTAGCCCCACTGGCGACGCCAGCAAGCTTGGTGAAATTGGCCGCTGCCATCAGCCCGGCGTTGGTGCCGTCCGCAAGGGGCAGCGTGGCATCGGTGCCGGTATCGCTGGACACCACCCGGGTCGCCGCGTCATAGCCAAGGTTGGTCGCTCCGCCGCCGGGGGGGGCCCAAGTGCCATCAGCACGCAGAAAATTGGCTGTGCCGCCACCCGACGCCGGCGCAAGTCCCTTGGCACCGGATGTTACAATGTTCAGCAGCGCGGTGACTTGCGCGGCACTGAGATCTTCGGGCGCCCCGCTGCCTGCCGTGCTGCGGCCCTTAAGGGTGGCCGTCGCAACGCTTGCCAGTTTGGCATTGCCGATCACGCCCGCATCAAGCGTCCAGACAGCGCCGCCGCCCGTTACCGTGATGTCGCCCTTGTCACCGTCACCCACCCCGCCCGACGCGGTGGCAACCACCACGGACACGCCATTGCTGCGCACTTTGACTTCAGATGTCGTGGTGTTCAGCCAAATCGCCCCATTCGGCGGGCTGACCGGATCACTGGCCTGCCCGCCCAACCGCAAGGCGGCGGGCAAGGTGATCTGCCCGTCCGCCCGCGCCACCGTTAACGCGGTGAAAAAGCTGGACCCGTCCGGGCTGACTTTGATTCCAAAATCATCGCTGCCCATCGTGCCCATTTCGGCCCGACCAGAAAAGCCGCTTTGAAACAGCAGGCTGGCGGTATCCGCGGCGGCGGCCTTGTTCACCTTAAGCTGGTGCCCGGCGCCTGCGTTGTTCAACAAAGTGGCGGGCGACGACACCGCCAGCCGGTTGGTCGCATCCGCCGTTGCCGACACGCCCAACTGCGAAACCGACAGCGGCTGCTCGGCCAAGGTCACCCAAGCGGTGCCGTTGAACGCGGCCATCACGGCCTCATCCGCCACCCAAGCCTGCCAGCCCGTCAAGGGCGTTACAAATTGCCACGCACCGTCTTCATACAGCGCGATTTTGCCGCCATTGCCCGCCCAAACCCCGGTTGCCCCGGCGGGCACGATATAGCGGTCGCCTGCCGCCGCTACAGGCGGCGTGGCCAGCGTGCGATCCTTGACCGCCAGTTGAACGATGATGTCCAACAGCCGCAACGCTTCGTTGTGGGTGACGTGTTTTTGCGCTTGGGCTGGCAAAATCAGGGGCAACGACAGAATTGTCGATGTATCGGGCATGCAAAACCTCCGCAAACGCTGTGAAGGTCAAGGCTAGGGAAACGGCGTTAACGCCGCCACATCGCAGCGTGCGCTGGGTCAGATCTGCGTCAGATCTGGGGCGGATTTGCCAAGGCTGCGGCGCGCGCGTCTTGCCAACTGACCCAGGAAATCGCCCCAATGATCAGCGCGCCCCCCAGCAAAACATAGAGATCCGCAGCCTCGTCAAACACCAGCGCCCCCAAGGCGGTGGCCCAGATAAGCTGCAAGAAAACAACAGGTTGCGTGACTGCAAACGGCGCTGCCTGAAACGCCCGCGTCATCAGGTAATGCCCCAGCGTCGCCAGGGCCGCCACCAGCGCCAGCCAGCCCATTTGGGCATAACTGACCGGCACCCAGACCCACAGCGCAATTGGCGCAAGGCCAATCATCACACAAACCGACATCATTGCCACCACCAGCGTGGGTGCCACCGTCGCACTTAGCTGTTTGGCAAAAAGGTAACTCGCGGCAAAACACACCGCCGCACCGATCTGCGCCAGATGCCCGGAATTCACCACCTCAATCCCCGGACGCAGCACGATCAGCGCCCCCAGCGCCGCCACCGCCACCGCCGCCACCTTGCGCCGGGTCATCGCCTCGCCCAGCAACAAGGCCCCCGCGATCAGCAAAATCACAGGGTTCAGATAGCCAATCGCGGTGGCATGGGCCACAGGGATGCGCGCCATGGCGTAAAACCAGAACAGCACCGCCGCCGTATGCGCCAAACCGCGCCAGCCAAACAGCCGCAAGGTTGGCGCTGAAAACCCGGCCCTGATCAGGCTTGGCACTACCGGCAGCAGCAACACCACCCCAAAAGCAAAACGCAAAAACGCCGATTGCGCGGCGGGCAAATCCGGGCCCAGATAGCGCACGATGCCATTGACCCCAACGAAGGACAGCCCAGAGGCCAGCATCCACAACACGCCCTGCAGGGGCCGTCCACCATCCGTTCGATTTGTCATAGCCGCGACCAACCGCACTCAGCCGCCAAAGGCAAGCCCTGCCGCGATTGCCCACATCGTCAGCCCAACCCCCACCTCCAGCCAAACCCACGCCTTGGGATTGGCAAAGACCGGGGCCAGCAGCCGCGCGCCATAGCCCAGCGCCACAAAGAAACTGGCCGATGCCGCCGCCGCCGCCGCAGCGAACACCACCTGATGCGGGGCATATTGCGCCGAGATCGACCCGATCAGCACCACCGTATCCAGATACACATGCGGATTGGCCCATGTCAGGATCAGACAGGTGCTGATCACCTTGCCCAGCGAAACGGATGCCCCCGGCGCAGGCTTTAGCGCCTCACCGCCTTGCAAAGCGGCGCGAAACCGTAATCCGCCATAGACCAGCAAAAACGCAACGCCGCCCCAGCGCATCGCCTCGCCAATCCACGGCAGGCGGGCCGACACCAGCCCAAACCCCGCCACCCCAGCCGCCATCAACACAGCATCCGACAGCGCACAGGTCAGCACAACCGCCCCGACATGTTCGCGCCGCAGCCCTTGGCGCAATACAAAAGCGTTTTGCGCGCCGATCGCCAGAATCAAACTGACCGCCACCAGATAACCCTGCACCGCCGTTTCAAACATCAGTCAAAACACGCAATGCAGTCATCGCATCGAACCGGCGATCCCATTGGACGAAGATATGATCGTGAAAATAGCCTGCAACCACATTGGCGCTGATGTTTTCCACCGTCAGCGCCGCTGAAATAGTTGCCGTCAACCCAACCGCAGCCAAATCTGAATGCACATGTAAGCTGATGCGCGCCCAAGCGTCACCCCCCGCGATACCCAGTGCGACCAATTCCGTTTGCAGCGCGACAAAGGTCGTGCCTTCCGCCTCAGCAATCTGTGCAAAAACATTGGCCTGTGGGATCGGCTGACCTGTCAGGATAACGCCGTAACCATAGGGCGCATCATGCAAAACAGGCTGCATCCGGCGCAGAAGTGCTTTTAGGTTTTTCTCGCCACTCATCGCCGCCTCCCAAGATTAATTGATTTGAATTACCGCCTTGCCATGTGCTTAATCCAGTTAATCTTTTTGGTGTCGATTAAGGTTTGCTAATGTTTGACCCAGCCCAGATGGCTGCCCTTGCCGCCGTGCATCGCCGCGGATCCTTCGATCTGGCGGCGGCAGATTTGCACGTGACGCCCTCGGCAATCTCGCAACGTATCAAAGCACTTGAGGAACACATCGGCAGTTTGCTGATCCGGCGCGGGCAGCCAAGCCGCGCAACCGAGGCAGGCCTGCGCCTGATCCGCCACCATGATGAGGTGACGCTGCTGGAACGCACTTTGGCCACCGACTTGCCGCACCTTGCCCGGCACCCGGCCCGCCTGTGTATTGCGGTAAATGCCGACAGTCTGGCCACTTGGGTAATTCCGGCTTTGGTGGCGGTGGACGGATTTTTGTTCGATCTGGTGATTGATGATCAAGACACCAGTCAGGATTGGCTGAAACGCGGTGCGGTTGTGGCCGCCATCACCGCGCACCCCGGCCCGTTGCAGGGCTGTGACACCCTGCCCCTTGGGGCTTTGCGCTACCGCGCCACCGCAAGCCCGGCCTTTATGGCGCGCTGGATGGCCGACGGGGCCACGGCGCAGGCGGTGGCAGTCGCCCCGGCGTTGGAGTTTTCAGACAAGGACCGATTGCAAGATCAATGGGTTAAAAGCCATATCTCATCCACCACACGAAGATCGCCATTGCCGTCGCACCGGCTGGCCTCATCTACCGGGTTTGTCGATGCCTGTCTTGCGGGATTGGGCTGGGGGCTGAACCCTGAACCGCTTGTAGCCCATCATCTTGCCGCCGGGCGTTTGGTGGAACTGGTGCAAGACGCGCCGCTGGACACGCCCTTGCATTGGCAATTCAGCCGCCTGACCGCCCCTGCCATCGCGCCGCTGACCCGCGCTATTCAGGCCGCGGCAGCCACCGTCTTGATCCCCGGTTAACGCCGATCCAGCGCCAGTTTGAACGCCAATCCCAGAAAGACCAGACTGGTGGCGTATTGCAGCCCGCGCGCCAAACTGGCTTTGCGCGCCAACTGCCGCCCGATCTGGCCCGCAAACCCGCCGACAGCCCCGTTGATCAGCGTGCCCCCCACCGACAGGATCACCCCAAAGGCCATGAACTGCCCCAGCACCGACCCGCGCGCCGGATCAACGAACTGCGGCACCAGCGCCAGAATGAACAGCGCCACTTTGGGATTGGTCAGGTTGACCAAAATCGCCGTGCGAAACGCCCGGGCTGCGGACCCCATCGCCACATCTGCAGGCTGCAACGTGGTCAGCGGCGCGCGCAACGTGCCAATCGCCAGCCAAACCAGATAGGCCACCCCGGCCCAGCGGATCGCCTCGAACGCCAGCGGATTGGCCGCAATCAATGCAGCCAACCCCATCCCCGCCAGCGCCGCATGGATCAGCGATCCAACCGAGATGCCAAAAGACGCAGCAATCCCCGCCCGTGGCCCCGATTTCAAACCCTGTCCCAGACAAAACAGCATATCCGCGCCCGGTGTCAGGTTCAGCGCCAAAGCGATGGGCACGAAAATCACCAGCGTTTGCAGATCAATCATCGCTGCCTCCTTACCCGCAGGGTTCAACTTGTCGAGCCTACCCAAATATCACTTAAATCAAACTTGTCTAAAATTGGCTTTTTCTGTTCAAAAATATCCCACGGGGGCGGCTGCAATTGCCCCTGAGATTGCAGGCAGGGGGTGTGAAACCTCCCCTTACCTCCGAAATCTTAAACGTCCAGCAAGGCCGCCACATCTTCGGGGATGTCGAAATTATGCGTCACCGTCTGCACGTCATCATCCTCTTCCAGCATATCAATCAACCGAAGAAGTTTCTGCGCGGTATCAAGATCCACTTCGGTGCGGGTTTGGGGCCGCCATATCAGCTTGGATTCGGTCGACTCGCCCAAGGCTTTTTCCATCGCGTCTGACACATCGTTCAATGCCTCGACCGAACAATAGGCCCAGTGGCCGTCATCATCGGATTCCACATCGTCGGCCCCGGCCTCAATTGCGGCCATCATGACGGTGTCGGCATCGCCCGCGGTGGGCGCATAAGTGATCTCGCCGACGCGGTCAAAGCTGAACGACACCGAACCCGTAGTGCCCAGATTGCCGCCGCATTTGACAAAATAGCTGCGCACATTACTGGCCGTGCGGTTCAGGTTATCGGTCATCGCCTCGACAATAATCGCGATACCGCCGCTGCCGTAACCTTCATAGCGGATTTCGGTGTAATCCGCCGCATCACCGCCCACCGATTTCTTGATGGCCCGGTCGATAACATCCTTGGGCATCGACACAGCTTTGCCGGCTTTGACCGCCAGACGCAGGCGCGGGTTTTTGTCGGGATCAGGTTCGCCCATCTTGGCTGCCACGGTGATTTCCTTGGACAGTTTGGAAAACATCTTGGCGCGCAGCTTGTCTTGCTTGCCTTTGCGATGCTGAATATTCGCCCATTTCGAATGGCCTGCCATGACCTGATCTCCGCTGTCCGTTTGGCCTATGCCCTACACCAGCCGCGCCCCCAACCGCAACCCCGGGGCCGCACCCCCGGCCGTTACAATGGCCAGATCAGCGGGATCAGCAGCGACGCCAGAATGCCGGTGATAAAGTTCAGCGGAATACCGATTTTCATATAATCGGAAAACCGATAGCCGCCCGGCCCGTAGACCATCATGTTGGTCTGATAACCCACCGGAGTGGCAAAGGCCAAAGTGGCCGAAAACATTACCGCCACCGCAAAAGGGCGCGGATCAAGGCCCAGCGAGGTGGCCAATTCCATCGCGATCGGGGTATAGACCACCGCCACTGCGTTGTTGGACAAAAATTCGGTCAGCACCACGCCCAGAAAATACACGCATAAAATCATCAAAAACGGCGATAAACCTTCCATCCACGGCCGCACCGCCGCCACGATCAGACCCACAGCGCCGGATTGATCCAGGCCCTCGCCCACCGCCAGCATGGCAAAAATCATCGCCAGCAACCGCCCGTCCACAAAGGAAAACGCCTCGTCGCTGTCGATGCAGCGGGTCAGCAAGATCACCACCACGGCAATCAGGCCCAGCGCCATGATCGGCGCTGCATCAAACGCCGCCAGCACCACGATAAACACCAGTGCCGCGATGGCGATCGGCGATTTGTTGCGCCGGAACGCCTTGATCGTCGGATGGGTGATGTCGATCAGATCCATATCGGCGGCCAGCCGTTGAATATCGCCAATCGCCCCTTCCAGCAGCAAGGTATCGCCGACGCGCACCACCAATTCATCCAACTGGCGGCCAATGTTCTGGTTGCGTCGATGCGCGGCCAGCACGTAAACACCGTAGCGGCGGCGCAGGCGCAATTCGCCCAATGACCGCCCGATCATTCGGCACCCCGGGCTGATCAGCACTTCAACTGTTTCGGTGGCCACCGATGAAAGCTTGTCGACCAACACCACGTCTTTGTGCGCCTTCAGCCCCAGAAGTTCGGTCATCTGGGTGCGCAGCACAACGCGGTCGCCTTCGGCCAGCAACACCGGGCCCAGATCGCGGCGCAAGCTGGCATCGCCGCGCAAAACGTCCACCACCCGCACCCCGTCACGCTTGAACAAATCAACGTCCAGCGGCGCGCGGCCGATCAGGCTGGAACCTTCGGGCACTGCCACTTCGGTGAAATACTTCATCCGCCGCCGGTCGGTCAGCAGCGCCCCCATCGACTGGCGCGACGGCAACAGCCGGTTGCCGAACACCGCCAGATAAAGCCCGCCCGCCAACGTGACCGCAATGCCCAAAGGCGCTATTTCAAACAGCGAAAACGGCTCAAGCCCCTGTTCGCGGGCAACCCCGTCCACCAGCAGGTTGGTCGAGGTGCCGATCAGCGTGATCATGCCCCCCAGAACCGTCATATAACTTAGCGGAATCAACAGCTTGGACGGAGCTGTCTGCATGCGCACCGCAATCTGGATCACCACCGGGATCATCACCGCCACCAAAGGCGTGTTGTTCATAAAGGCCGAGGCCACCGCGACAAAAGAAAACAGACCGACAATGGTGGCTTTGGGGCGGCTGGCAGCATGACGTTCGGCGACGCTGATGATCATCTCGACCGCGCCGGTGCGCACCAGCCCGCCCATCACCAGAAACATCAGCGCAATCGTCCAGGGTGCCGAATTTGACAACACCGCCACACCGTCTTTGATCGGCAACAGACCCAGAATGACCATCACCGCCGCGCCACCCATTGCCGTTACCTCGACCGGGTAGGTTTCGCGCACGAACAGCACGAACATGCCAGCCAGAATGGCCAGCGCCAGCATGGCCTGAACGGGTTGGCTGAACTCTAGGCCAATCATCGGGGTCGTCCTTCATGGATCAATCACGACAAAATTAGACGAGATAACGCAGTCCGACAAGCATAACGTAAACCGGCGGCTTATTCAGGGACGGTTTTCCGCCAGATCTTGCCGCATCGGCATATCATCCGCCAATTTATGCCTTGGGCGGACCAAACTTAGCCCCAGCAACATCACCGCCGCCGCCACCCAAACCATAGCCGAAAACCGTTCTCCCAGCAAAATCATTGCCCAGATCATGCCTGCTGCGGTGACGATATACGCGCTTTGTGCGGCAAACACCGCCCCCGCCGTGGCCGCCAGCCAGACAAAAGCGCAATAAAGCAGCCCGTGCAGCACAGACGACAAGATCAGGGCCATCTCGGGTCGCCCCGGCGGCACAGGCATCGCAAACCAATGTCCGGTCAGCCAAACAATCGGCACACAAAACACCAGCCCGACCACAGACGCGCCAAACATCGCCTGCACCGCATCCATGCCCGGCGTGCCGGTGCGCGCGACATACAGGCTTTCAAACGCATAAAACAGCGGGCCAACCATCGCCAACGGCAAATAGGCCACCATCGACGGATCGGGCAACGCCGTGCCGGGCAACGCGATCAGCGCCACCCCGATCAGGCCCAGAACCAACCCCGCCAGACGCCTGCCAGAATACTGATCCTGCCCCAAGGCCAGTGCCATCGGAAAGGCCAACAGCGGCACCATTGAAATCAGGATCGACATTACCCCCGCCGGCAGCCGCGCGACAGACGTAAAGAACGTCGCATTCGGCACCAATGTGCCCAGCACCGCCACCACCGCATAAAACCGCAGCGCGCGGGCGCTCACCGGCAGGGATTTGCCCCGCAGCACCGTCAAGGCACCCAGAACCGCGCAGCATACCACCAGTTGCCAAAAGATCAGCCCAAAGGCCTTGTGCCCGGTTGACGCCGCGATCTTGCCCAAAGGCTGCGTCGCCCCCCAACCGATGCCCACTGCCAGCAGCACCAATCCATAGCGCAGGCGCGGGTTCAAGGGGCGGCCTGTTCCAAAACACCGCCTTGGCGGATCATCTGAACCCGAAGGGCACGGCCCGTGCGGTCATCGGTTTCCACATAGACCCCCGACAGGGTTGCAGGCCCGTTGGCAGGCTCGAACCGCTGTGACGACATGCCGGTGATAAAGCGCCGCAAGGGTTCCAGCTTATCCATGCCAATTACCGAATTGTAATCGCCGCACATGCCCGCATCGGTCAGATAGGCGGTGCCGCCCGGCAATATTTGCGCATCGGCGGTTGGCACATGGGTATGGGTGCCGACCACCAGACTGGCCTGCCCGTCGCACCAATGTCCCATCGCCATCTTTTCCGATGTCGCCTCGGCATGCATGTCCAAAATGGCCGCCTGCACGGCCCCCCCCATGCGGTGGGTTTTCAGCACGGCATCGACGGCGGAAAACGGATCATCAAACGGGCGCTTCATAAACACCTGTCCCAGCACTTGTGCCACCAAAACCTTACGGCCTTGGGTGGCGTCAAACACTTTTGCCCCGCGCCCCGGTGCCACTTTGGAAAAGTTCAACGGGCGGATAATACGCGGTTCCTGTTCGATGAACTGCAACATATCTTTTTGGTCAAACGCATGGTCGCCCAGCGTGATGCAATCGGCCCCGGCCGCCAACAATACCCGCGCATGTTCCGCCGTAAGGCCCGCGCCCTGGCTGGCGTTCTCGCCATTGACCACAACGAAATCAAGGCCCCAATCGGCGCGCAGCGACGGCAACCTTTCGGTTATGCCAGCCCGCCCCGCCCGCCCCATCACATCGCCCAAAAACAGTATTTTCATAGCTTTGGAAGTATGCCGCGCTGCAAAATTCAGCAAGCGGATTCCCTTTCCCCCGCCCGCCCTTGGCCTTATCTACCAAGGCATGATCTTGCCCCCCACCCTTGACAACTGGTTCATCACCCAAGGCTGGTCGCTGCACCCGCATCAGCATGACATGCTGGCGCGCGCCGCCGATCCTGCCACGTTGCTGATCGCACCCACGGGCGGTGGCAAAACCCTTGCCGGATTTTTGCCCAGTCTGGCCGAGTTGGCCAATGGCGCGCACAAGGGCCTGCACACGCTGTATATCTCGCCGCTGAAGGCGCTGACCGCCGATATCCGCCGCAACTTGCGCCGCCCGGTGGAAGGCGCTGGTCTGCCCATCCGCATTGAAGATCGCACCGGCGACACCACCTATACCCAGCGCCGCCGCCAACGCGCCGATCCGCCGCATATTTTGCTGACCACACCGGAAAGTCTGGCGCTGCTGTTATCCTACGAAGACGCGCCGCGCATATTTACCGGGCTTTGCCGGGTGATCGTTGACGAGATTCACGCGCTGGCCGAATCAAAGCGCGGCGATCAGTTGATGCTGCAAATGGCACGGCTGGCCAGCCTTGCGCCGGGTTTACGGGTGGTGGGGCTGTCGGCCACAGTGGAAGACCCACCGGCATTGGCGCGGTTTTTGCACCCCAAGGCGGCAATCCTGCAGGCCGATCCCGGCCCCGATCCCGACATTCAGATGCTGCACGCGGAGGCCGCGCCGCCGTGGTCGGGCAACGGCGGGCGCTATGCGATTCCGGCCATTCTGGCGCAGGTGGCGGCGCATAAAACCACGCTGATTTTTCACAACACCCGCGCACAGGCCGAGATTTTCTTTCACAATCTGTGGCTGGCAAACACGGATGATTTACCGATCGGCATCCACCATGGCAGCCTGTCGCGCGAACAGCGCGATCGGGTGGAACAGGCGATGGTCGATGGCCGTTTGCGCGCGATTGTCTGCACAGGATCGCTTGATCTGGGCATCGACTGGGGCGATGTCGATCTGGTTATTCAGGTGGGGGCGCCCAAAAACGTCAAACGTCTGGTGCAGCGTATTGGCCGCGCCAATCACCGCTATAACGCACCCTCAAAGGCATTGCTGGTGCCCGCCAACCGGTTCGAAGTGGTGGAATGCTTTGCGGCCTTGCAGGCGGTGAAGGCGCGCAGCTTGGACGGCGATCCGCGCGGGCCAGGGCCGCGCGATGTGCTGTGCCAGCATTTGTTGGCCACCGCCTGTGCCGCCCCGTTTGACGCAGCCAGCCTTTACGCCGAAGTGATCACCGCCGGGCCCTACGCGGAGCTGACACGCGCCGAATTCGACGCCTGCCTTGATTTTACCGCGACGGGCGGCTACGCGCTGCGGGCCTATGACAAATGGCAGCGCCTGATGCTGCGGGATGGGCGCTGGGGTTTGCGCGACCCGCGCAGTGCTGCGGTAATCCGCCAGAACCTTGGCACCATCATTGATACCGAAACCCTGAAAGTGCGCCTGAAAGGCCGCCTTGGTGGCACGCCTTTGGGGGAAATCGAAGAAGCCTTTGCTGCCACCCTGACCCCCGGCGATACGTTTTTGATCGGGGGCCAGGTGGTGCGCTATGACGGGTTGCGCGAAATGACCGTCGAAGTTACCCGCCAACCGGGGCGCGACCCAAAGGTGGCGGTGTTTTCGGGCACCAAATTCGCCACCTCGACCCAGCTTTCGGCCCGCATTCTGCACATCCTGCAACAGCCCAGTTGGCCCGAGTTGCCGTTAGACACCGCGGAGTGGCTGACCTTGCAGCGCCAGGTGTCACAGTTGCCCGAACCAAACCGGTTGTTGATCGAAACATTCCCCTACGAGGCGCGTCACCATCTGTGCCTTTACGGCTTTGCCGGGCGCAACGCGCAGCAAACCTTGGGGCTTTTGTTGACCAAACGGATGGAGGACGCCAACCTTTCGCCATTGGGCTTTGTCGCCACCGATTACGCCACCCTGATCTGGGGGCTAGAGCCTGTGACCGATCCGGCAGCCCTTCTGGATGCCAACAACTTGCGCCACGATCTGGAGGGGTGGCTGGCGGGCAATGCCGTGATGAAACGCACCTTTCGCAACACCGCCATCATCGCCGGGCTGATCGAACGCAGCCATCAGGGGCGGCGCAAATCGGGCAGGCAGGCGACGTTTTCGTCGGATATCCTGTATGACACTTTGCGCAAATACGATCCCAACCATCTGATGCTGGACATCACCCGCCAAGAGGCCATGCGCGGTCTGGTCGATTTCTCGCGCATCGAGGACCTGCTGACCCGCATCGGCGACCGCATAGATCATGCCGCCCTGCCGCGTCTCAGCCCCTTTGCCGCACCGCTGTTTTTGGAACCCGGCAAAATCCCGGTGCATGGCGCCGGGCGCGAACGCCTGGCCGTGGATGCAGCCGCCCAACTGATGCGCGATGCGGGGCTGACCTGAGCCGTTTCATTTTGGCGCAAATACTCTGCGCCGCAAGGCCCGCCGGAGGCATCTGCGGGCCGCACGGCCCGCCCTTACCAAAAAACAACGCGCGTCTGCGCGCTCCGCTTGATTACCGCGGGTGTTAAAGGCAAAACGCGGCATGTATGACTTCACCCTTGGCAACGCCGTCCTGCAAGCCTTGCCTTCGGGCGCGCTTTACTGGCCCGACCAGCGGCTCTTATGCGTGTCTGATCTGCATTTTGGCAAATCCGAACGGCTGGCGCGGCGCGGTGGCGCGCTTTTGCCGCCCTATGAAACCCGCGCCACGCTGGACCGGCTGGACCGCGATATTGAAACCATGGGCGCGCGGCAGGTGGTTTGCCTTGGCGACAGCTTTGACGATCTGGCCGCCGCCGACAGCCTTGATCGCGATGACCAGACATGGTTGACGCGGCTGATGGCGGGGCGGGTCTGGACGTGGATCGAGGGCAACCATGACGCGGGCCCAACCGCACTTGGCGGCAGTCACCTTGAAACGCTGGCCGTGAAGGGCCTGACATTTCGCCATATCGCCAGCCCGCAAACCGTGACTGTATCAGCCGAGATTTCGGGCCATTACCACCCCAAAGCCCGGCTTGCCGGCAAAAGTTACCGCTGCTTTCTGATCGACGCCCACCGGGTGATTTTGCCCGCTTACGGTGCCTATACCGGCGGGCTATGGGCGGATGATCCGGTTTTGACGCAACTGATGGCACCGAATACCATTGCGGTTCTGACCGGCAAAACCGCAATCGCCATGCCAATGCGGCAACGGATGTCTTAAAGCAGCCCGCGTCCTTGCAATTTATCGCGGTGGTTTTTGCTGACCGGCACCCGCGCGCCATGACAAAGGCGCAAAAACACTTTTGCGCCTTCGGTTTCCACCCCCACAACCGCCGCCCATGCCACCCAATGCGAACGATGCACCTGTGCGCCGATCACCGGCACCGCCTCGGCAATTGCGTCACCAAAGCGCATCAGCAAACTGGCAGTGCCGTTCGAAGTGTAGATATCAACATAGTGATCGCGCACCGAAATCGCCAAAAGGGCACCGCGCTGGCAAGGCTCCAGCCGCCGCATCAACATGGCATCCTGGTCTGCGGGATCGGCTTGCGGGGTGCTACTGCGGGCTTCGGGGGCCACCGCCTGCCGCAGTGCCGTGCCGCCAGCCGACACCACGGCCACAAGGGCCGCAATTTCGAAAAACCGCGAAACACCCGATCCCAGATCATCAAAAACCGTTGTGGTTAGCACATACAACGGCGGCGATACCACCAGACAGACCACAGCGGTGGCCAATATCAACACTGCACGCGGCGAAAACTGTCGGGGATGATAGGTGAAATACGTGCGGACTGCCGAACTGATCAGCACACCTATGCCGATAACCGGTGTCCAGAAGGCAAGCCGCAGCGGCAGCGCGAAACTGCCATAGCTGCCAAACGGGCCCGACACCGCAAGGACAGCGGACACCAGCAGCCAAAGCACCAACGCGGCTTTTGACCGCAACTCGGTCTTCCACTGAATAATAAATGCCGACATGCCCCCCCGGGGTTCGACCACAGTCACCGCTTTTCGCCTAGCGCCTTCCCATGCGTTTGGCAACCGACCGGCATAAAATATACTTAACCTGTTACGCAGTAAGCCCTATCGGTTCGTCCAGACCATGGGCGCGGCAGCAGGCCGTCAGCGTATTGGCCAGCAAACAGGCAATCGTCATCGGCCCCACCCCGCCCGGCACCGGGGTAATCGCACCCGCGACTGCCGCCGCCGACGCATAGTGGACATCGCCCAACAGCTTGATCTTGCCATCCCTCTCGATGCGGTTGATGCCGACATCAATCACCGTGGCCCCCGGCTTGACGTGATCCCCGGTTATCATCTCGGGTCGCCCAACGGCAGCGATCAGAATATCCGCCCCCCGGCACACCGCCGCCAAATCGCGGGTGCGGCTGTGGGCGATGGTAACGGTGCAACTCTCGCCCAGCAAAAGCTGCGCCATCGGCTTGCCGACAATATTGCTGCGCCCTACCACCACCGCCGTCAGGCCCGAAAGCGATCCGTGATGCGCGCGCAGCAGCATCAGGCAGCCCAACGGCGTGCAAGGCACCATTGATTTTTGCCCGGTGCCCAGCAGGCCAACATTGCTGATATGAAAGCCGTCGACATCCTTGGCCGGGTCAATCGAATTGATGATCAAGTCCGAATTCAGATGCGCGGGCAGCGGCAGTTGCACCAAAATGCCGTGGATCGCGGGATCGGCGTTCAGCCGCGCCACCAGCGCCAAAAGATCAGACTCAGAGGTATCGACCGCCAGCTTGTGTTCAACCGAGGTCATGCCAACTTCAACCGTCTGGGTGCCCTTGTTGCGCACATAAACCTGACTGGCCGGGTCTTCGCCCACCAAAACCACCGCCAAACCGGGCGTCAGACCGTTTTGTTCGCGCAGTTTTGCCACATGCGCCGCAACTTGCCCCCGCACTTTTGCCGCAAACGCCTTGCCGTCAATTACCACAGCCGTCATCTGGTTAGTCCTTCCCCAGCCTGTCTTCCTCGCGCTCTATCGACCAGTCGATCAATTTGCGCCACAGTTTTTCAATCTTGTCCGGCGGCAGGCCGTGGCCCACCGCGTGACGGCGCACGTTGGCGACCACTTCTTCGACCCGCGATGTTACGCGCGCGGGCATGCCGATAGTCGTCTTGATCTCTACCGCGCGGTCGATGAACGCGGTGCGCTGGGCAAAAAGCGCCACCAGCTCCACATCCAGCCTGTCGATCTGGGCACGCAGTTCGGCCATCGTGGTGCAGTCTGCCGGGGTTTTCATCGCAGCCTCGTGTTCAATCAGGGTGGCGACGTTCTAACGCAGCCCCCCCGAAAGAACAACGCGACCCGTTGTCAGAACAGGCCTTCGACATGGCCATCATGGTTAAGCCGGATCACTTCGGCAGATGGCACCTTGGGCAAGCCCGGCATCGTCATGATCTCACCGCAGATCGCCACAACGAAACCCGCCCCAGCCGAAAGCCGCACTTCGCGCACCGGTACGGTGTGGCCCGTGGGCGCGCCCCGAACGGTGGGATCGGTGGTAAAGCTGTATTGGGTTTTGGCCACACAAATCGGCAAATGGCCGTAGCCCTGCGCCTCCCAGACCTTAAGCTGATCGCGGATTGATTTATCGGCGATCACCGCATCGGCATGGTAAATCCGCTTGGCAATCGTCTCCAGCTTTTGGAACAGCGGCATGTCGTCAGGGTAAATCGGCGCGAAATTTGCCGCCCCGGATTCGGCCATTTGCACCACTTTGCGCGCCAGATCTTCGATACCCTCAGACCCCTTCGCCCAGTGTTTGCACAAAATCGCCTCGGCACCTTGTGCGGCAACATAGGCCTGCACGGCGGCAATTTCGGCATCGGTGTCACTGAAGAAATGGTTGATGGCCACAACCACCGGCACACCAAAGGATTTTACGTTGCCGATGTGGCGGCCCAGATTTGGGCAGCCTTTTTGCACCGCCGCCACGTTTTCCGCCCCCAGATCAGCCTTGGCGACGCCGCCATTCATCTTCATCGCGCGCACTGTGGCCACGATCACCGCCGCCGACGGCTTTAGCCCGGCTTTGCGACACTTGATGTCAAAGAATTTCTCGGCCCCCAGATCGGCGCCGAAACCAGCCTCTGTCACCACATATTCGCCCAGCTTCAGCGCGGTTTTAGTGGCGATAACCGAATTGCAGCCATGGGCGATATTGGCGAACGGGCCGCCATGCACCAAGGCCGGATTGTTCTCCAGCGTCTGCACCAGATTGGGCTGCATCGCGTCTTTCAACAGCACCGTCATCGCACCGTCCGCCTTGATATCGCGGCAATAGATCGGCTCTTTGCCACGGGTATAGGCCACCACGATGTTGCCCAACCGGGTTTGCAAATCTTCCAGATCGTTGGACAGGCACAAGATCGCCATCACCTCAGACGCCACCGTGATGTCAAACCCGGTCTGACGCGGAAAGCCGTTCGACACGCCGCCAAGCGACACCACGATGTCGCGCAGCGCGCGGTCGTTCATGTCAATCACCCGACGCCACATCACGCGACGCTCATCTATATCAAGGCCATTGCCCCAATAGATGTGGTTGTCGATCATCGCTGATAGCAGGTTATGGGCGGATGTGATCGCATGGAAATCGCCTGTGAAATGCAGGTTCATTTCTTCCATCGGCACCACCTGGGCATAGCCGCCGCCCGCCGCACCCCCCTTCATGCCGAAATTCGGGCCAAGCGAGGCTTCGCGGATACAAACCACCGCCTTTTTGCCGATGCGGTTCAGCCCGTCACCCAAACCCACCGTTGTGGTCGTCTTGCCCTCGCCCGCAGGGGTTGGGTTGATCGCGGTGACCAAAATCAGCTTGCCATCGGGACGGCCCGCCAAGGATTTGATAAACTCTTGTCCGATCTTGGCTTTGTCATGCCCGTAAGGCAGCAGATGTTCCGCCGGAATGCCCAGTTTGGCCCCGATTTCCATGATCGGCTTTTTCGTGGCTTCGCGTGCAATTTCGATATCAGTCTTGAAAGCCATAACATTCTCCAAAAGGGCGGACGATCCCGTGGGCTTGGTGATAGCGCAGGGCTGTGGCAAAAGGGCGCGCTTTTCCGACTTGTTCATGGCCAAATTCGCCAAGCGGGGCGGGTCGGTTGGCACCGGCAGGCGCCCGGGACGCGTTTTGCCTCAGGTGCGGCGCGGCGCAGTCAAAGGCAGCCAAGCCCTTTGATCGGGGATATGCAGCCGGATCGCATCACCCACCCGCAACAGGCCTTCGCGTTCGACCCAAGCCGTGATGCCACGGCGGTCCTTGGCGGCGGGTTTGAATTTCGCGCCAAACCCCGGATGGCGCGTCTCGATGGGCCGGGCGGGCAAGGTGCAGGGCCGGTTTTCCATATCCACCACCAATGTGGCCCCGCTGGCAGATTGCAGCCGCGACGACGGTGGCAGATGGCTGAAATCTGCGATGCCTTCGATCACCATGCTGGCCCCGACAAGGGCCGGATCCAAGGCCGTCAATCCCATATCGGCGGCAATCGCGGCCAGCTCTTCGGCCGAGACAATGGCAAACTGGCGGGTGTTGCGGATGGGCGTGTTACGGGGATATTGGCCCAGAACGCGGCTGCACGATGGCCTGGTCAATCCGCCATGCGCCTCGCCTTCGGGGCCATCAAACCGGACCATGATTTCGGACAGCGGGTCACTTTGCAGTTTGGCATCGCGGTTGGTCACCCGGCCCAGCCAAGCAATGGTGCCGATAAATTCAGTGCGCATCAAAGCAGGCATAGCGAAGACCTTTCAGGGCATTTGCGATGGGTATACCCGATTGTGGAATAAAAAAATGCCCCGGACGCGCGGTCCGGGGCATTTTGGTGTGTATCAATGGCCACGGGTCAGGCCCGGGGCGTGGAGGGCCTTATGCCGTAGGCTCGACAGGTTCCATGCCTGATTTCGGCTTACGCGCGCGGGTCTTGGGGATGGCCACCACCCCCGCCGATCCGCCGCCCGCATCAGGCTTGGTGCCATCATCGGGCTGGTTCAGTTTTTCACCCGCGATAACCTTCCGAATCTGATCCCCGGTGAGGGTTTCATATTCCAGCAACCCTTGCGCCAGGCGGTGCAGATCGTCGTTCTTTTCGATCAAAATCTGCTTGGCGCGGGCATACCCTTCGTCAACGATCTTGCGCACTTCGTCGTCGATGGTCTTTTGCGTGGTGCCCGAATGGCTGGTGCCGCCGCCCGACATGCCCAGGTAGCTTTCGCGTTCATTGGCATAATCGACGTTGCCCAACACTTCGGAAAAGCCGAACTGCGTAACCATCGCCCGGGCGATCCGGCTGACTTGCTGGATATCAGACGTGGCCCCGGACGTGACGTTTTCCGCACCAAAGATCAGCTCTTCGGCCACTTTACCGCCCATCGCCATCGCGATTTTCGACTTGTATTTGGTATAGCTGACCGACAACTGATCGCGTTCGGGCAACGACATCACCAGACCCAGCGCACGACCGCGGGGAATGATCGTTGCCTTATGGATCGGGTCATGCTGCGGCACGTTCAGGCCCACAATCGCATGGCCAGCCTCGTGATAGGCGGTCAGCTTTTTCTCATCGTCCGACATCACCATAGAGCGGCGTTCGGCCCCCATCATCACCTTGTCTTTGGCGTTTTCAAAGTCGTCCATAGTGACAAAGCGGCGGCCAATGCGGGCGGCGGTCAGCGCCGCCTCATTCACCAGGTTGGCCAGATCGGCGCCCGAAAAGCCGGGGCAACCGCGCGCGATGATGCGCAGATCGACATCGGGGCCAAGCGGGGTTTTGCGCGCGTGCACCGACAGGATTTTCTCACGGCCCCGGATATCGGGGTTTGGCACCTGAATCTGGCGGTCAAACCGGCCGGGACGCAACAGCGCCGGGTCCAAAACATCCGGGCGGTTGGTGGCGGCGACGATGATCACTCCTTCGTTGGCGTCAAAGCCGTCCATCTCAACCAAAAGCTGGTTCAACGTCTGTTCGCGTTCATCATTGCCACCGCCGATGCCCACGCCACGGGCACGGCCCACTGCATCAATTTCGTCGATGAACACGATGCACGGCGCATTCTTCTTGGCCTGCTCGAACATGTCGCGCACCCGGCTTGCACCGACGCCCACGAACATTTCCACGAAGTCCGAGCCCGAGATGGTAAAGAACGGCACGCCAGCTTCGCCTGCGATGGCGCGGGCCAGCAGGGTTTTACCGGTGCCGGGAGGCCCCACCAACAACGCGCCCTTGGGGATTTTGCCGCCAAGGCGCGAAAATTTCTGCGGGTTGCGCAGGAATTCAACGATTTCTTCCAACTCGTCCTTGGCCTCATCAATCCCGGCCACATCGTCAAACGTCACCCGCCCCGATTTTTCGGTCAGCAGTTTGGCGCGCGATTTGCCAAAGCCCATCGCCCCGCCTTTGCCGCCACCCTGCATCCGGTTCATGAAGAAAATCCAGATGCCGATCAGCACCACAAACGGCAACCACAGCGAGATCAGCGAAAAGAACCCTGAATCCGCCTGTGCCTTGGCTTCCAGCGACACGCCTTTTTCGATCAGCCGTGTCGTCAGCGTGTCATCCTTGGGCGCTATGGTTGAATAAATCTTTCCATCCTTGCCTTGGATGGTGACTTGTTCGCCGTTCAGCGTTACCGCCGCGACATCACCGCTTTCGACCTTCTGAATAAATTCAGAATAGCTAAGCTGACTGGTCGAGCGGGTGGCCTGCGTATTGCCAAACAGATTGAACAGGGCAAGAACCAGCAAAAACAAGATGACCCAAAAGGCGATATTCCGTGCGTTACCCACGAAGATGCTCCGATAAAAGCCACGTGACCCATTCGGGGTCATCTTTGGCGGTTCTTGTTAAGATAGAGATAACTTGGGCGGGTTCAATGCGATAAGATAAACTTGTCGAACCCTACGGGGATCGAAGCGGTCCATTCTGGGTTCAAACCGGCCAAAGGCGCGGAAATCAGCGCATCGCCGCGCCAAACCGACGGGGAAACCAGCAAGGCGTCGCGCGAAATGCCGCAATCGCGCCAGGTTTTACACGCCCGCAGCCCCGCTGCGCCCAAAGCGCGCAGGGTCAGATCGGCGGCATGCGGCCCGTCAACGCGCCAGCGACTGTCCCACAGATGGCGGGTCGGGGTTTGGGTCAGGCCCACGGCGCGCGGCTCGCGGGTCAGGGTGATCTGACCGGCGGCATGGCGCAAACGGCAGCCGTTCAAAGTGGCGTCGCGGCCAGCAAGCCCGGCCTGCAGCAAGGTGATTTGCTTCGCGCTGCGGGGCGGATAGGGGGCGGATGACAGCCACGCGATTGCCAGCACCAACAGCCGCCGCTGCGTATCGGCGGGCAGGGCTGCAAACTGCACCTGTCCGATACAAACCGCGCCGCCCGGCGTTGAAACGCAGTTTTGCGCCACCATCGCCAACCCTTGTTGCAACGCCTGCCGTGCGTCGTTCAGATGGCGGATCGAGGTAGTCAGACTTTTCACCGTAATCCCCAGCGGGGCCAAAGCGGTCATGGCTTTGCGGGCTTTGATCCGGGTAAAGCGGTCATCGTTATTCGACGGATCATCCACCCAAAGGATGCGATGGCGCATGAGATAAGCGCGCAATTCGGCGCGGCTGTGGCGCAACAGGGGGCGCTGCCAGATAACGCCGTCACCCGTCCACACACTGCGCATGCCCGCAAGGCCATCAAGCCCCGACGCACGTGCCAGACCCATCAGAAACGTCTCGGCCTGATCATCGGCGGTGTGACCAACGGCGATATGGCTGATCCCTGATGCCACGGCCCAATCGCTGATCAGGCGGCGGCGGGCGTGGCGGGCCTCGTCCATCAGATTGCCGGTCGGGCTGTGATCGCGCCACTGCAGGGTGGTATGCGCAATGCCCAAAGAGGCACAAAACGCCGCAACCCCTGCGGCCTCTGACGCCGATTCCGGGCGCAGGCCGTGATCAACGGTTACCGCGTGCAAGATGACCTTTGTTTGCCCACAGGCCCGGTGCAAAAGATGCAAAAGCGCGATGGAATCGCCACCGCCCGAAACCGCCACGGCAATTTGGCGGATGGCCGGGTCGGCAAGGGCTGCTTGGGCCGCACCCAATAAATCTGCATCCGGACCAATATCCCGCGACGACCCGTCTACTGGCACCCCAGACCCTGCATCGACACTTGCGCATTCGTCGCCTGAATGGTGCCGGGAAAGCGCACATCAACCTCGCCCAGTGTCACACAGGCATCGGGCACCTGACCCAACTCGCCCAGACCCTGCCCCAGTTTCAGCAGGCTGTCGGCGGCATAAGGGCCGGTGGGCTGGCCGGAATAGGCATCCAGATAGGCCCGCGCGGCATCGGCGGTTTCGCCCAGTTGGGTCAGCGCCTCACCACGTTGAAACAGCGCCTGCTGGGTCAGCGGTCCGCCAGGAAAGGATTGGGCAAAGGTCGCAAAGAGGTCTGCGGCGGTGCGAAAGTCACCGGTGGCGAGCACCTCCTGCGCCCGGTCAAAGTCTTTTTGTTCATTGGCGGCCATCTCGACACCGCCACCGGTGTCGCCAATGATCAAACCGCTTCCGGTGTCGGCCACAACCGGCACTTCGCCGCCCGCCGCAGCCACATCGCCGCCCAAAGTGGTGGTCGCCCCCAAGGCAGCGACATCGCAACCGGTCGTAACTTCACACAAACGGTATTCGATATCGCCCACCCGATTGGTGCCATCCGCCACCACGCGGCTGACTTTCAGTTCGACTTCTTCGGTTTTGGCGGTCAGCCGCATCAGCTCGGCCTCAATCGCGTCCAGCCGCTGCAAAGCATCGCCGCCCGCCGCCCCCGATTGCGCCGCACCATTTTGCACCAGTTCCGCCTTCAGACCATTGAAATCGGCCATCAGCATCGACAGTTCCGCCTTGATGTCGGCCAGCGTTTGTGCGCGATCCTGCGCCACTGCAGGCAAGGGCAACAAGATCAGGCACAAAGCCAGCCAACGCATTGCGGTCAGGCCCCCGTGCCGATGGACAGAACGGTCACGGCACGACGGTTCTGGGCATAGCAGCCCTCATCCGAGCAGACTTCGATCGGGCGTTCCTTGCCGTAGGAAATCGTGCGCATCCGGCCCGCGCCAATGCCCTGACTGATAAGATAATCCTGCACCGCAGCCGCCCGGCGCGCGCCAAGGGCAAGGTTGTATTCCCGCGTGCCCTGCTCGTCCGCGTGGCCTTCAATGATGATGGCGTAATCGGCGTTGGTTTGCAGCCATTGCGCCTGCCCCGCCAACACGCCGCGCGCTTCAGCGGTCAACGTGGATTGGTCTACCGGAAACAAAATCCGGTCGCCAACCGACTGGTTGAAATACGCAATGGACCGCGGGTCCGACGGATCGCCCAACCCATTGGTGTCAATTCCACCGGTGCCAACACCCCCCGCGCCCGGCGCGTTGGCGTCATAGCGGTCAGGGTTCTTACAAGCCGACAGGCCAAGGGCCGCGATCAGCAGCAAAGATTTCACGGCAACAGACAGGGAGGGGGCAAACATGGGGGTTTCATCCTTTTCTTTTTGGTTTTGGGCTCGATTTTGCCCGGTATATCAGGTTTTTACCGCGTTGGGAATCGCCCCAAACGCGGTGTCACAGTCAATTTTACGGCAAAAGCGGCGACCATGCCGGATCCGAGGCCGCGCTTTCGGTGCTGGCCTGCCGCAGATTGCGCCCGGTGATATCGACCGAGAACAACGATGATTGCCCGCCCGCCCCCGCACTTTCGCGCATGAACATGATCACCCGGCCATTTGGGGCCCAGGTTGGACCTTCATCCAGAAATGACGCGGTCAGCAGGCGTTCTTCGGTGCCATCCGACAACATGACGCCAATATGAAACCGCCCTTCGTTTTGTTTGGTAAAGGCAATCATATCGCCGCGCGGGCTCCATACCGGGGTGCCGTAGCGGCCCTTGCCGCCCGAAATACGCCGCGCCTCGCCGCCGCCTGCGCCCATCACGTAAATCTGCTGGTTGCCAGAGCGGTCGGATTCAAACACGATCTGGCTGCCATCAGGGCTGAACGATGGGGCAGTTTCAATCGACGGCGCGTTGGTCAATTGGGTCAGATTGCCCGAACCGATATCCAGCGCATAAATGTCGCTGTTGCCGCCGCGTTCCAGCGAAAACACCACCGTGCCGCCATCCGGCGAAAAGCGCGGTGCAAAGGTCATGGTGCCGGGCTGTTCACCCAAGGACTGCACGTTCAGCGACCCCACATCCATCAGGTAAATCTGCGGAAAGCCCGAAGAATACGATGTGAACAAAATCCGGTCACCCGAAGGTGAAAACCGCGGGGCCAGCACGATGGAACTGCTGTCGGTCAGATACTGCACATTGGCGCCGTCGTAATCCATCACTGCCAGACGTTTCTGGCGTTGGTTCTTCGGCCCACTTTCGGCGACGTAAACCACCCGGCTGTCAAAATATCCGCCCTCGCCGGTTATGCGCGAATAAACCGCATCGGCCACCTTATGGGCCATCCGCCGCCAGGTGCCGGTGGTGCCGACAAACTGCAACCCATCGCCCAACTGTTCGCCGGAAAACACGTCAAACACCCGGAATTTCACCACAATCTGATCGCCGCTGACCTGCACCGCCCCGGTGATCAGCGCCTGTGAATTGATCGCCTGCCAGTCGTTATAGGAGACCGGGCTGTCAAAGCTGGAAATGGTGCTGATATAGGCGTCGCTGGTTACTTCGCGAAACAACCCCGTGCCCGACAAATCCGACGCCACCACCCGCGAGATATTGCGCGCAAATTCACCAGAGCCGCCTTCGTCGATGAAATCGGGCACCGCATAGGGCATCGGTTCAATTTCACCATCGGTAAAGCGGATGGTCAATTCGGCCTGCGCGGGCATCACCCCTGCGGCAAGGCCACTTAAGGCGATCAAGGCAGCGGCGGTCAGGGTGCGAAGTGTTTTCATCATATCCTCGTTTTTCACGGGGTTTCTATTGGCAGGCCGGTTTTGGCCTTTGGTATCGCATGGCGCGTTTGCCATCTTGCAGGGGAATTTCTGGGCACTCATCGCTGGCGCATCCCGCTTGGATCAAATTCCAGATTCAAAACGCTCCATTCCGCGTATTTCTCGGGCGGCAGATCATAGCCTTCGCCGGAACAGCGCATCACTGCCCGCTTTCCGGCCTCGAATGCGCGGGCGGCGTCTTCGGCTGATCCGCCTTCAAAGCCGGTCATTTCAATACTGCCGGCGTTTGGTTTGCCATTTTCACCCATCTCGACCCGCAACATCACAGTGATGCGCAAGGCGGCCGAAGACAGTTGCCCGACGTTCCAGCATTTGTTGATTGCCAGACGCAGGCCTTCGATTTCGCTGCCGCTCATCGGGGGGCCTTCGGGCAGGTCTTGTGCGCCCGTATCGGTTGCAGTGTCTTCGGTGGGCACATCGGCGGCTTCGGCCAAGGCGGCCTCAACGGCGGCGGCATCTGCGGCGGCTTGCGCATCTGAGGCGGCTCGCGCATCGGCGGCGGCTTGCGCATCAGCCACTGCCTGATCCTCGGCGGATGTGTCAGGTGCGGGGTCTTCAACCGGCAAATCGGCCACTTGTTCGGGCCGCGATTGCGGGCGGCGTGACGACGTGGGGGCCAGTTGCGGCGCATCGGGTTCGGTTTCCACCGCTTCGGTCACGATCACTGGGGCAGCTTCCTCGGGAGATGCAGCGGGTGCATCTTCAACCACCACAGGCGCATCGGGTTCCGCCTGATCGCTGATTTCGGGCGTGGGAATATCGGCAATTTCCGGCGTGTCGGTGATGTCATCCACCGGCGTGGCCGCAACCCGGTCAATCGGGCGCGGTTTGGGGCGTTTGTCTGCCAGTGGCACCGGGATGGGCTGTTCATCGACAGCCAGCGGCGCCACGGGTGGCGGGGCTTCGACCAGTTGCGGATCGGCAGCAACCGGAACATCGGTGGCGATGTCCGGTGGCGGGGTTTGGTCCGCGATGGGGTCTGGTGGCGGTTGTTCGGGCTGCACCGGTTCGGGCTGCGGCTCGGCCGGCGGCAATTCGGGTTGCAGGGGTTCGGGGGCTGCCACCTCGGGCGGGTTTTCGGCAGGCTTGTCGGCGGGCTTGTCGGCGGGCTTGGCTTTGGGGGCTGATGCCTGCAACGCTTGGAACGCTGCATCCGTGATCAGCGATACCGAAGCCGCCTGCAAGGGTGGCGGCGGGTTGGGCGCAAAAAGCCAATCCCCCAGCGCCACCCAGAGAACGACACTTGCATGCCCAATACCAGAAATGATGGTGCCGCGATCCATCGCTTGGCCCTAGTTTCCGTTCATCGCAGGCCCGCCCGCATCCGTGACCAGACCAATATTGTTAAACCCTCCCGCGTTCAGCGCGCCCATCACCTGCGCCACACGTTGGTAAGCCAGCGCACCGTCCGCCCGCAAAAACACCTTGTCCGACGTGCGGTTGGCGGCGATGGCCTGCAGTTTAGGGATCAGATCATCGTCCGATATTTCAGTGTCTTGGATCAGCAACAAGCCATCCGCGGTGATCGAAATCGTCAATGGTTCTTCTTGCTCATCCGGCATCGCGGTGGCTGCGGTGTCGGGCAATTCGATCGGAACGCCGACCTGCATCATCGGGGCGGCCACCATAAAGATGATCAACAACACCAGCATCACGTCAACAAACGGGGTCACATTGATATCAGACATCGCCGCCGCAGACCCGCGCCTGCGGCCCCGCCGTCCGCCACCGCCCTTTTTGATCACCCCGCCCGCCATTTATCAGGCGTCCAGCTGACGCGACAGGATGGTGGCAAATTCATCGGCAAACGCCTCATATCCGCCAAGGATTTGTTCGCTGTCCGCGTTCAGCTTGTTGTAAAATACCACTGCCGGGATGGCCGCGATCAGGCCAATGCCAGTGGCCAACAAAGCCTCGGCAATGCCGGGGGCCACGACGGCCAGATTGGTGTTCTGGCTGATGGCTATCTGTTCAAACGAATGCTTGATGCCCCAAATCGTGCCAAACAAACCGATAAAGGGCGCGGTCGATCCGGTGGTGGCCAAAAACGACAGGCCCTTGTTCAGCCGTTCAGACTCGCGCGAGATGGCCACATCCATCGCCCGGTCAATCCGCGCCTGTGCGCCTGCGATCAAACCGCCATCCTGCCGGTGGCTGCGCCGCCATTCTAACATGCCTGCGGCAAAGATCTTTTCCGATGGCCCCTGCGCTTCGGCACCGAGTTTTTCAAACAATTCATCCAGCGGCTCGCCTGACCAGAATGCGCGGTCAAACACCGACGATTCCCCGCGCGATTTGCGAAACAGCAGATGTTTGCGCACGATGACCGCCCATGACCAGAACGACATGATCATCAGGCCAAGCATCACCACCTTTACCGTCAAGGTCGCGCGTGCAAAAAGGGCGAACAAAGAGAAATCAATCTCTTGCGCCATACCGAGGGCTTCCGTTTCCATTACGCCTGCTCTTGCTATCGTGGCTCTGCGTCCACCTTCAGACGTGATTCTATCAAGCTTTGTGGCGGAATGCCAACACATCTGTGCGCACGGGCGGGTTGGTGCCGGGATTGTGTGGTCAGGCGGGCGCCAGCGCTGTGCGCCACGGGTCGGGCAAACGCATGGCGCGTCCACTGTCGTGCAGGCACACCAGCGTCACCACAGCGGTGAACACCAGATTCTCGCCGCGCAGAACCTGTTGGCGCAAATCAAGCCGCGCGCCCCCGATGGTCAGGCAGTCGGTGGTCACGGTCAATTGATCATCATACCGCGCCGGGCGCAGATAATCGGCCTCGATGCGGCGCACGGCAAACACAATGCCGTGGTCCGTTTTCAGCGCCGCCTGATCAACCCCTGCCGCGCGCACCCATTCGCTGCGGCCCCGTTCGATGAATTTCAGATAGTTGGCATAATAGACGATGCCCGCCAGATCGGTGTCTTCGTAATAGACGCGCAAATCAAAGCGGTGCGGCATCGGCGGGCCTTTGTGCTGGGGGGATCAGGCGGGAAAGTTCATCGGCATGGTCAACATAGGCGGCTTGGCCAGCCTCTGTCAGCGCGTAAACACCGCGACTGATTTTTGCAAACCAGCCATAGTGATCATCGCGCAACACAGCCCCCGCCCGCCCAACTCCGGCGGATTTGGCAACACTGCTGGCCCGGTCCGGCCCCGGGGCCAACGCAGCCGCACAGCGCAGCGCATCCTGACGGTAGGCCGTCATCCGTTTCACCCCGGTGGTGCCGCCCTTGTTCGGATCGCCAACGCGGCGGTCAAATTCGCGCAGCAACAGACCGGCCCGGCCGGTGTTTTTACGCGGCAGGTACGGTGCGGGATCGAGATGCGCCTCAACGCCAACGCCGGGCTTCACCGCCAACAAGCCCAGCCCCAGCCGCCGGCACAGTGCCACGATATCCTTATAGCGCACCTGCCAGCCCTTTTTCAAAACCGGCACCGCCAGATAGACATCGTCAAACATACCCTGCCGCGCCACACCTTGCATCACCAGTGCCAACGAAAACGACAGCTTCATCTCGACGACCACCGCAGGCTCGTCGCCGCGCCGTGCCATCAGATCGCAGGCGCCGATTTCGGCTTTGACGACATAGCCGCGCGCCTCAAAATAGGTTTTCAAATCCGCATAAAGATCCGCTTCACGCATCAAGGCCGCCACGGCGGCTGGCGCAGATGCGGCGGCTAGTCGGCCCAAACAGGCAAATGCGGGTTAATTTGTGCGGCACGCGGCTGGCTTTCCTTCGGGGCCATCACCCTAGCGGGTGCAGGGGTGCGTGCAAGAGGCGACAACAGATAGCGGCCACGGGGTTTGCACATGGCAGCGGTTTGGCGGGGCACCACCGGGCGCACCCAATCAAAGCACTGGTAAAAGAAATAGCCGTAAACCGCATACATCAGCGTCAGTCCCAAATCCAACGCGAAGGCTTGGGCAAAGGAATGCCCGCCGAACACCATGATCACCGGCACCGTCACCACCATGGTGGTAAACTCCCGCGATAAGGCATGCACCAGCCGCCAGCGCTTTGGCCGGTCACTGGCCAACCGGCCCGACAGTCTAAGATCGGCAAAATCGAACACCGTGTCATGCAGCGGGGCCCAGAGCATTTCGGCCAGCATCATCGCGGCCATCACAACCGTGGCCGCCTGCGCGCCCTGATCTGCCAGCACCGCATAAAGCGGCACTGCAAAGCATAACGCACAGGCTTCGTAAGACAGGATTTGGATCAACCGCTCTCGCGGGGAACGCAAGGTCATGGGGCATCCTTGGAATATACTGGGTCAAATCGAAAGGCAGCGGCGTGCCGCGTTGAAAATCAGAATATGAAAACGTCAAAATATAATCTGTCACCAAAGTAACGCGGCGGAACCGGCGCTGACAAGTATGGAAAACCCTAGGACAGCCCGGGCCTAACCCACAGCCCCCAGCCGTGCCACCAGTCGCCACGCATGGGCCGCATCGCGCGCCATATCGGGCAAAACCGGCGCATATGCCGCCCGGATCACTGCGCCAATTTCGCGCCGCAACTGCGTGCCGTTGCCCGTATCCACCAAGGGCGAGCGCGCCTCAAACGCGCAATCGGACCACAGCAAAATGATCTGCACCGCCTGCGACAGCGCCAGAACATCGGCCGGCACCGCCGCCAGATGATCATCCATACGCAAAAACACAAAGGCAGCCTTGATCGCCCCGGCCTGATCAAAGCGGAAAATCCGGTATTGGTTGGCCTCGGCTTTGGCAAGCCTTTCGCACAGCGGGGCCAGATCGGGGATCAGACGATCCAGATTTGGCACTTGCGGCAACTCTGCCCAGTCGCGGCAGAAAAACACCATCAGATTTGCGCCCAACTCGGGATCGGCTTCGGCCATCTCATGCCCGGCCATGGCCACCACCGCCTCGATCGCGCCCTTGACCACCGACAGGGTTTCATCCGCCACGCCAAACACCACCGGCACAATGGCGCGGCCCCAGCGGGCGAACAAATACTGGCCATCGCGCCGGGTAAACAGCGCGGCGACCTGATCAGCAGTCACGATCCAGCCCTTTCATTTTGGCCAAAATACTCTCGCCGAAGGCACCAGCCCCTCATCCCTCATCTACGGTTCAAACAAATCGGATTGCCCGGGCGGGCGCGGCGCGTCCAACCCCAGATGCCGCCAAGCGCGGGCCGCAAGCATCCGCCCGCGCGGCGTGCGCTGAATAAGGCCCTGTTGCAGCAGATAGGGCTCGATCACTTCTTCAATCGCATCGCGGGCCTCTGACAGCGCCGCGGCGATGGTTTCCACCCCCACCGGCCCGCCGCCATAATGTTCAGCCAACAGCCCCAGATAACGGCGATCAGCGCTGTCCAAGCCAATATGATCCACCCCCAACCGGGTTAATGAGCTGTCGGCGATTTCCTTGGTCAGCCGCCCGTCCCCTTCGACGGTGACAAAATCCACCACCCGGCGCAACAATCGCCCGGCAATACGCGGCGTGCCGCGCGCGCGCTTGGCAATTTCGCGGGTGCCTTCAGGATCGGCGGCAATCCCCATCAGCCGCGCACCACGGGTGACGATCAAGTCCAGCTCGTCTTCGGTGTAAAACTGCAACCGGGTGGGAATGCCAAACCGGTCGCGCAGCGGTGTGGTCAACAGGCCCAGCCGGGTGGTCGCCCCCACCAGCGTGAAGGGTTGCAACTCTATCCGCACCGTGCGCGCGGCGGGGCCTTCGCCGATCACCAGATCCAGCGCAAAATCCTCCATCGCGGGATAAAGCACTTCTTCGACCACCGGCGACAGGCGGTGAATTTCATCAATGAACAACACATCGCGCGGTTCCAGATTGGTCAGGATCGCCGCCAGATCACCGGGCTTGGCCAGCACCGGGCCAGATGTCATGCGAAACCCTACCCCCAATTCGCGCGCCATGATCTGCGCAAGCGTGGTTTTGCCCAAACCGGGCGGGCCGTGAAACAGCGTATGGTCCATCGACTCGCCGCGCATCTTGGCCGATTGGATGAACACCCGCAAATTCGCCCGCGCCTCGGCTTGGCCGACAAAATCATCCAGCACCTGCGGGCGCAGCGCGCGGTCAAGGTCTTCGGGCAAGGATTGTGGCCGCAAGGCAGGATCGGGTTGCATCTATCGCCCCTTCGGGGCCAGCAGTTTCAACGCGGCCCGGATCAGCGTGGCGGTATCGGCTTCGGGCTGATCCACTGTGATGGTGGCCACGGCCTGTGCGGCATCGCCGTAACTATAGCCCAGATTGGTCAACGCTGACAGCGCATCGGCGGCATAACCGGCGCGGGTTTGGCCTGCCGAGGGGGCGGCCGGTTTGCGCGGGGCCATGTCTGGCGCAGGTTCGATCACCGCATCATCTGCCTCGGCCACGACCGACAGCTTTGCCCCCATTGCCATCACCGAAGGCGCCTTGGCTTTTAATTCCAGGATCACCCGCTGCGCCAGTTTCGGCCCCACACCCGGGGCGGCTTGTATCGCACGCTGATCGCCCAAAGTAATCGCACGGGCCACGCCGTCTGCACCCAATGTGCCCATCATTGCCAGCGCGGCCTTCGCACCCACGCCCTGCACCGTGGTCAGCAATTTATGCCACTCTTTGTCCAGCATTGTCGAAAAGCCGAACAGTTGCAGCAAATCTTCACGCACGACCAGATCGGTATAAAGCGCCACTGCCTCGCCCAGCCCCGGCAAGGCTGCCATGGTGCGGTCCGAGACATAGACGAGATACCCCACACCGCGCACATCGATCAAAATATGATCAGGGCCCCGCCAATCCAGCCGCCCGGACAATTTACCGATCATAAGAATATGCCAATCATCCCGCTGCCTTTCGCAATGCCGCCTGCAGCCGCCCCGCCGATTGCAGATGATGCGCATGGCAGATCGCAATTGCCAGCGCATCCGCTGCATCCGGCCCCGCAATCACCACGCCGGGCAGTTGCACCCGCACCATATGATCGACTTGGCCCTTGTCAGCATGGCCCACGCCCACCACGGTTTTTTTTACCGCGTTGGGCGCATATTCGCCCACCGTCAGGCCAAATTGTGCCGGCACCAGCAAGGCAATCCCGCGCGCTTGCCCCAGTTTCAGTGTGGCCACCGCATCCTTGTTGACGAACGTGTGTTCAACCGCCGCGGCATCAGGGGCGTAGGTGCGCAAAACTTCGGTCAGTTGTGCGTGCAGGCTGACCAGGCGCAGCGCCAGATCGCCGATCCCGTCCCCCGGCACCGAATGGCAAATGCCGTTGGCCACATGACTAAGCCGCGCGCCCGCCACGTCGATTATCCCCCAGCCAAGGTTTCGCAAGCCCGGATCAATCCCTAAAACGCGCATCGCTGCCCCTTTGTGGCGATTTGCATTGAATTAGCACGAAAAGAGAACATCCGCCAAGCGGTATTGCACTTGGCTGGCATCAGGCGGTGCTGCGCCCCGGGCTTGAACCGGGGCCTCTGGTTTGCGCCGCCAAAGACTTCGGGTCATGCCCTGCGCGACGGTGCCGCCGTTTCCCATGCAGGTGCAGAAATCGACGCCTCGCAAACCGAAAGCGACCAAACGGCCCAAACCAACCCTGTGCCCAATAAAATAAAGGCGAAATTGTGGCGGCGACCTATGCAATGGCTGCAATCCGGGCATGCTATCACGTCTGTTGCACAGCCTTGGTGGCCCGCCTAAATATCGATCATGCAGAGGCAAGAATGCCTCTGAAACAAACCCTTTGAAAGGATTACCGCTATGGCCGCCCATGTGACGTCCGCCGCGGCGCCGTTTGGCGCCATTTCGATCTTCCGCTCGGTTCAGGGCGTTGGTCGCGCAATTGCAGCCGTTTCCGCCTGGAACGATGCCCGCGTAACCCGCACCGCTTTGGCAAAACTGTCAAACCGCGAACTTGATGACATCGGCCTGTGCCGTGGCGACATCGAGATGATCGGCCGCTAAGGCTTTTCACGGTTGTAAATGAATTGGGGTCGATGCTGATATGGCATCGGCCCCTTTTTTATGCATGCAGATTGCGCGGCGGCATTGTCGTAAAAACCACCGCTATTTCAGCGCGGCTATGCCTTGGGTGATTTTTTCCGCCACAAACACCGTGACCGGATCGGCCTGCATCAACCAACCGC
>JANPLZ010000068.1:0-20559 GCA_031422555.1 Cypionkella sp. | reverse complement strand
GATTGGCGGTCGGCATCGAAATGGCCAGCGTGCGCCAACAGGTTGACGGTGCCCGCGACGCGGTTTGCATCGCTTATCACGGGGATATTCATGCATGACCCCAGACCAAGCGAAGTGATCAACGCGTGATCAAAGAAATACTTGGCAAATTCAGCCGGGGTATTGGCGACAAAACTGCGCCCGCCCGCGATGACATGGTCATACCAGCCGTCCCGGGTGATCGGTTTGGTGCCAGCGGTGGGATAGTCCACCGGGTGCGATGTATAGGCCCGTCGGGCCAGATCGGCTGATTTGTCCAACACCGAAACGGTGAACAACACTGTGCCGATGTCGCGGCAGTCAGCGTGAAGGGTGGTGTAGATCAAGGTCAAGATGCTGCCGTTATTGGGCTGGGTCAAACTGGCTGCAATTTGGCCATGGACGCGCCCCGGCTGCAAGGGGCTATTGGTTGGCCCCACAACCCGCCCGTGCCGCGGCCCCGGGCGAAGGACAGCATTGCCGGTATATGCGGCGGACTATTCCAAACCGCCCGACATCGCCGCTGTGAAAATGATCAACCCGGCTTCGGGCACAGACGTCGGCGGCATCTGGCCTTGCCAAAAGAACAACCGCACATGCACAGGCATGGCGGGCGCGGTGGTTTCGGCCAACACTTGCCAGTGCAAATGGAAGCCTTCCATCAGCAAGCCCTCGGCGTAAAAAGCAATCTCTTCGCCGTCCAACAACTCGGTCTGATCATCCTGCGCCTGCCATTCCGTGCCATCCGCCCAGATTACCTCGGCTTCGATATCAGGAAACTTGGCGGCAATTTTTACCAATGGGGCAAGGAATGTCTGGATCGGCGTGGCAGCTTTGGGCATTTGGGGCTTTCGGGGGCAAAAGGCAGCAATCGACGCAATCGGCTGGTGGCGTTTCAACCGGAGCTTTGGTGACCGCAAAGGCCGGAAAAATGCCCTAGCGCTTCATCATCGCCAACCGGATCAGCGCGCGTTCCATGACCGCCATTGCCGGTGCGCGCGAGGTGGATCGCAGCGTCAGATCGGTTTCAACCAACAGCGCCAAAGCATCTTCCAGTTTGCGCCTGCCCCAATTGGTGGCTTGGCGTTGCATGGCATCGCGGCGGGGGCCAAAGGCGCGGGTTTTCATCATCCCATTTGACACGCCGCCCGGATCGGACGCCGCCACATGCAAGGCCCGGAAATGTCGCAGCGCGCCGATGCAGATGGTGACCGGCAAAACACCCTGCCCTTCAAGGCGGCGCATCAGCGGGCCAATCGCGGTGTGGCGTTGATCGGCAGCGGCGGCCAGCAGATCGTCAACCTCGGCCTCAATCGTGGCGGGGGCAAGGGCGGCGATTTCAGTGGACGTCAGTGGCGTTGCATCACCAAGTTTGTAAAGCGCGATCTTCTCCAGCATCTGACGAAAATCGCCGGGATCAAGATCGCGGGCAAGGCTGGACAGGTCCGCCATCGCCGGGCCGGGGATTTGGCGCAGACCCGCCTTTGCCAACGCCTGTTCAATTTCTTCACGGCTGGGCGGGTTGTCATAAAGCCCGATGCAGGTGGTATTCAGGTGTTTTTCGAACAGCGCTTTCAGGGTGGATTTGGCGGTCAGGTTGCCCGCGCTGACCACAATTTGCGCATCGCCCATGCGCCAGTCTTTCAGGGCGGCGTCCAAAGTTGCCGTCAGCCCATCGGTGGCGTCTTCAACAAAAGCCACGCGCGGGCCGGGGAAAAAACCGGCCGCCCGGGTGGCATCAACCAATAATGCCGGATCTTTGCGCAACTCTGCCGCCTGAATCCGGGTCAGGCGCATTTCAGATTCGCCCGTTGCACCGATCAGCGCCAAAATTGCCTCTTGGCGTTTAAGGGCAACGCGCATCGGGTCGGCCCCAAAGATCAGCAGTCCCGCGCGGCTGGGGTCAGGCTTGGCAAGAAACCGGTTGGCATCTGCGCCTGTCAGTTTCATTGCAAGACCCGCGTGGTCATTTCAACCAAGCGTCCGCGCTGGCGATCAACCGGGTGACGATCTGATCTGCCAGAATATGCATCAACCGCAGGGCGGCGTCTTCTTCTGCCGCCAACCCGGCAACCGTTGATCCGGTGGCGGAATAGCTGGTGAAACTTTCCACTTTGCCGCCCGTCAGACGCGCGCCTGTGCCACGGTCTGTCAACGTCCAGTCGACAGCGCCTTTCAGGTTATACCGGGTGATGGCATTGTCGGGGGTAATGCCGACGCCAACGGCCTGCGTGGTGATGCTGTAGGTCAGGTCATAGCGATCCGCGTTAGGGCGGCCAAGACGTTGGTCCAGACGTGCCACCAAGTCGAAGGAATTTTTATCAGTGGGGTCTGCAGCACGAATCGTTCCCGTCAGGCCAATTGCTGCGCCGCCGGGGCCATAGGCAGGCGTAAACCCACAAGCGGCAACGGCCAAAGGCAACAGCAAAATGGCACGACGGTTAAATAACGACATTGATGATGCGTCCCGGAACCACGATGATTTTCTTGACAGGCGCACCTGCCAGAAACTTGATCACATCTTGATCGGCCAGTGCCAGCTTTTCAATCTGTGATGCGGGCATATCCGCTGGCACGCTGATTTCCGCCCGGCGTTTGCCGTTGATCTGGATCGGAAGGGTCACGGTGTCGGCGATCAACAGGGCCGGGTCAGCGACCGGCCAAGGCGCTTTGGCGCACAGACCGGCGCCGCCCTGATAGGCCCAAATCGATTCGGCGATATGCGGCGTCATCGGCTGCATCAGTTGCGCCAAGGTGCGGATGGCCTGTTTCATCGCGCCGGTCGAGGCATTCGCTTTGCTTAGGGTGTTGGTGAATTCGTAAAGTTTTGCGATGGCCTTGTTGAAGGCAAACCCTTCGATGCCCTGCGTCACCTCATGCACGGCGCGGGCGGTTGCGCGGGCCAGATCGGCGTCGCCGGTCCCCTGATGACCCTCAGGCATCGACCCGATACGGTCGCACAGCGTCCAAACGCGGGACAGATGTTTATGCGTCGCCTCGGCCCCCGATGCAGTCCATTCGACATCGCGTTCGGGCGGAGAGTCAGACATCACGAACCAGCGCGCGGTGTCTGCGCCGAAGGCCGCGATGATATTCATCGGATCAACGACGTTTTTCTTCGATTTCGACATTTTGATAATGGGGCCAACGGTGACGGGCGTGCCGTCCACCAAACTGGCCCCGGTTGCCGTGCGGATCACTTCGTCAGGTGCGCGCCAGACCGGACGGTCTGCCGCATCAGGATGCGGTGTGGAATAGGTTTCATGCGTCACCATGCCTTGGGTGAACAGGGCGTTAAACGGCTCGATCGCGGCGGCGGGCAGATGCCCCGTGGCGTGCATGGCGCGGGCGAAAAAGCGACTGTACAGCAGATGCAAAATCGCGTGCTCCACACCGCCGATGTATTGATCGACGTTCATCCAATAGGCGGCGTCTTCGGCATTGGTGGGCGTTTGCGAATGCGGAGCAGTAAAACGGGCATAATACCACGACGAATCGACGAAAGTATCCATCGTGTCGGTTTCGCGCCGCGCATCCGCGCCGCAGTTCGGGCATTTGCACTGCCGCCACGTTGGGTGCCGGTCCAGCGGATTGCCGGGAATATCAAAAGTCACGTCATCGGGCAGGCGCACCGGCAGGTTTTCGCGGGCCTCGGGCACCACGCCACAAGTGTCGCAATGGATCACCGGAATAGGACAGCCCCAATAGCGTTGACGGCTGATCCCCCAGTCGCGCAGCCGGTAGTTGATGACACCGCGACCGATGCCCCGGGATTCGCAATGCGCAATGGCGGCGGTAACGGCGGCGTCGCCGGTCTGTATGTCTGCGCCCGCAAAGTTGCGGATATAGCGGACACGTTCGGACTTCATTGGAACGAAGGCTTCGGTCAGGGGCACATCGTCGCCCCCGTCCGCGACAAATACCGCCGGGATCGCCAAGCCATATTTCGTGGCAAAGTCGAAATCCCTTTGATCATGCGCCGGGCAGCCGAAAATCGCGCCTGTGCCATAGTCCATCAGCACAAAGTTGGCGATGTAGACCGGCAATGCGACCGTCGCGTCCAACGGGTGCAGCACACGGATGCCAGTATCAAACCCGCGTTTTTCCGCCTTTTCCATCGCTTCTTCGGTGGTGCCACCGCGTCGGCAGTCTGCCACGAACGCAGCAACCGCAGGATCGTGCCGTTCCAGATGTTTTGCCAGCGGATGATCCGGGCTGATCGCTGCGAAACTTGCGCCCAGCAACGTGTCGGGGCGGGTGGTGTAAACCTCCAGTTGGTCAAACCCGGCAGGCGCACCGCTGGTGGCGAAGGCAAATTGCAGGCCCCGCGATTTGCCGATCCAATTGGCCTGCATCAGCCGCACTTTTTCCGGCCAATTGGTCAACCCGTCCAAGGCCGCCAGCAATTCCGCCGAATAATCACTGATCTTGAAGAACCATTGCGTCAACTCGCGCCGTTCAACGGGCGCATTGGAACGCCAGCCCTTACCGTCAATCACCTGTTCATTGGCCAGCACGGTCATATCGACCGGATCCCAGTTGACCACGGCGGCTTTGCGGTAGACCAACCCGGCCGCCATCATGTCGATGAACATGGATTGCTGCTGGCCATAGTATTCCGGGTCACAGGTGGCAAACTCGCGCGACCAGTCAATCGACAGGCCCAAGGGTTTCATCTGCGCGCGCATGTCGGCGATGTTGGAATAGGTCCATTCTTTCGGATGACCACCGCGTTCCATCGCGGCGTTTTCGGCTGGCATACCGAACGCATCCCACCCCATCGGGTGCAATACCGAAAACCCCTGTGCCGCCTTATACCGCGCCACCACATCGCCCATCGTATAGTTGCGCACATGCCCCATATGGATGCGCCCCGACGGATAGGGGAACATTTCCAACACATAATACTTGGGGCGGGCAGGGTCGCGCACGGCGGTAAACGTTTGATCAGCGTCCCAGACAGCCTGCCATTTGGGTTCGATTGCGTGCGGTTCATAACGTGACATCGGGCGGCCTTTTTCTGCAGTTATGGCGCAACTACACCGCCACGCAGATCAAGGCCAGAGATGCGTGCTAAAGTTTGCTGTCCTGAATACGCAACTGCCGCGCGCGGGTCATTATGGCATCTTCAATTGCGCGGATGGTTTCGGGGGCCACGGCCCCGCCGCCCCGACCCTGCATGGCGATTTTAAGCGAGCGGGCATCCAGCGCCGGGTCTTGCACCAGAATCGTTGCGCGATACGCCCGGCCACCGCCGGGCGGCGTGCCATAGCCGGTCACGATCACGCCGGTAAACGGATCAACCGATTCTATCGGCAGGAAATTCAGCACATCCAGCGACGCCGCCCAAAGGTATTTGTTCACTTCCACATTGGCGTTCGGGCTTTTGTTATTGCCAAAAAGATCCCAGATGGTGGAGGCATTCGACTCCTCACCCTTGGCGCGCGCCAAAGCGGCGGCTTGCGCATCGGTGGCGGCGCGGCCTTCAACTTGGGTGGATGTTGGGATTGCGTTGCGGTTGCGACCGAATAACCCACTGTCACCGCTGGATATTCCACCGCCGCAGGCTGTCAGTGTCAGGGCAAGCCCCATGGCTGTTACAGAACTATACAGGCGGTAAAGCTGCATCCGGTCCCCCGATCAAGGTTTTTGCCTGTCTAACTGACCCACCCAAGACTGCCAAGGCTTTTCACCCCTTGGCCCATTGCCACTTTAACAGACAGGTTTGGCCACGCGGTTGCCGCAGTTCTGCGCCAAAATCCCGCCAGAACACCTGTGGCAAGACTGCACCATCGACGGCGTCTTTCCCCCGCCGGGGCCGGATGACGTTGCAATGGCCAGCCCAAAGAGAGAAACAACGGTATACCCAAGTCGGAGTTCCCTGACTTGGGCACCACCTTTGATACAACGAGGGAAACTATGAAAAAGATTCTTCTTGCTACCACACTGATCGCAGCAACAACCGGCTATGCCGCTGCTGAAGTTGCTGTGTCGGGTTCGGCTCGTATGGGCGTAACCTACAACGACGCCGCACTGAACCAAATGCAATTCTCGTCGCGCGTTCGCGTCGTGTTCACCATGTCCGGTGAAACCGATGGCGGCCTGACATTCGGCGCGTCGGTTCGTGCTGATCAAATCGGTGGTAACGGCGGCGCTTCGACCGGCGAAACCAATGGCGATTCGACCGTATATCTGTCGGGCGCATTCGGCAAAATCACCATGGGTGATACCGGCAACGCTCCAGACTCGCTCGTTGGTCAGGTTTCGGGCATCGGCTACGGCCCAGGCGCACTTGACGGCGCTGCAGACGTCGGTTTCCTGGGTGGCAACACCGCAACCGGCGTGATGTATGAATATTCGGCCGGCGCGATCACTTTCGGTATCGGCACAGGCCAAGTCGGCAACGCAACCAACTACATGTCGGCAGCGGTCAAGTATTCGACCGACGCATACAGTGTTGCTTTGGGCTACGAAGATTCGTCGGCTGGTAACGTAGTGTCGTTGCTGGGTTCGGCGACTTTCTCGGGCGCAACCGTGAAGGCAAAGATTGCTGACAAGGCTGCTGGCACCGCATACGCACTGTCGGTTGACTATGCGATCAGCGGCGCAACCGTCACTGCTTTCTACGCAGATGACAATGCAGTTGAAGCAAACTACGGCATTGGTGCAGCATACGACCTCGGCGGCGGCGCTTCGGTTGTTGGTGGTATCGGCTCCGTCGGTGGCACCACTGTTGCTGACCTTGGCGTGAAGATGTCGTTCTGATCTAACCGATCATTACTTTGATCAGAGCGGGCCTTCGGGTCCGCTCTTTTCTTTTTGCGGGCGCTGTGGGCAAATGCGGCAACAGGAGAGCCGCATGTCATTGTCCGAAATCACCGCCCGTATTCGTGCCGCCGAAATCGCCCATGGCCGCAGCCCGGGATCCGTGCAGTTGATCGCGGTTTCCAAAGTTCAGCCGGACGCGCGGGTGCGCAGCGTTCTGGCCGCAGGCCACCGGGTATTTGGCGAAAATTATGTGCAGGAAGCGGCTGCGAAATGGCCCGGGTTTCGCGCGGAATATCCCGGCATTCACCTGCATATGATCGGCCCGCTGCAAACCAACAAGGCCAAGCTGGCGATGGATTTGTTTGACGCCATCCACACGGTTGATCGCCCGTCTTTGGCCGAAAAGCTGGCGAAACTGGCGCAGGCCAACGGTGCGTGTCCGTCTTTGTTCGTTCAAGTAAACACCGGGTCCGAACCGCAAAAGGCCGGGGTATTACCGGCCGATCTGGATGGATTCATCGCCACGTGCCGGGCGATGGATTTGCCGTTGGCCGGATTGATGTGCATCCCGCCCGAAGATCAGCCGCCCGCCCCGCATTTTAGCGGTCTTGCCACCATGGCGGCGCACAACGGTTTGGCAGGCCTGTCAATGGGGATGAGCGGGGATTTCGAAGCTGCCATCGAACATGGGGCAAGCCACGTGCGCGTAGGCTCGGCGATATTTGGGGCCCGTGATTATACCTGAGCAAAGCTAAGTATGTAGGCCAAAATGAAAACCTTAGGTCAGCCACAGCCGCGCATAGGGTGGCAACGCCAGATGATCGTTGTGCAAGGTAACGGTCTGATCTGACAGGGCATCATGCCACAGGCTGACGCCGGTCTCGCGCAGCCATTGGCCGGGCAGGTTGACCCAAGTATCGGCAAAGTTGAACAGGCACAAAACCGCACCCGTTGGCGCTTGGCGTTGCACGGCAAACACTGACAGGGCGGGTGTGGTCAGAACCTTTGTCGGGTGGGCCGCGTGCAGCCCCGGGGTATCGCGGCGGCGGCGCAGGATATGCTGCACGCCCTGATAGGTCTGCGCTGCCGCAGTTGTGGCCGAATGCTGGGTTTCAGCTTGCGCCCAATCCATCATGGGCCGGTGCACCCAGCGGCTGTCATGCGCATGGGCAGGGTCGTCAAGATAGCTGTAATCGTTCAGCAGCGCCAACTCATCGCCCATATAAATCAACGGGATACCACCAAAGCAGCAGATCAGGGCGTGCCCCAGCAAAATGCGCTGCACGGCGGCATCGCGGTCTTGGGCCGTTTCCGCCTTTTCAAGACCGGCAAGCGAGGCAAAACTGCCGGAAACACGTTTGTCGCCGGTGGCCTCATTCACCTGAAACGGCACCCCCTTGGCAAAGCTGCCGGGAAAGCCGCCTTCGTAAAAGTTGGCCAGATAGCGGCGATGCGCCGCGCCATTTGCCCCCAATGCGGCGGCGTCTTCATCGGTGATCGCCCAGCCGATATCGTCGTGGCAGCGGATATAGGTGGCATAGGTCGCGTTGGTCAGACGATCGGGGAAATGCGTGGCCAACACATGCGTCATCATCCGGGTGTCGCGGGTGGCCAGCGCGCCCCAGAACTGCACCATAAGCGAATTGTGATAGGCCAGATTGCCTTCGCGCCCGTCATGCCTGCCGCGCCCCAGATAGGGCAGCATTTCTTGTGGGCTGACGATGGCCTCTTCCAGATGAATAACGGCAGGGGCGGCGATGCGCGAACAGGCGCGCAGGGCTTGCAACAGCATATGCACTTCGGGTTCCGACTGACAGCGCGTGCCCAACCGTTTCCACATGAAGGCCACCGCATCCAGACGCAGCACATCGACGCCGGTGTTGGCCAGATGCAACATGGTTTTGGTGATTTCCAAAAACACCTGCGGGTTGGCCCAGTTCAGATCCCATTGGTGTTCGTTAAAGGTGGTCCATACCCATTTTCCGATGTCGGGATAATGGGTGAAATTGCCCGGCGCGTTGTCGGGGAACACTTCGACCAGCGTGGCCTCATAGGCCAAGGGCGTCGCCGGGCTGTCGAACATCAGGTAATAATCCTGATACCTGGCCTCGCCCGCCGCGGCCCGCCGCGCCCAATCATGTTCTTTGGCGGTGTGGTTCAGCACCAGATCAATGCACAGGCTGATGCCGCGCTTGCGCAATTCCCCCGCCACATGTTCAAAATCCGCCATTGTGCCGTAAGCCGGGTTGATGGCAGCGTAATCCATCACCGAATAACCGCCGTCACTGTCGCCGGGCCGTGGTTTCAGGCAGGGCATAAAATGCACATAGGTAATGCCAAGGTCAGCCAAGTAATCCAGCTTGTCGAGCACCCCACGCAGGGTGCCGGCAAACCGGTCTATATAGAACACATAGCCCGCCATATCGGACCGCAGGAACCAATCCGGTTCAAGATCACGCTTCAGATCAAGCAGCTTCAGATCGGCAGGCCGCGCGGACCATGCATCCTGCATGGCTTGGGTCAGCGAAACCTTGAACGCCGCATACTCTGGCCGCTGCCCATAAAGCGCCTCCAGCATCGGCCACAGGTCAGGGGCCGACCGGGTCAGCCGCAAATCGAATATCGCATCATCCGCGCGCAGCGGCGTTTTGGCCATGGCATCCTCCCGATCAGGGGCAAGATTACGGTTTCCAAAGCGGTTTGGAAAGAGGGTTTAAGTGCCGATGATCAACCGGGTAGAATGGCGAATACGGTTTGAAATCCACAATAGATCGTCCGGCGCAAATCCGACGCAGCCCGCCGTCGGATGGCCCCGTTTGCGCCAGGCATGGATGAAAATCGCAGACCCTTTGCCCGGAATGGCAAAGGGCCAATTCCAGTTGGTAATCAGGATCAAATCATAAAGCGGGTCGGCACGCCGCAGGCATTCGTGGCCAAACCGGTGCGGCGTGCGCACCATATGGTTATAGTCCGGGTCGTCCGGGTCTTCGGACCAGAAATCGCCCAAGCCAATCGGCACCGCCCAATCGGGCAATGCCGATTTTGCGATCCGGTCGGGGCGGTAAAGCAACCCGACAATTTTGTGAGTGCCACTGGGCGTGCCGCCATCACCCTCGCGCTTTTGTGCCTGCGACAGGATCCCACCGCGCCCCACCGAACAGGCAAACCGCCGCCCCATGAACCGCGCGCCCCAGCGACCGACGACAATATCCCAAGGTTTCACAAAAGATGCCCCGATTTGGCGGCCTTGGTGGCCAGATAATCCGCGTTCTGCGCCGTTTGGCCCACATGCAGCGGCACCCGTTCCACCACAGCCAATCCGCAGCTTTCCATCATCACCAGCTTTTTGGGATTGTTTGTCATCAGCCGCACCGATGAAAACCCCATCTTTCGCAAAATATCGGCACCGATCCTGAAATCCCGTTCATCATCCTCAAAGCCAAGCCGATGGTTCGCTTCCACCGTATCAAATCCCTGATCCTGCAACGAATAGGCCCGCATTTTGTTGGCAAGCCCGATCCCGCGTCCTTCTTGGTTCAGATACAGCAGCACCCCCGCACCCTCTGCGCCCATCTGCGCTATGGCGGCGCGAAGTTGCGGGCCACAGTCGCATTTCAAGCTGCCCAGCACATCGCCGGTAAAACATGCCGAATGCAGCCGCGCCAGCACGGGTTTCTGGCGATCAGGCCGCCCGATTTCAATGGCATAGTGATCTTCCGCGCCATCTTCTGGTCGGAAAATATGCACCCGGCCTGCATCAGACGCCGCCATCGGCAGCCGGGCCGACACAACCGGATGCAAGGGCGACAGGCGCATCAGTTCCGGCCCCGCATCCGCCAGCGGGATGAGGGTCAACCCATGTTCGGCCGCGATCCCCAAACCATTCGGCACAGGCACCAGCAGAACCGCAGGCAACAGATGCGCCGATTTTGCCAGCGAAATCGCCGCGCGGTGCAAATCCGCCGCGCCGTCACGCAAAGATTGAAACGGCCCCTTCATCGGACTGCGCAGATCATCGGCCGGGTCGGACACAGATCGCAGCCAGCCCAAATCGGCACTACCCGGCACCGCGATGCGGGCCAGGTCACCGTCATACGCCCGCGCCTTCAGCGTCTCCGCCCGCCGCGCCGTGATTGACAGTTCCGGCACCCCGACCGCGCGCAATTCCGCCAGCCGTGCTGGCGACAACGCCTCAACCGCCACCACCAATGCGGCCTGACCTGCGCCCACCAGAACAACCGGCACCCCCATGCGCAAATCCCCCCGCGCACGGGCAATGCGTTCAACGATGCTTGGCGCCAATGTCATCTGCGTGCTCTCCTTAGCCACCTGTCTAGGCAAACTTGTGCCGAATTGAAACATATCCCCGCCCACCGACACGTCCGCGTGAGCGTTTGGTCACATATCTTGTCGAACACGTGCGCGGCACTCATGTCATGATCACCGAAAACGGAGATTACCATGGCATCCCTGCGCAAAATCCTACTGGTTGATGACGACGATGATCTGCGTGAAGCGCTAAGCGAACAGCTGGTCATGACCGAAGACTTTGATGTGTTCGAGGGCCGCAATGGCGCTGAAGGCATGGAAAAGGCCAAGGCGGGTCATTTCGACCTGATCATTCTTGATGTCGGCTTGCCCGATACCGATGGCCGCGAATTGTGCCGCCGGATGCGCAAACAGGGCGTCAAATCGCCGATCCTGATGCTGACCGGGCATGATACCGATTCTGATACCATTCTGGGTCTTGATGCCGGGGCCAATGACTACGTCACCAAACCGTTCAAGTTTCCGGTCCTGCTGGCCCGTATCCGCGCGCAACTGCGTCAGCATGAACAATCCGAAGATGCGATCTTCCAGCTTGGCCCCTATACGTTCAAGCCCGCCCAGAAAATGCTGGTGGACGAGAAGGAAAAGAAAATCCGCCTGACGGAAAAAGAGACCAACATTCTCAAATACCTCTACCGCGCTACCCAAGGCGTGGTCGCCCGCGATGTGCTGCTGCACGAGGTCTGGGGCTATAACGCCGGTGTCACCACCCACACACTGGAAACCCACATTTACCGCCTGCGTCAAAAGATCGAGCCCGATCCGTCGAACGCGCGGTTGTTGGTCACCGAAAGCGGCGGCTACAGATTGGTCGCCTGAGCGTATTCCGAAAACTGTCGCGCGGTTTTCGGATAAAATGCGCGAAAAGGTACCGACCGCGCCATACTGTTGCCGAATTGATCGGCGATACACAGGTCATGCGGCAGACAAGGTTGCAAAAAGTTCCCCTTGCCCGTGTCGGGGTTATGACACGGCACCCTCCCTGTTGGACCTGGCCGGGCCGTGTGCCCGGCCTTTTTTTGTCTGCCATTAAGCGACTGCCAAAACTGTGGTGCGCGCGCAACGTTTTTGCCCAATGTTTGCGCAAACGCAAAACGAATCCCCAACATCTGTGGGTTGTGCTATACGAAAGAGACCTCCCTGTTGGACTTGGCCCGGCGACTTGCCGGGTCTTTTTTTGGCGATATGGCCGCGATTCCGGGGAGCGGGTCGGTTTGCGTTTTTGCGTCAGGGCCCTAAGCTGACAACTCCAGACCTCAAGCCGAATACTAAATAGGCGTGTCACCGAACGGCTCGGCTACCACTTGCTCGGCATCCTCATAAGTAATGTAGCCCACGCGATCAGTATGGATCACTTCAATCGGATAGCCGTGTTCGCCGAGAAGTGCGACCATTTCAAATGCTTTTTCAACCATCCGGGTTGCATCATCGCGAAACCAGCTCAAGCCTGCCGTAAACTCTCGGCGACAGTGCCCTTTGGACTTTGACTTGCTGAATCGCTTGGGTATTTTGAGATTAACCCGAAACCACGCGAGCAGTTCCTCAAGGTGCGCCTTCGAGGCCGCATCAAGCAGCGGATCATGCCGAAGTTCATAGGCGGCACAAAAGAAGCCCTCTCGGGCGAGTGTGCCCTTAAGACAATTTGGGCGGACAAACCGGATAAACATAAAGAATTTTCCGCCAGTTAATCAACTTATGTAACGCAATTGATTTAAGATTTCGGCATTTTTGCGGATGCTCCTCCTTCCCGCTCGTTGAAAATTCAAACTACTAGTCCTTAAATATGTGCAGCAGCTTTTCGTTTCAGACCATTTGCGCCATAGTCCTGTGAAATTAGCCCATCACAGAAAGTCCTGCCATGCCCTTCACCCTTGCCACCTGGAACATCAATTCGGTTCGGCTGCGAGAGGGTCTGGTTGCCCGCCTTTTGGCGGATGAGGCACCCGATATTCTGTGCCTGCAAGAATGCAAAAGCCCGGTTGAAAACATCCCCCTCGCGCAGTTTCAGGCCCTTGGCTACCGCTACATGGTTGCACGCGGGCAAAAGGGCTATAACGGCGTGGCCATCCTATCAAAGCTGCCACTGATGGATGCAGGCGACCGCGATTTCGCTCAGATGGGCCATGCACGGCACGTCTCGGCACGTCTGGAAAACGGTATCACCATTCACAACTGCTATGTCCCCGCTGGCGGCGACATTCCGGATCGGACACAGAACGAAAAGTTCGGCCAAAAGCTCGATTTCCTGACAGACATGCGCGATTGGTGTCGCTGGGAAAAACCGGATCGGTCCATTTTGGTGGGCGATTTGAACATAGCCCCCCGCGAAGATGACGTCTGGAGCCACAAGCAACTGCTGAAAATCGTCAGCCACACGCCCATCGAGGTGGATCATTTCAACACGCTGATGGACGCTGGCGCTTGGGTCGATATCACCCGGCAAGATATTCCCAGTGGGCCCCTGTATAGCTGGTGGTCTTACCGTTCCGCCGATTGGGACACTGCCGATAAAGGCCGCAGGTTGGATCATATCTGGGCCACGCCAGATATTGCGAATGCCGCCCACAGCAGCCGCATCCTGCGCCCAACACGTGGCTGGGAACAACCATCAGATCACGTGCCGGTGTTCGCAACATTTGATTTATGACGCAGCGTCAGTATGTTGCCAGATAGGGTATTCCTGACTGCCTGGCGCAGACCAAACATTGCACCGTAGCGGTAGGTCAATATGGCACGGAGACTTGTGTATGGCATTTGCGCGACGGGCGGCATTGTTGGGGGCGGGGGCGGCGATCGGGGCTTACGCCGCGAGGGTTTTAGGGCCGCAAAACCCGTCGCTGACGGGCGCTGGCGTAATTGTTCCGCAATCAGGCGACGCCCTTCTCAACGATGCAAGCCTGCTGAGCGAAACCCCGATTTTCCGTCATGCCGTGATCAAGGAACCGCTTGGCGATAGCTTTATCGCTGCTCTGCGCGCCGAACTTGCCGCCGCCAAAACCGAAGGGCGCGCGGTTAGCATCGGGGCAGCGCGCCATTCGATGGGCGGTCAGGCAATTCCGCGTGACGGCCATGCGATCACCTATGACAGCCCGTTTGTGTCGGTTGAAACTGGGTCCGACACCTACAAAGTGCAGGCCGGCACCCGCTGGAGCCAAGTTATAAGCGCCCTTGATCCTTTGGGCCTTGCCCCCAAGGTCATGCAATCCAACAATGATTTTGCCGTCGCTTCCACCTTCAGCGTCAATGCCCATGGCTGGGCCACAGCACATGGCCCGATGGGGGCAACTGTGCGGTCTTTGCAGATGATGCTGGCCGATGGCAGTCTGATCACTGCATCCCGCACAGAAAACACAAACCTGTTTGCGGCCGCCATGGGCGGCTACGGCCTGATCGGAATGATCACCGAGATGGAGGTGGAACATGCCCCCAACCAGCTTTTGGAACCCACATTTCAGACCATGCCAGTGGCCAATTTTGCCGCCGCCTTCACCCCGGTCGTGAAAGAGGTGCCAATGGCCTACGGGCGCCTGAATGTTGATCGGGACGGCTTTTTTCAGGATGCCGTGATGATCAGCTTTCGCCCCGTCGATGGCGATGTGCCGCCTGCCAGCGGATCAGGCGTCCTGTCCAAACTGTCGCGTCCGGTGTTTCGCGCGCAGGTCGGCAATGATTGGGTCAAGCGCCGGCGTTGGGGTATCGAGACGGGTCTTTGGGCAAAGATGACAGGCCCTGCCACGCGCAACAGTCTTTTCAACGAACCCGTCATCACACTGGATGACCATGATCCGACCCGGACGGATATTTTGCACGAATATTTCGTCGCTCCCGACCGCTTCAATGATTTCGTGGCGGCCTGTCGCGATATCATTCCGGGGTCGTATCAGGATCTGCTGAACATCACCCTGCGTTGGGTCGAACAAGACAGCACAAGCCTGCTGTCCTATGCCCCGGATGGCCCGCGCATCGCGTCCGTCCTGCTGTTCAGTCAGGAAATGACCGCCCGCGCCGAAGTGGATATGGCCTGGATGACGCAAAACCTGATCGAGGCGGTGCTGGCCATGGGCGGCAGTTATTACCTGCCCTACCGCCTGCACGCCACCACGGCGCAGTTTCAGCGCTGTTATCCGCGCGCTGCGGAACTGGCGGCGCTGAAGCGGCAAATAGACCCGGATTTGCGGTTCAGGAATGCGCTTTGGGATCGGTATCTTGCAACACTATGAGGGCAACATGAGCGGACATCAAAAAATCGCGCTGGGCTATTTCTTCGTGCTGACGCTTGTTGCGGCGCTGAACTACATTCCCGGCCTGACCGATGATCAGGGCCGGGCCTTTGGCATCTTCGCGCTGGATATCTTTGATGACGCACTGCATCTGGGGTCGGCCCTGTGGGCGCTGGGCGCGGCATTAACATCCAAGCGCGCCGCCAAACTTTTCCTCACGCTGTTTGGCGCATTGTATCTGGCGGATGGCGCGATGGGGCTGGCGGTCGGATCGGGCTACCTTGATCTGGGCATTTTCACCAATGGCGTGCTGGATCTTCCGTTCGGCTTCAAAATCCTTGCCAACACGCCGCACATTGTCCTTGGTGGCTTTGCGCTGTTTGCAGGAACACGGCCATGAGGTGGCTTTTGCGCTGGACCCGGCGCCTGATCATGCTGGCGCTGATTGCCGTCATTGGTTTGATGGCGCCGATTGTTTACGTCGAAACCGCCTGTCGCGGCACACCAACCACAGACACTTATGCCCCGATCTTACCCGAGGCCGACCGCCGCCCCGAATCCCGCACCCTGCTGACCTATCCCGAATGGCATATCGTGCATGCCTATGATGATTATGCAGAAGTGATCGCCAACGCAGATCCGCATGATTTTGCTTATCTTTCGTCGATCACCGGATTCTGGACCTCGCTTTGTGCGCTGTCGCAAACCGCCGCGTCGCATGGTGGCGTGCCGTGGGAAACCAAGCAGATGGTTTATACCATCGGGGCCAGTTTTTCTGCCGAACTGCTGCTGAAGGCTGCGTATGAGGAAACTGTGGGTCGCATCGCAACCCTGATCCGCGGCGAAACCCACGCATCGCTCGATGATCTGTCGGCCACCCAAGCCGGAGATTACGCCACCTTTCTGCAACAAGTGCCGTGGTACAAATGGGATTTTACCGCAGATGCCACCTCACTGGGTGCCGCCGCCACCAGCGCCCCGCGCGATATTGAACGCCGCTTCGCGCTTGGTCTGGAATTCCGCGCCAAGGCCGCTTACGCGAGGCTGATCGAGGCCGCTGTTGCGGGCGTTGGCGCAGACGCGCTGACCATGCGGGTGCTTGTCAAAGACATCGATCCGGCTGCACTGGCCCAAATCACGGGCATCAAAGTGATTGCCGAGCGGCCAGAGGGGGTAGAGATCGAAACCCCGCGCTACCGCGCATTCACCGATCTGGCCCGACAACTGGCGGGGCAGGGGGCCAATTTTGTGGAAATCGCCGGCAATGACGACATTCTTTACACCGCAATCACTGACGCATCCGTTGATCTGGGCGCGTTGCACCGCTTTGCGCGGCAAGGCAACCCCGGCTATCGTCATTTGATGCTGGTCAAGGTGTCGGGCCTTGCAGATGCCTTGCGCCAGAATGGCAACAGCGCACAGATCGAACATATCCATGACTATTGACGCCCGCCGTATCTTGCTGGCCATGCCCGTGGTGGCCACCGCGTGGATCGCTATTCTGGCAGCCGTAATGCGGTTCTCAGGCGATGCACCGCAGGCTTTGGTGCTGTGGCCGAATGCGGCCCTGCTGGCAGGCCTGCCCAAAGGTGCTGCGATAACCGCCATTGGCCCCCACAGTGTAACCCTGCGCGGCGGGCCGGATCTGGTGGCGGACCTATATGCATCCGGCGCGCGCCTTGTGTTGCCCGCCGGATTGGCAAGCTGCCTGCCACAATCAGCACTTTGATCTGATCTCTGGACTGCGCGGCGCAGATTGAAGCCTCCGGCGGGGATATTTGGACCAAGATGAAAGGCAGTAGCAGCCTTGCCTCTTGGACTTTTCGCGGCCACCCCTCATATAAAGGGCAAAGTGAACCAGATGAGGGTTGCGATGATCGGTTTTGGTGAAAACTCTGCTGCAAACGCGGCGGTGCCATTGGGCGATTTGATCAAGGATGGCACCGAGGCCAGTTTCATGGCTGACGTGATCGAGATGAGCCAGACCGTTCCCGTGATCGTCGATTTCTGGGCGCCGTGGTGCGGGCCGTGCAAAACCCTTGGCCCGGCACTGGAGGCGGGAGTCAAAGGTGCTAACGGCAAAGTGCGCATGGTCAAGATCGACGTCGATCAGAACCAGCGCATCGCCGGGCAGTTGCGCATCCAATCCATTCCGATGGTGTATGCCTTCTGGAAAGGGCAACCCGTTGATGGCTTTCAGGGCGCCGTGCCAGGATCGGAAATTAAGGCCTTCATCGACCGTGTCGCCGCTCTCGCAGGGGATGGCGGCTTAGGCGAAGCGCTGGAAGCCGCCGAGGCGATGCTTGATGACGGTGCAGCTGTTGATGCCGCCGAAACCTTTGCCGCAATCCTTGGCGAAGAGCCTGACAATGCGGCCGCTTACGGTGGCCTTGCCCGTGCGCATCTGGCGATGGGCGAAATGGATCAGGCGCAGGCGCTGGTTGATGCGGCCCCGACCACGATAGCAAAATCAAAAGACCTTGAAGCCGTGCGCGCCCAGATCGAACTGGCGCGTCAGGCTGCAAGTGCCGGTCCAGAAGACGTGCTGCGCGGCGCGGTAGAGGCCGACCCCGACAATCTGCAAGCCCGATATGACCTTGCTTTGGCGCTGCATGCCGAAGGCAAGATTGACGAAGCGGTAGATGCCCTGCTGGAGTTGTTCCGCAAAGATCGCGAGTGGAACGATGGCGCCGCCAAAGCGCAGCTTTTCACGATTTTCGAGGCCCTGAAACCGCAAGACCCGATCGTTCTGAAGGGGCGGCGCAAACTTTCGTCAATGATATTTGCCTGATTGAAGAACAGCCCTAGGTTAGGGATATCATGAAAAACATCGACCTTCCCGATACGATCCCAGTGTTTCCGCTGTCAGGTGCGCTGCTGCTGCCGCGCGCCAAACTGCCACTGCACATTTTCGAGCCGCGTTATTTGCAGATGCTGGAAGACGCGATGAAAACCAAGCACCGTCTGATCGGTATGGTGCAACCGCGCGAAGTGCCGGGGTCTGAAGAAAAGCGCCTGCATTCCATCGGTTGCGCTGGCCGCTTGACCGGCTTTTCCGAAACCGAGGATGGCCGCTATATGGTCACCCTGTCGGGCATCTCGCGGTTTCGGGTGCTGCAAGAAATCACTGGATTTACGCCCTATCGCCGTTGCACCGTGGATTGGGCGCCGTTTGCGCGTGATCTTGGTGCCAGCGAAGATGACAAGGGTTTTGACCGCGCGCCGTTTCTGGCCACGTTGGGCCGCTATTTTCAAGCGATGGAGCTGTCCACCGATTGGGGCAGCCTGAAAGAGGCGGAGGCGGAATTGCTGATCAATTCCCTGTCGATGCTTTGCCCGTTCGAGCCTGAGGATAAGCAAGCCCTGCTGGAAGCGCCGTCTTTGGAAACCCGCCGCGAAACGCTGGTGACCTTGTTTGAATTTTCCCTGCGCGGCGGCACCGGGGATGAAGTGATGCAATGACCGATCAAACCGTGGTTGACCGCCGCATGCTGGAAGCCTTGGTGTGTCCGTTGACCCAAGGCCTGCTGAACTACGATGCCGACCGTCAGGAACTGGTATCGCGGGGCGCTGGTCTTGCCTTTCCGATCCGTGATGGCATCCCGATCATGCTGGTGTCAGAGGCGCGGCAACTGGATTGAAGCGGTTTGCGTTCACACCGATGGCGCAGCCCCGGACTTGATCCGGGGCCTCACCCGCAAAGCAAGTGGTCCCCGATCTGGTCCCCGATCTGGTCGAGGACTGCGTTGACCGCACAGCGCCGCTAAATCGCCTGCCCGGCCAGCAGTTTTGGCAAATCCCCGGTCAACCCCGCCGCCTGCCGGATGAACGTCCGGCGCAAGCCGGGGATGGCGTTCACAATGCCCAACCCCAGATCACGCCCGGCCCGCAGCAGCGGATTATCGTTGGAAAACAGCCGGTTCACGCCATCCATTCCCAGCGCCAGTGCCGTTGCATCAAACCGCCGCCAGCGTTGATACCGCGCCAGCACGTCAGCCGCGCCGATATCTTCGCCGCGCCGTGATGCCTCAATCAGCACCTGCGCCAAGGCCGCGACATCGCGCAGCCCAAGGTTCAAGCCTTGCCCCGCAATCGGATGCACGCCGTGCGCCGCATCACCCACCAAGGCCAATCGGGGGGCGATGAAACTTTGCACCAGACTAAGTGACAGCGGATAGGTAAACCGATCCCCCGCCAGCGAAATCTCACCTAGAAAATCGCCAAACCGGGGCCGCAAGGCATCCAGATACTCCCGATCCGGCAGTGCCTGAATGGCCGTCGCGGCAGCCTCTGTTTCGCCCCAGACGATGGACGAACGATACCCACCATGTAGCGGCAAAATCGCCAACGGCCCGCCGGGCATGAAAAACTGATGTGCCACGCCGTTGTGGGGCAGGGTATGGGCCACGGCCGTCACCAGCGCAGTTTGCCCGTAGCCCCAGCCAACGCGTTTGATGCCTGCGCGCGTAGCCGTGCCAGACCCGCGCCCGTCACAGCCGATCAGCACGCGGGCAGATATCTGTGCGCCCGATGCCAGCGTGACCGTGATCCCCTGCGCAGCGGCCTCTTGTGCCATGACACTTTGCCCCGACAGCAAGGTAATCAGTGGTTCTGCCTGCATGGCCGCCAAAAACGCAGCATACAAATGCCGGTCTTCCAGCATGAAACCCATCGGGCCTTCTTCAATTTCAGCATGATCAAAGGTCAGGTAAAACGGCGAAGGCCCCCGGCCTGCCAGCCCATCACTGGCCTTGATCTGCAAAATGGCTTGCGTCTTTTCCCCGACCTCTGCCCAAATCCCCAACACCGTCAGCATCCTTTTTGACGCAATCGCCAGCGCATAGGCCCGGCCGTCAAACCCGGCATCTGCCCGCGCCATTGCCGGACGCGCATCGATCACCGTCACACGAAAGCCACCTTGCGCCAGTGCCAAGGCCAAGGCGGGCCCGTTCAGCCCGCCCCCCGCAATCACAATATCTGCATCATAGGTCATTGCACAATTATGCCGCCCGACACGGGATTGTCCATGCGCCGCCTTGCCGCTACCCTTTCGCCGAACGCAGGAGAATGACATGGCAGACAATTGGCTTTGGATGACAGTGGGCGATCTTGGCCGGGGCATCGGGGAAGGCAAGATCAACCCGGTCGAACTGACCGAATGCTATCTGGATGCCATCGCTGCCCACGAACACGCCAGCCGCATCTACACCCGCACCACGCCGCG
>JANPLZ010000067.1:0-2280 GCA_031422555.1 Cypionkella sp. | reverse complement strand
CCAAGGTCATCCGACGACAGGTCCATATTGCGCAGCAAAGACGCAACCTGAGGCGCCGCTTCGTTCATACCAACCGAGAATGCGGGCTGAATATACGCTGGCGGCCAGGCCATCGCGACGGTTGATTTGTCCAACCAATCCGGATCGGCTTCGGGTAGAACCATCGACCATTTTGCCGCATCATGGGCGGGTTCGGTCAAAAAGACCATTTCGGGATGCAAGGTGAACAGATGGTGCGGGGTGTAGCAAAACCCGACCCAAGGCTTGCCGGCCGTGATCGCCACATCCAACTGGGCATAGGCAATGCTTTCGTCCAACTCGATCAGATCAACAACCTGATCATAGCCGTAACCACGCGCCTTGGCCTGTTCCACAGTGGTGGACCCCCAGCCGGTAGCCCCGATAAAAACTTCGCCCTTGCCGTTGCCATCACTGTCCAGCAAGGCGGCCTTTGTGGGGTCGGCCAAATCGCTGATATCGACAAAACCCGCGGCCGCTGCGGCTTTGTTGGCGCAAATGCCTTGAACCGCAGGGGCACCTTTGGCGTTCAATTCCACTTTGGCGGCATATTGATCGACCAGACCTTGCTGGTTTGGTAGCCAAACCTCGGGATGAATCTGCATCGACCCTTTGTCCATCGCCTCAAAAATCACCGGGTTGGTAGCGGTCTGCAATTCGACCGTCATCCCCATATTCGCCTCGACAACCGCTTTGATGACATTGGCGGTCACCGTGACTGACGGCCAGTTCGGCACGCCCACAACCAGATCGGCGGCAAGGGCCGGGCTGGTGATAGCAAGGGTTGCAGCAATTGCCCCTATCAATTTCGTTTGCATTTTTGGAACCTCCGTTTGTTGGTTTGATGATCTTGCCAAAACCACCAGAACGTCAGGCGGCAATGACAAGCAGGGTGGCTGGGCCGGTTTTGTCAGGCCTCTGGTTGGTTAAATTTCGCCGCCTCTTCTTTCAGGATCGGCACGGCAAGGGTCATCGAATGGATGCCCATGATCGAGGTCAGCTCGATCACTTCCAGAATTTCCGCCTGTGTCGCCCCAGCCCGCAAAGCATTCTGGATATGACGGCGCACACCCGGCCCGTGCAGATGGGTAGTGGCGGCGTTGATGGCGATGAATATCAATTCTTTGTACTTCTGCTCCAGCGGGCCATTGCGCTGTGGCACGGCGCGAAAGCCTAAGAATGCCTCCAGATAGTCGGGGTCCATTTCCAGCAGTAAATCCCAAGTCGGATTCCAATCACCTGTTGCGCGTTGCGCGTCCGTGTTGGGATAGGTTTTGGCATGGGTCATCGGGTCAGCCTCCACGGTGCTTGAAACTGTCGCGGCGGAACGAATAAAGTGCTGCCGGATCAACCGCCACGTCGATGACGGCGGGCTTGCCGCACACCAGCGCGGCCTTTAGCGCCTCGGCCACGCCTGCCAGACTGTCGGCCCGAAACCCCGCCGCGCCATAAAGTTCGGCCAGTTTGTCAAACGGCGGGCTGCTGATGTCGGCACCAATATAGCGACCGCCAAAGAAATCGCGCTGATAGGCTTTCTCGGCCCCCCAGCATTTGTTGTTCATCACGATGGTCACGGTGTTGATGCCGCAATCGACGGCGGTACTAAGTTCCGAAACCGTCATGCCAAAGCCGCCATCGCCCATCAGGCTGATCACCGGGCGGCCGGGTTGCGCCAGCTTTACCCCCAGCCCGCAGGCAAAGGAAAAGCCAACCAACCCGAAATCCAGCGGCGTGAACAGGCTTTTCGCCTGCCAGTAATTCAGCGCATCGGTCGCCTGCAAACACAGCGTGCCCGCATCCATGGTGATCGCCGCATCCTGTGGCAGCACATCGCGCAGGGTTTTGAACAGGCCCGAGGGCTGGATCAGGGCAGTGTCCGTCACCGCATCAGCGTCGCGTTTTGCAAGATAGGCGCTGCGTTCAGTCTGAAACGCTGCGGTCCAATCATCCGCCACTTGCCGGTTTTGCAACACCTTCAGTGCGGCCACCAGTTGCAGCGCCGCCGTCGGCGCATCGGCCCAAATACCGATTTCAACCGGGAAATGGCGGCCAATCGCGGTGGGGTCCAATTCAACCTGAATGATTTTCGCATCCCTGTTGATGTTGTCATAGCTGTAGAAAGTGGCGTTGAAGCCGATCCTTGAGCCAAGCGCCAGAATCACATCCGCCTCGCGCACCAGCCGGGATGCCACGATATTGCCGCGCGGCCCCATCTGGCCTGCGTTCAAAGGATGCCCAAACGGCACCGCATCGCCATGCCCC
>JANPLZ010000066.1:0-7294 GCA_031422555.1 Cypionkella sp. | reverse complement strand
CGCTGGATTGGAAACGCTCAAACTGGGCCGCGCATCTTGCGCTGGTGGCAAAGCTGAAAGCGAATTTGCGCCGCGCGGGCTATCCTATTGTGCTGTCGCGCGCGTTTGACCGGCGCACGCCCTCGCACCAATGTGGCACCGCGCGCATGGGGGCAGACCCGGCGGCAAGCGTGGTCAACTCCGATTGCCGCGCCCATGATCATGCCAATCTTTACATCGTCGATGCGTCGGTTCTGCCCACCTCGGCGGCGGTAAACCCGGCGCTGACCATCGCCGCCCTTGCCCTGCGCACAGCGCAACACATCACCCAGACAGAGGTTCCCGCATGACAAAAATCGCCCTGATAACTGGCGGCCAACAGGGCATCGGCCTTGGCATTGCCATGGCTTTGGCCCGTGCTGGCTATCAAGTGGCGCTTGCATCCCGGTCGGCCGCAAAATCGCCCGCTGTGGAATCTGCGTTGCGTCAGTTGGGCAGTGCCGCGCGCTATTACCAGCATGATCTGCAGGATATCGACCATATCCCTGCCCTGCTGACCGCGATTGAAGCTGATATGGGTAGGGTTACCACCCATATCTCTAACGCAGGTGTGCCGGCCAAGGTGCGCGGGGATATGCTGGATATCCTGCCTGCAAACTATGATTTTGTGATGGACGTCAACCTGCGCGGCGCTTTCTTTTTGGCGCAAGACGTAGCACGGCGGATGTTGGCCGCACCAAGCGACCATTATCGGTCGATCACCTTTGTCACTTCGGTCAGTGCCAAAATGGCGTCAATTGAACGGGCAGAATACTGCATTTCCAAAGCCGGGGCTGCGATGATGGCCGAACTTTTCGCCGTGCGCATGGCCCCGCATGGCATTGGCTGTTTCGAGCTGCGCCCCGGCATCATTGAGACGGAAATGACCGCAGGCGTAAAAGACAAATACACCGCCCGGATCGAGGGCGGTCTTGTGCCAGCGGCGCGCTGGGGGCAACCTTCTGACATCGGCAAGGTTATCGTGCCGATTGCCGAAGGGGCCATGGCCTTTGCCAATGGTGCGGTTATTCCGGTAGATGGCGGTCTGTCCATCCACAGGCTATAGGGGCGAGTGATGCAAAAAGGTTATGATTTCATCATTGTAGGCGGCGGGTCTGCCGGGGCCGTTCTGGCCGCACGGCTGTCTGAAAACCCTGCGGCGCAGGTGCTGCTGCTAGAGGCGGGGGGCCGCGATTGGCACCCGTTCTTTCATGTGCCTGCGGGCTTTGCGAAAATGACCAAGGGCATCGGGTCTTGGGGCTGGCAAACCGTGCCGCAAAGACACATGCAGAATATGGTGATCCGTTATACGCAGGCAAAGGTTATCGGCGGCGGCTCCAGCATCAACGCGCAGCTTTACACACGCGGCAATGCGCTGGATTACGACGAATGGCGGCAAATGGGTTGCACCGGGTGGTCCTATGCCGACGTGCTGCCATATTTTCGCAAGTCTGAACACAATGACAGTTTCGAGAATGAATTTCACGGCAAGGGCGGCCCTTTGGGCGTCAGCCAACCCCGCGCGCCCCTGCCGATCTGTGAGGCTTATTTTGAAGCCGCCCGCGAATTTGGCATTCCGCGCAACCGCGATTTCACCGGTGAATCGCAAGAAGGCGTGGGATATTATCAACTGACCCAGCGCAATTATCGCCGGTCTTCGACGTCTACCGCATTTTTGTATCCAACGCGGGGGCGCAAAAATCTGACGGTGAAAACCGGCGCTCAGGTGTTGCGCATCGTGGTGGAAAGTGGCTGTGCGGTGGGGGTGGAACTGGCGGATCAGGGCATTATCCGAGCAGCGGCCGAAGTGATCCTGTCCTCGGGTGCCATCGGCTCACCGCGCCTTTTGCAACTGTCAGGCATTGGCCCGGCGGATCATCTGACTAGCCTTGGCATCCAAGTGGTGTTCGACCAACCCGGCGTTGGCGCAAACCTGCAAGACCACCTTGACCTGTTTGTCATCGCCGAATGCACCGGCCCGCACACTTATGACCGCTATGCCAAACTGCCGTGGCAAGCGGTGGCGGCTCTGCAATACGCGTTTACAAGGCGTGGCCCGGTGGCGTCCAGCCTGTTTGAAACCGGCGGATTTTGGTATGCCGACCCCGACGCGCGGTCGCCCGATATACAGTTTCACCTTGGCTTGGGGTCCGGCATCGAGTCCGGTGTCGCCGCGATGCCGCAGGGCGGTGTAACGCTCAATTCCGCCTATCTGCGCCCGCGGTCGCGCGGCACGGTGCGGCTGGCCAGCGCCGACCCGCTGTCAGCGCCCTTGATCGACCCCAACTATTGGGCCGATCCTTATGATCGTGAGATGTCGATCCGGGGTTTGAAGCTGGCGCAAGACATCATGCGGCAGCAGGCCTTGAAACCCTACGTTCTGGCCGAACGCCTGCCGGGGCCAAAGGTAATGAGTGATCAGGACTATATCGACTACGCCTGCCGCCATGCCAAAACCGATCACCACCCCGTCGGCACCTGCCGCATGGGGTCTGACCCCGCCGCCGTCGTAGACCCGACCCTGCGCTTTAACGGCATCGCTGGCCTGCGTGTGGTGGATGCGTCCATCATGCCAACGGTCGTTTCGTCAAACACCAACGCGCCCACCATCATGATTGCGGAAAAAGCCGCCGACATGATCCGCGCCATTCATGGATAAGCCAATGATCCGCCATATCGTCCTGATCCGGTTTCGCGCTGACGTGCCCGAGGCCACAATCACCGCCATCTTCGCAGACCTGCACGCCATCAAGGCCAAACTGCCCGGCGTGCTGGCCATCACAGCGGGCCGCAGCGAAAGCCCCGAACAGATAGAGCGCGGTTATATGCACGGCTTTGTCGCTGATTTTGCCGATTGGGCGGCGTTGGCCGCCTATCAAGACCACCCGGACCACAAACGGCTGGGCGCGGCTTTGGTTGCTGCAGCTGACGGCGGCATCGACGGTATTCTGGTGTTCGATCTGCCAGTCATCTGACCCCTTTTTCACGACATGAGGCTAGATATGCTGACCCTGCCCACCAAAGCCAACACGCTGGAACCCTACCACCTGATTGGCACCCCACTTACCCCGCGCGCGCCGAAAATCCCGCTGACCCGCACTGCCTTTGCCGCCGCACATGTGGTGTCCGACCCGCTGCGCGAGCGGAACCCGTGGGATACGCGGCCTGCAGTGGATTGGGATGCCACCTTGGGCTTTCGCCAAACCCTGTGGGATCAGGGCCTTGATCTGGCCGAAGCGATGGATACCGCGCAACGCGGCATGGGCGTTGATTGGCCAACGGCACTGGAACTGATCCAACGCACGATGGTTGCCGCCCGCGCGCATCCAATGCGCCCCCGCGTCGCATGCGGGGCCGGCACCGATCATATTCCGCTGGCAGATCTGCCGAGCACTGATGCCATCCTTGCTGCCTACATAACGCAAGCCGAGGCGATCGAGGCGGCAGGCGGTCAGTTGATCCTGATGGCCAGCCGCGCGTTTCCGGCGATGGGGGCAGACGCCGATACCTACCGCCGCGTCTACCGCCACCTGATCGACGGCGCGAAGGACCCGGTCATTCTGCACTGGCTGGGCGAGATGTTTGACGCCCAGCTTGCAGGCTATTGGGGCAGCCACGATGTCGCCACCGCATCTGATTTCGTGCTGTCGCTGATTGCGGAAAACCCCGGCCGCGTGGACGGGATCAAAATCTCCCTGCTGGACCAAGCGCATGAAGAATCCTTCCGCGCCCGCCTTCCCACCGGGGTGCGGCTTTATACCGGCGATGATTTCAATTATGCGCCGTTGATCGCGGGCGACGGCAGCCACTATTCCCACGCCCTTCTGGGTATTTTCGCCGCTATCGCCCCTGCCGCGTCCCAAGCGCTGGAGTCGCTGGCCTTGGGCGATATCGGCACCTACCACACGCTGCTGGCCCCAACCGTGCCCTTAAGCCGCGAGATTTTCCGCGCGCCAACCCGGTTTTACAAGGCGGGCATCGCCTATTTGTCGTGGCTGAACGGCCATCAATCGCATTTCATTATGCCAGCGGGCTTTCAATCCAGCCGCGATATCGGCCACTATGCCGAGATATTCCGGCTGGCCGATGCGGCAAATCTGCTGACCACCCCGGATCTGGCAATCGCCCGGATGCGCACCCTGCTTGCGCTGCACGGGGTCGAACAATAGGGGCGGGCACCTGCTATGAATCGAAGGCCAACGATTATCGACGTCGCCCGCGTGGCCGGCGTTTCCAAATCGACGGTCAGCCTTGTGTTGCAGAACAGCCCGCTGGTGAAAGACCAGACCCGCGTTGACGTAAAACAGGCCATGGTCGATATCGGCTATGTCTATAACCGCAACGCGGCCAATATGCGGTCGTCCAATGCCGGGCTGATCGGCCTTGTGATCAACGATCTGCGCAACCCGTTTTTCACCGAATTTGCCACCTCGGTTCAGATGGCCCTGTCGGAACGCGGCTACGCATGCGTGCTGGCCAACACCGACGAAGACCCCGCCGTCCAAGCACAAGTTGTGGCCGCGATGATCGAACACGGCGTGTCGGCTTTGGTGATCTCGCCCGCCTATGGTGATGAAGACGCCACCTTTGGGCCGTTGATCCGGGCGGGAATTCCGGCGATGCAGGTGCTGCGAAAAGTCGATGCGCGCACTGACGCTTTCCCGTTTGCGGCCCCTGATTATCCTACCGGCAGCCGGATGGCGACCGAACATCTGCTGGCAACCGGTGCGCGCCGTATTGCGTTTATCGGCGGGGTCGAAGGACGCGCCGTTGCGCGGGAACGCATGTCGGGCTATCTGGCCGTGCTGGCCGAGGCGGGACTAGACCCGATCATCATGCCCGGTCGCGCGTCACGCGGTTTTGGCCGCGAAGCCGCAGGTATTTTGGCCCAAGGCCAACCACAGGTGGATGCCGCCATCTGTTTTAACGATCTGGTGGCGCTTGGCGTGTTGAATGGTTTTGCCGAACGTGGCCAGCCGGTTGGACCGTCTTTTCGGCTGGTAGGGTTCGACGATATCGAAGAATGCGCACAGGCGTATCCTGCACTGTCATCGGTTCGGTGCAACATCGCAGGTTTTGGCAAATCCATCGCATCGACCATCCTGACATGGTTGGAAAACGGCGACGCCCCGGCGGCCCAAACCTTGACCGACGTTGAATTGATCATCCGCGCGTCAAGCGCCTGACTAATCCCTGACTTTTGCAAGATCGACGTCCGTGCGTCAAAAAACGCTGCCCTTTGCATAGATACTGCCCTTTTGCATAGATATTGCCGACCTATTCGCGGCGGTCTAGCCTTTTCACAACCAGTAGTTGAAAGAAACTTTCACAGGTTCTTCCCTAAGGGAACCGCTATTGCTGTCATTGGTTCGTATTTGTCAACATCTGGGGCTGTGGCCCAAATTGGGCGAAGTGGATGGGCCTGTGGATGAGATTTACAATCTTGCCTGCCCTGCGTCTCCGCCGCGCTATCAAAAAGACCCTATTCATACGTTTCGCACTTGCGTCGAAGGCGCGCTAAACCTTTTGGCTTTGGCCGAGGCCAAGGGGGCGCGGATACTTCAGTCGTCGACCTCTGAAGTATACGGCGACCCCGAGATTTCTTTGCAACACGAAGGCTATCGTGGCAACGTCAATACCTGCGGGCCACGCGCGTGTTATGATGAAGGCAAACGGGCTGCCGAGACCATGTTCTGGGAATATGGGGCGCATCGCGGTGTCGAGACGCGGATTGCCCGGATTTTTAACACCGACGGCCCGCGCATGCATCCTGATGATGGGCGCGTTGTGTCGAATTTTATCGTGCAGGCACTGCGGGGGCAGCCTTTGACGGTTAACGGCGCAGGGCTGCAAACCCGATCATTTTGCTATGTGGACGATTTGATCGAAGGCTTGATGCGGTTGATGGCCTTGTCGGAAAAGATGCCGGTGAACCTTGGCAATCCCGGCGAATTTACCATGCTGGCGTTGGCGGAAATGGTCTTGCAAAAGCTGGGATCGGACTTGCCGGTCACCCATCTGCCCATGCCGCAGGATGACCCACGCCAGCGGCGTCCCGACATCGCCCGCGCGGCAGCCCTTTTAAGGTGGGCACCAACCATAGACCTTGATCAAGGTCTGGACAAAACAATCGCGTGGTTCGCCCATCGGCTGAAATCCGACCGCATTAAAGGTGCGATGGTATCGTGAAACCCCCAGTTGCCATCCTTGTGACGGGAGGTGCAGTGTTTATCGGCCCTCATGCCTGCAAGGCTTTGCATCACAACGGTTTTTTACCTGTCGTCTTTGACAACTTGTCAACTGGCCACGCGCGCGCAGTTCGGTTTGGGCCAATGGTGCAAGGCGACGTGCGGGACGCTGCGGCGGTTGCTGCGGGCTTGCGGGCGCATGACGCCAGTGGGATCATCCATTTCGCCGCCTCGGCCTATGTTGGCGAAAGCATGTGCGACCCGGGGCATTACTATGACAACAACCTTGGTAGCATGATCGGGCTGTTGAAAGGCGCGGCGGCGGCGGGTGTGTTGGGCGAACATCACGATCCTGAAACCCATCTTATCACGCTGGCCTTGCGTGCCGCTGCGGGCCACGCCCCGTTGCAGGTGTTTGGCACTGATTATCCAACCCCTGACGGCACTTGCATTCGCGACTATATCCATGTGGCAGACCTTGCACGCGCCCATGTCCTTATCCTCATCCGGCTTGAAGGACGTGGCCAATGTGCCATTGCGGGCGCACCTGATCAAAAGCCTGTTTTCAAGGCGCCAGCGCTGGATCTATGTGATCCTAAGCCTGATCTGGGCGGCATGCGTGGTATGGTTCTGGGTCTGGTGGCTTGAACCTGCGCATTTTGTCGGCTGGGCCGAATTTCTTTTTGCGACGATTCCGCTGTTGTGGCTGCACGGTTTACAGTTGTTTTTTGTGTATGTGCTTTTGCATGCCTCGCGGACAAACGCGCCTGATCCAGTGCCCGGTCAGTGGAGGGTCGCGATGATTGTCACGAAAACACCTTCGGAACCCTTCGAAATTCTGCAACAAACGCTGCGCGCAATGTTGGCTCAGGATTATCCACACGATACCTGGCTTGCGGATGAAGACCCAAGCGCCGCGACGCTGGACTGGTGTGCCCAGAATGGGGTGATGGTATCGTCGCGCAAAGGGATACCGGCGTATCACCAGAAAACCTGGCCCCGCCGGGCGCGCTGCAAAGAAGGCAATCTGGCGTATTTTTATGAAAATAGCGGCTATGAAAACTACGATCTGGTCAGCCAGCTGGATT
>JANPLZ010000065.1:0-19687 GCA_031422555.1 Cypionkella sp. | reverse complement strand
CGCGCCGCGTCCGGCGTGCCGTCGGCGACGATAACCATGCCGGAATGTTGGGAAAATCCCATGCCCACGCCACCGCCATGGTGCAAAGATACCCACGTCGCCCCCGATGCGGTGTTCAGCAGTGCGTTCAGCAACGGCCAGTCCGACACCGCGTCCGATCCATCCAGCATCGCCTCAGTTTCGCGGTTTGGGCTGGCCACCGACCCCGAATCCAGATGATCGCGCCCGATCACGATGGGGGCCTTCAATTCGCCGCTTGCGACCATTTCATTGAACATCAACCCCGCCTTATGCCGATCGCCCAGCCCGATCCAGCAAATGCGCGCAGGCAACCCCTGAAACGCAATGCGGTCGGCGGCCATATCCAGCCAGTTGTGCAAATGCGTGTTTTCAGGGAACAGTTTCTTCATTGCCGCATCGGTTTTGTAGATATCATCGGGGTCACCCGACAGCGCCACCCAGCGGAACGGGCCGATGCCACGGCAAAACAGCGGCCGGATATAGGCGGGCACAAAGCCGGGAAAGGCAAAGGCGTTGGCCAGGCCTTCGTCCAGCGCCACCTGACGGATGTTGTTGCCGTAATCCAGCGTCGGCACGCCTGCGTCCCAGAAATCCACCATGGCCGTGACATGGGTGCGCATCGACGCCCGCGCCGCATTTTCGACCGATTTGGGATCGCTTTCCCGCGCCGCGCGGGCTTGCTCCACGCTCCACCCCTGCGGCAGATAACCGTTCAGCGGATCATGTGCCGATGTCTGATCGGTAACCATATCGGGGCGCATGCCGCCTGATTGCATGCGCCGGAACAATTCAGGAAACACATCGGCGGCATTGCCCAGCAGGCCCACCGACTTGGCGATCCCCTTGGATGTCCAGTCGGCAATCAGCGCCAACGCTTCATCCAAAGTCTTAGCTTTGGCGTCTACGTATCTGGTTCTGATGCGAAAATCTATCCGCGTCTCGTCGCATTCCACCGCCAGACAACAGGCCCCCGCCATCACCGCCGCCAAGGGTTGCGCCCCACCCATACCGCCCAAACCGCCGGTCAAAATCCAGCGCCCGGACAGATCGCCGCCGTAATGTTGGCGGCCCGCTTCGGCAAAGGTTTCATAGGTGCCTTGCACAATGCCTTGGGTGCCGATGTAAATCCATGATCCCGCGGTCATCTGGCCATACATCGCCAGACCCTTTTTATCCAACTCGTTGAAATGATCCCATGTCGCCCAATGCGGCACCAGATTGCTGTTGGCGATCAACACGCGCGGCGCATCCTTGTGGGTGCGAAACACGCCGACGGGTTTACCTGATTGAACCAAAAGAGTTTCATCGTCGTTCAGATCGCGCAAGGTGGCCACGATCTTGTCAAAATCCTCCCACGTCCGCGCGGCGCGACCGATGCCACCGTAGACCACCAATTCATGCGGGTTTTCGGCCACATCGGGGTGCAGATTGTTCATCAGCATGCGCAGCGGCGCTTCGGTCAGCCAGCTTTTCGCGGTGATTGCGGTGCCGGTGGCGGGATAGATATCGCGGGTGTTGTGGCGGGTCATTTTGGCCTCACAAAGTGGGAAGGGGGATGCCTGCGGCATGGGTCAGCGCACCGCTGGCGATCAGATCGGCGGCGGCGGTCAGGTCCGGGGCCAGATAGCGGTCATCGCCAAGGGTGGCCACGTCGCGGCGAAGGCGCGCCAGCACCTCGCGCAATGGCGCCGACGTGGCCAGGGGCGCGCGAAATTCCACCCCTTGGGCTGCGCACAGCGCTTCGACGCCCAAAATCACATTCAGGTTGGCCACCATCCGCCAAAGACGACGCGCGCCGTGCGCGGCCATGCTGACGTGATCTTCTTGGTTGGCCGATGTGGGCGTGCTGTCGGTCACCGTGGCGTGGGCCAGATGTTTGTTCTCAGACATCAATGCCGCCGTGGTCACTTCGGCGATCATATAGCCGGAATTCAGCCCGGGGCGCGGGGTTAAAAACGCAGGCAGATCGAACGACAGCACCGGATCGACCATCAACGCCACCCGCCGCTGGGCGATTGCGCCGATCTCGGACAGGGCCAGTGCGATCATGTCGGCGGCAAAGCCCACCGGTTCGGCGTGAAAGTTGCCGCCCGACACGATGCCATCCGACAGCACCAACGGATTGTCGGTGGCGGCATTGGCCTCGGTTTGCAGCGTCTGCGCCGCCATCCGCAGCACGTCCATCGCGGCCCCGGTCACTTGCGGCTGGCAGCGGATGCAATAGGGGTCTTGCACGCGGGTATCGCCGATCCGGTGGCTTTCGCGGATCACCGATCCCTCCAGCAGGGCGCGCATCGTGGCTGCGGCCTCGATCTGGCCTGCATGACCGCGCAAGGCGTGAATTTCGGGGTGCAAAGGGGCGGTGGAGCCCATGATCGCGTCGGTGGACAGCGCCGAGGTGACCAAAGCCGACTGGGCCGCGCGCCAGCCGTCAAAAAGCCCCGCCAGCGCATAGGCGGTGCTGAACTGGGTGCCGTTGATCAACGCCAGACCCTCTTTGGGGCCAAGCACCACCGGCGACAGTCCTGCGGCGGCCAAAGCCTGTGCGCCGGGCATCACCGCCCCTTGATAGGTGGCGAACCCTTCGCCGATCATCGCTGCCGCCATATGCGCCAATGGGGCCAGATCGCCCGACGCGCCGACCGAGCCTTGGGCCGGGATCACCGGTGTTATGCCGCGTTCCAGCATCGCCTCGATCAGGGCGACGATCTGCCAGCGCACCCCCGATGCGCCGCGGCCCAAGGACAGCAGTTTCAGCGCCATCATCAGCCGGGCGATGTTTTCCGGCATCGGATCACCCACCCCGCAGCAATGCGACAAGATCAGGTTTCTTTGCAAGGTTTCCGTGTCTTGCGTGGCGATCCTGACGCTGGCCAGCTTGCCAAAACCGGTGTTGACTCCGTAAACCGCCGCCTCGCCACGGGCGGCCTTGGCGATCATGCCGGCGGCGGCGTCAATGCCCGCGCGCGCCGACGGGTGCAGCGTGGCATGCACATCAAGGCGGTAAAGCCGTTCCAATTGCGCCAGACTGGTGGCGGCGGGGATCAGAATTTCAGGCGTCAAAGCGGCCTCCGAACATGCGCGATTGCAGGGGGCTGGCCCCGATAAGGTAGGAAAGTTCTGCCGGATGGGCGGCGTTCCACAAGCACAGATCGGCGCGCATGCCCGGGGCGATGGTGCCGCAATCCGTCAGCCCCAGCGCGCGGGCGGCGTGCAGCGTGGTGCCTTGCAACGCCTCCAGCGGGGTCATGCGGAACAAGGTGCAGGCCATGTTCATAGCCAGCGGCAGGCTGGTCATCGGCGATGATCCGGGGTTGCAATCGGTCGCCACCGCCATGGGCACGCCTGCGGCCCGCAGGGCGGCTATTGGCGGCGTTTGGGTTTCGCGCAAAGTGTAAAACGCCCCCGGCAAGATCACCGCCACCGTGCCCGCCGCAGCCATGGCCGCTATGCCATCCGCCCCCAGATATTCCAGATGATCCACAGACATCGCGCCATGGCGCGCCGCCAATGCAGCACCACCCAGATCGGACAGTTGTTCGGCATGCAATTTGACCGGCACACCAAGACCGCGCGCCGCCGCAAACAACCGCGCCACCTGGCCCGGTGAAAACGCGATGTTTTCGCAAAACGCATCGACCGCGTCGATCAAACCTTCGCTGTGGGCGGCGTGCAACGACGGGATCGCCACTTCGTCGATATAGGCATCGGGGCGGCCTGAATATTCGGGGGGCACCGCATGGGCCGCCAGATGGCTGGTGATCACCCGCACCGCCCGCAAGCCGGGAATGCGCCGCGCCGCGCGCAGCAGGGTCAGTTCCGACTCTGCCGTCAGGCCATAGCCCGATTTCACCTCGATCGTGGTGGCCCCGGTGGCGATCATCAGGTCAACGCGGGGCAGGGATTGCGCCAGCAAATCGTCTTCGGATGCCGCGCGGGTGGCGGTGACGGTGGATAAAATGCCCCCCCCGGCGCGGGCGATCTGTTCGTAGCTGGCCCCGTTTAGCCGCATTTCGAACTCGGCCGCGCGGTTGCCCGCAAACACCACATGGCTGTGGCAATCAATCAGCCCCGGTGTCAGCAGGCGGCGGGTGCAGTCATGGCGCGGCAGATCGGCAAGGGCGGCGGGGATCGCAGCCATCGCGCCCACCCATTCAATCTTGCCCCCCCGCACCGCCACCGCGGCGTCGGGCAGCAGCCCATAGCCATCCACCATCGTGGCCACCGTTGCGTGGGTAAGCAGAATCGCCATCGGGCTTGCCTTATGTCTGTGCTTGATACTATTATGTCTGCACATAATAGCGCCGTCAAGGGAGCCGCCATGACCTATTCCCCCACCACGACCGTTTTGCACGCAAGATCGGCTTTGCTGCCGACGGGCTGGGCGGCGGATGTCTTGGTGCAGATCGTCGACGGGCGGATAGCGGCGGTGACCAGCGGCGCAAAACCCACGGGCCAGATCACGGGCCAGATCACGGGGCAGAACACGGGCCAGATCGTCGATTGCCTGCTGCCCGCGCCGGCAAATCTGCACAGCCATACGTTTCAGCGCGCGATGGCGGGAATGACCGAAACCCGCGGGCGGGGCGCGGATGGATCTGGCCAAGACAGTTTCTGGACGTGGCGCAGCCTGATGTATCGCTTTCTCGACCGCCTTACGCCCGACGATGTGCAAACGATTGCGGCGATGGTGATGCTGGAAATGGCCGAGGCGGGCTATGCGGCGGTGGCCGAGTTTCACTATCTGCACCACGCGCCGGGTGGGGCGGTTTATGACGATCTGGCCGAAATGTCGGGGCGTATTGCGGCGGCGGCCGCACAAACCGGGCTGGGGTTGACGCATCTGCCGGTGCTTTACGAACGCGGCGGCTGTGATGGGCGGGCGCTGACATCGGGGCAATTGCGCTTTGGCAATGATCCTGATCGCTTTGCCCGGCTGTGGGACGCCGCACGCGGTGCGGTGCGCACCTTGCCTGCCGATTGCGTGCTGGGCGTGGCGCCGCATTCGCTGCGCGCGGCCAGCCCACAGGGCATTGCACTGGCTGCCACGTTAGCACCCGCTGCGCCCGTGCATATCCACGCCGCCGAGCAAGACGCCGAAGTGGCCGAGGTTCTGGCCCATACCGGCGCGCGCCCGGTCCAGTGGCTGCTGGATAACGCCGATCTGGCGGCGCGCTGGTGCCTTATCCATGCCACCCAAATGTTGCCGCATGAAACGCAGGGGCTGGCGGCATCGGGGGCGATTGCGGGCCTGTGCCCGATCACCGAGGCGAATTTGGGTGACGGCATTTTTGACGGCGTGCGCTATGTCGGCGCGGGCGGGCGGTTCGGAGTGGGGTCGGACAGCAACCTGCGCATCAGCCTGTCAGAGGAATTGCGCAGTCTGGAATATTCGCAGCGCCTTGCGCACAAGGGCCGCGCGCTGCTGGCAAGCCCGGCGCAATCAACCGGGCGGGCGCTGTATCAGGGCGCTTGCACCGGCGGGGCAATCGCGGTGGGGCGCGCGTCAGGTGCGATTGCGGTCGGGCTGTGGGCCGATCTGGTGGCCCTTGATTGCTCTGGCCCCGATATGGCGGCAAGTGCGGGCGATACGGTGCTGGACACTTTCATTTTCGCATCAGATGACAGTCTGGTGGCCGAGGTCTGGTCGGCGGGGCGGCATATTGTGACCGGCGGGCGGCATGTGGCGCGCGCGGCCGTGGTGGCCGCTTATGCCCGGGTGATCTCGCGGTTGCGGGCAGAGTTGTAATGCCAAACGGCTGGGAAGACATCCGCGCCGAAGTGCTGCGCCGCATCCGGGTGCGAGATTGGCCCTTGGGCGCGATGATCCCCACCGAGGCGGCGCTGGCGGCCGAATTTGGCTGCGCGCGCGCCACGGTGAACCGGGCCTTGCGCGAATTGGCCGGGGCAGGCGTGTTAGAGCGGCGACGCAAATCCGGCACGCGGGTGGCGGCCCTGCCGGTGCGCAAAGCCACGCTGGATATTCCGGTGATCCGTCAGGACGTCGCCGCGCGCGGCCAGACTTACGGCTTTCGACTGTTGGAGCAAACCACAGCCCTGCCGCCGGTGCCGGTGGCGTCACGCCTTGGATTGGCGGCGGGCCTGCGGATGATCTATCTGGAAACCCTGCATCTGGCGGATGGCCTGCCGTTTGTGTTTGAAAAGCGCTGGCTGAACCCCGCGGTATTGCCGCACCCGGCCCCTGATTTTGCCATCCTCAGTGCCAATGAATGGCTGGTGGCGCATTTGTCTTATGTCACGGGCGATATTGCGTTTTTTGCAGCCCCCGCCGATGACCGCGAAGCCGCCGTGATGGGGGTGGCATCCGGTGCGGCCCTGTTGATCACCGAACGCAGCACGTGGGGGCCGCAAGACCCCATCACCTTTGTGCGCCTGACCCATGCGCCCGGCCACCGGGTGCAAACGGTTGTCTAAGCGGTTCAGGTTTTGATCAAAGCAACAAAACCGGAAAACGCGTTCGAGTGAAACGAGAGGCAGCAATTTTCGTTACCTACTTAACCTGAAGCGCTTTAAGCCCCGGAGTCAGCCCTCGGGCATCTGCACATCGGGACTTGCCGATTTCGGATTGAACCGCCGCTGCACGATCCGTGTCATCCGCTTGTGCATTTTCGATATCCGCCAGCGCAAATGCATCGCCGCGAATATCGGCTGCGTCATCTGCGGCGCGTCGGCGACAAATTTGAACCGCCCCGCCGCCACCATTGCCTGCGCCTGATCCGCCATCACAAAGCCGGTGCCGCCCATCGCATGCAGCAAGGACGACACCGCCGATGACTGGCCAACCGACAGCGGCGTGCCGGTCAGTTCGGGCAGCAGCTGGCGGTGGGTCTGCACAAAGGCAGGCGAGAAATGCGCGAAAATATACGTCGCGGGGTCAATCTGCGCGCGGGTTTCAGCGTCCGAGCTGATCAGGCGATACTGGATTTCACCCACCGAGATGAAATGCAGATCGGGGTGCGGTTTGGGCGAAAACATCACCGCAAAATCCTGCGCGCCCGACACCAGATCAAGGCACATCTGGGTGGAATAATCCGGCTCTATGTAAAAGGCTATCTGCGGAAAGGTGCGGCGGAAATCATAGACCAGATCACCGATTTTCGCCGCCGCCAGATCGTTCTGGATGCCAATGCGCAAAGTCATCGCAGCATCGCCCGACGGGGCCACGTCGCGTTTGGCCTCGTTCCATTCCTGCCGCAGCAGCCGGGCGTGCGATTCAAACCGCAGCCCTTCGGTGGTCAGATCGGTGCCCGCGCGCGACCGGGTGAACAGCCGGGTGTTCAGCGCGGCCTCCAGCGATTGCACCCGCGCCGAGACGGTGGACTGCGTCACCCCCAGCCGTTCGGCGCTGCGGTGAAAACTGCGGGTTTCCACCAGATCCAGAAACGTGTCCAAAAGTTCGATTTGCATGCGATCCACCCCAGCTGATCGTGTTTGCCGATCAATAGCGCGGCTTGGTCAAAATTAAAAGCGCGATATGAAGGCATTGTGCGTTGCCGCTGCATCTGGAGTGACTTATGGCCGACTTTCCCACCTCTGCGCGTGTTGTGATCATTGGCGGCGGGGCCGTGGGGGCGTCATCGCTGTATCATCTGGCACTTGCGGGCTGGACCGATTGCGTTTTGCTGGAAAAAAATGAACTGACCGCCGGATCGACCTGGCACGCGGCGGGCAATGTGCCGACGTTCAGTTCCAGTTGGTCGATCATGAACATGCAGCGTTATTCGGCGGAGTTATACCGCACGCTGGGTGAGGCCGTGGATTACCCGATGAATTATCATGTCACGGGGTCGATCCGTCTGGCGCATTCGGCGGAACGCTTGCAGGAATTTCAGCGCGTGGTGGGGATGGGCCGCACCCAAGGCATGGATTTGAAAATCCTGACCCCGGATCAGATCAAGGATTATTACCCGTTTCTGGAAACCCATGATCTGACCGGCGCTTTGTATGATCCCTATGACGGCGATATTGATCCCGCACAGTTGACCCAGGCGCTTGCCAAAGGCGCGCGCAATCTGGGGGCGCGGATTGAACGGTTCTGCCCCGCCACCGGTGTGACCCGTGATGGCGACAACTGGATCGTGCATACCCATAAGGGCGATATCCGCTGCCAATACGTGGTGAACGCGGCGGGCTATTACGCGCGCGAAGTGGGCAAATGGTTTGGCCGCGATGTGCCGATGATGGTGATGTCGCACCAGTATCTGCTGTTTGACACCGTGGCCGAGGTAGAGACCCGCACCAAAGATGTCGGGCACAAGCTGCCGTTGCTGCGCGATGTCGACAGCAGCTATTATCTGCGGCAGGAAAAGAACGGCTTCAACCTTGGCCCGTATGAGCGCAACTGCAAAGCACATTGGATCACCCCCGACGATCCGTTCCCCGAAGATTTCAGTTTTCAGTTGTTCCCCGACGATCTGGAACGGCTGGAATGGTATATCACCGATGCGATGGCCCGCGTGCCGTTGCTGGAAAAGGCCCCGCTGACCAAAGTGATCAATGGCCCCATCCCCTATACCCCCGATGGCAATCCGCTGATCGGGCCGATGCCCGGTGTGCCGGGTGCGTTTGAGGCTTGTGTGTTCACCTTTGGCATTTGTCAGGCCGGGGGTGCTGGCAAAGTGCTGGCGGAATGGATCACCCAAGGTGCCACCGAATGGGATATGTGGTCTTGCGATCCGCGCCGTTTCACCGGGTTTGAAGACCGCGCCTATTGCATCGAAAAAGGCATGGAAGTTTACGGCCACGAATATGCCATGCATTTTCCGCACCATGCCTGGCCCGCGGGGCGGGGCAAAAAGCTGTCGGCGGTGCATGCGCGCACGCAAGGTCTTGGCGCGCAATACGGCGCCTATAACGGGTGGGAACGCGCGCTTTGGTATGCGCGGGCGGGCGATGATGTGTCCGAAGCAGGCACCCAGACATGGGATCGTCGCGGGCCATGGTATGAGGCGGTAAAGGCCGAATGCGAGGCGGTGCGCGATGCGGCGGGCCTATTGGATTTGCCAGGGTTTTCGCGCTTTGTGATCAAGGGCGACGGCGCTGCCGATTGGCTGGCCCGTCAGATTACCGGCAAGGTGCCAAATATCGGGCGGCTGGGTCTGGCGTATTTCGCCGATGATCAGGGCCGCATCGTAACCGAGATGTCGGTGGCGCGGCTGGCGCAGGATGAGGTGTTGCTGATCACCGCAGCCACCGCCCAAGGCCATGACCGCGATTGGCTGACCCGCCATCTGGATGCAGGGTTAACCCTGACCGATCATACCGCCGAATGGTCTACCCAAATTCTGACCGGCCCTAAAAGCCGCGAAATTCTGGCCGCCGTATCGGACGCCGATCTGGCCAAAAGCTGGCTGACCTTTCAGACCGCCCTTGTCGGCGGGCGTGATGCGTTCCTGATGCGGGTGTCGTTTGCCGGCGAATTGGGATGGGAAATACACAGCAAAATCGACGATACGGCGGCGGTTTACGATGCGGTAATGGCGGCGGGCGCGCCGTTGGGGCTGAAACCTTTCGGCATGTTCGCGCTGAATTCCTTGCGCATCGAAAAAGGCTACCGCGCGTGGAAGGGTGATCTGTCCACCGATTACACCGTGTTGCAGGGCGGGCTTGAGCGGTTTGTCGATTGGGCCAAGCCCGATTTCCGCGGCCGCGCGGCACTGGCTTTGCAAAAGCAGGCCGGCGTGGCCAAGCAGTTTGTCACCCTGACGGTGGACTGCGACACTTTTGATCCGCCCTATATGTCTACGATCTGGCATGACGGCGCGATCGTGGGGGAAACCACATCGGGCTATTTTGGCCACCGGGTTGGCAAATGTATCGCCTTGGGCATGTTGCGATCTGATCTGTGCGTGCCCGAAACGGCGGTAACGGTCGAAATCTTCGGTCAGCACTACCCGGCACAAGTGCAGCCCGACGCGCCGCTGTGGGACGCCAGAAACGAACGGATACGCGCTTGAAACAGGTATTGGCTTGAAACAGGTATTGGCATGAAACAGGTATTGGCATGATGATCCCCCAAACCATGCAGGGCGTGCAACTTGTCGCCCATGGCGGCCCTGAAGCGTTGCTGTGGCGCGACGATATCCCGGTGCCGCGCCCGGGTGCGGGCGAAGTTTTGGTGCGGGTGCTGGCGGCGGGGGTCAACATGACCGATATCAACACCCGCATCGGCTGGTATGGGCAGGTCGCAGCGGGCGGTGAGGGGCGCGCTGCGGGCTATGCGGGCGCCATGGGCTTTCCGCGCATCCAGGGCGGCGATCTGTGCGGCCGGGTAGTAGCGCTGGGGGCGGGGGTGACGGATGTGGCGTTGGGCGCACGGGTGACCTGTTCCACCTGTCAGCCCGAACCGAACCCCGGCAATCCGCTGGCGATAGCCGTGATCGGTTCGGAATATGACGGGGCATTTGCGCAATATTGTGTGGTGCCCGCGCGGTATCTTTATGATGTCACCGCCTCGCCGCTGTCAGACATCGAAATTGGCGCGATGCCCTGCGCCTATGGCACCGCGTTCAACCTGATTGCACGCGCGGCAGTGGCTGTAGGCGAGCGGGTTTTGGTCACCGGCGCGTCGGGCGGGGTTGGGTTGGCCGCGGTGCAACTGGCGCTGTTGCGCGGAGCCGATGTGACCGGGCAATGTTCTTTGGGCAAATCGCATGTGGTGCGTGCGGCGGGGGGTGCAGTGATCGACCGTGATACCGTGCCCGCACCGCACAGCTTTGACGTGGTGATCGACGTGGTCGGTGGCCCCGGCTGGCAAGACCGGTTGGAGGCTTTGCGCCCCGGCGGGCGCTATGCCACCAGTGGGGCGGTGGCGGGGCCGATGGTAACGGGCGATCTGCGCACGGTGTATCTGAACGATCTGACCCTGCTGGGCTGCACCCACCAGCCGCGCGAAGTGTTTGCGGGCCTTGTGACCATCATCAACGCCGCGCGCATCCGGCCTGTGGTGTCAAAAACCTATCCCTTACGCGACATTGCCCGCGCCCAGGCCGATCTGGCGGCGGGGCGGTATCCGGGTAAACTGGTGCTTATTCCTTCGGAGACCGATGCATGACGATTCCAGCAAACGCCCGCGCGGTGATCATTGGTGGCGGGGTGTCGGGCTGTTCGGTGGCCTATCATCTGGCACGCGCGGGTTGGACCGATATTGTCTTGCTGGAACGCCAGCAACTGACGTCCGGCACCACGTGGCATGCGGCGGGGCTGATCGGGCAGTTGCGCGGATCGGCCAACATGACCCGGCTGGCCAAGTATTCGGCGGATCTTTACGTCAAACTGGCTGCCGAAACCGGCATCGAAACCGGGATGCGGCAGGTGGGGTCGATCTCGGTTGCGCTGACCGCGGCGCGGCATGAAGAATTGCTGCGCCAAGCCACGGTGGCGCGGATTTTCGATGTCGATGTGCAGGAAATTTCGCCAACCGAGGCCAAGGCGATGTATCCGCATCTGGAAATCGGTGATGTGGTGGGGGCGGTGCATCTGCCCTTGGACGGGCAATGCGATCCTGCAAACATCGCGATGGCGCTGGCCAAAGGCGCGCGGATGCGGGGCGCCAAGATATTCGAGCATACCAAAGTGGTCAGCGTTTCGCAGGCCAATGGCCGGGTGACCGGCGTTGATTTCGTCGATGACAAGGGCGCGCCCGGCCATATTGCCTCGGATGTGGTGATCAACTGCGGCGGCATGTGGGGCCGTGACTTGGCGGGCAAATCCGGCGTCACCCTGCCTTTGCACGCCTGCGAGCATTTCTATCTGATCACCGAACCGATTCAGGGCCTTGGCCATCTGCCGGTGCTGCGGGTGCCTGATGAATGCACCTATTACAAATCGGACGCCGGCAAGATGATGGTTGGCGCGTTTGAACCGGTGGCAAAGCCATGGGGCATGAACGGCATCCGCGAGGATTTCTGCTTTGACACGCTGCCCGAAGATTGGGACCATTTCCAACCCATTCTGGAAAATGCGATGAACCGCTTGCCGCTGTTTCAAACGGCTGGGATTCACACGTTTTTCAACGGGCCGGAATCTTTCACCCCCGATGATCGCTATTATCTGGGCGAGGCGCCAGAGTTGGGCGGATATTGGATTGCCGCCGGATACAACTCGGTCGGCATCGCGGCGTCGGGTGGGGCGGGCTATGCGCTGGCGCATTGGATTACCGAAGGGGAAGCGCCTTTTGATCTGTGGGAAGTCGACATTCGCCGCGCCCAGCCGTTTCAGCGCAACCGCAAATATCTGAAAGAACGGGTGACGGAAACGCTGGGGCTGCTCTATGCCGATCACTTTCCCTACCGCCAGTTTGCCACCGCGCGCGGCGTGCGCCGATCACCGCTGCACGAACATCTGAAATCGCGCGGCGCGGTGTTTGGCGAAGCCGCTGGCTGGGAGCGCGCCAATTGGTTCGCCAATCCGGGGCAGGCGCGGGATTATGACTATAGCTGGACAAGGCAGAACTGGTTTGACAACCAACGCGCAGAACATATGGCGGTGCGCACCGGTGTCGGGCTGTTCGACATGACCAGTTTTGGCAAGATCAGGATTGAGGGGCGCGATGCCTGTGCTTTTCTGAACCGGGTTTGCGCCAACCAGATGGATGTGCCGCCGGGCCGGGTGGTCTATAGCCAAATGTTGAACAAGAACGGTGGCATAGAGTGTGATCTTACCGTGACTCGCCTGTCGGACACCGCCTATTTGGCGGTGGTGCCGGGGGCCACGCTGCAGCGCGATCTGGCATGGCTGCGCCGCCATGTCGGCGATGCGTTTGCGGTGATCACCGATATGACGGCGGCTGAATCGGTGCTGTGCGTGATGGGCCCCAACGCGCGTGATCTGCTGGCGGCGGCCAGCCCGAACGATTTTGGCAACACCGCCCATCCTTTTGGCACGTGGCGCGAGATAGAGATCGGCATGGGCTTGGCGCGGGCGCACCGGGTGACCTATGTGGGCGAATTGGGCTGGGAGCTGTATGTCAGCGCCGATCAGACCGCCCATGTATTTGAGGCTCTGGAGACGGCGGCGGCGCACGTGCCGGGCGGGCTAAAGCTGTGCGGACTGCACACGTTGGACAGTTGCCGCATTGAAAAAGCCTACCGCCATTTCGGCCATGACATAACGGATGAAGATCATGTGCTGGAGGCGGGGCTTGGCTTTGCCGTGCGCACCACCAAGCCCGATTTCATTGGCCGCGATGCGGTGTTGCGCAAGCGCGACGCAGGGCTGGACCGCCGCATGGTGCAGTTCCGGCTGGATGATCCCGAACCGCTGATGTTTCACAACGAAGCGATTGTGCGCGATGGCAAGATCGTAGGCCCGATCACCAGCGGCAATTACGGGCATTATCTGGGGGCTTCGATTGGCTTGGGCTATGTGCCCTGCCGCGGGCAATCCGAGGCGGATGTGCTGGCATCGCGCTATGAAATCGAAATTGCCGGACGGCGGCACACCGCAACCGCGTCGCTGGCACCGATGTATGATCCTAAATCCGAACGGGTGCGCATGTGACCACCACCCGGAAGGGCTGTCTGCCCTCCCGGACCCACCCGAGGATATTTTTGAACAAATGAAGGGCGCAAAAGATGAGCGATATTGGGGAAGTTTGTGAGCCGGAACGCGCGCGCAGGTCAGGTGGGCGGGCCAACCGAGTGGCGGTGCGATCCGCCCCGTTGGCCGATAACCTGCGCCCGGTGCGCGCGGGCATGCCGGGCGGCGCCTACAAGCCGTTAAGCGAGGCGTCGGTGCAGCAGATCCATCTGGCGGCGCTTGAGGCGCTGGAAGTGATCGGGCTGTCCCAAGCCCCGCCATCTGGCGTGGCGTTGATGACGGCGGCGGGGGCCATTCCGGGCGACGACGGCCGCTTGCGCTTTCCGCGCGCCTTGGTCGAGGATATGCTGGCGGTCGCTGCACGCAACATCACGCTGCACGCGCGCGATCCCAAGCATGATCTGCATCTGAGCGGATCGAACGTGCATTACGGCACCGCGGGTGCTGCGGTGCATATCGTTGATCCGATCACGCTGGACTACCGCGAATCCAAGGCACAGGATTTGTATGACGCGGCGCGGCTGGTGGATAACCTTGACAACATTCATTTTTATCAGCGCACCATGGTTTGCCGCGATGTGATGGACAACCGCGAGATGGATTTGAACACGCTTTACGGCTGCCTGTCAGGCACCACCAAGCATGTCGGCACGTCGTTCAGCGATCCGTCCCATGTCGCCGATTGTTTTGATATGCTTTACACCGTTGCGGGCGGTGAGGAGAAATGGCTGGAGCGGCCTTTCGTGTCGAATTCCAATTGCTTTGTCGTGCCACCGATGAAGTTTGCCGAAGAATCCTGCATCACCATGGAAGACTGCATTCGCCGTGGCATGCCGATGCTGCTGCTTAGCGCCGGGCAGGCGGGGGCCACGGCGCCGGCACCGATTGCGCTGACGATTGTGCAGGCGGTGGCGGAATGTCTGGCCGGTGTGGTTTATGCCAATTCGATCAAACCGGGTGCGCCGTGCATCTTTGGCACATGGCCTTTTGTATCCGATCTGCGCACCGGGGCGATGTCGGGCGGCAGTGCGGAGCAGGCGTTGCTGACCGCCGGTTGTGCCCAGATGCACCGGTTTTACGATTTGCCGGGCGGGGCGGCATCGGGCATTTCCGACAGCAAACTGCCCGATATGCAGGCCGGATGGGAGCAGGGCATCACCAACGCCCTTGCCGGTCTGTCGGGGCTGAACATGTGCTATGAAGCCGTGGGCATGCATGCATCCTTGTTGGGGTTCTGTTTGGAATCGCTGGTGTTGGGCGATGATCTGTTGGGGCAGGCTATGCGTCTGGTGCGCGGCATTGATGTGACACCCGACAGCACCTCGATTGAGGCGATGAAAGAGGTCTGTCTGGGCGGGCCGGGGCATTACCTTGGATCGGGGCAAACCTTAAAGCTGATGCAGACCGAATATATCTATCCGGCCACCGCAAACCGGATGTCGCCAAAGGAATGGAATGAGGCAGGCAAGCCGCTGCTGCTTGACGCGGCCATCGCGCGGAAGAATAGTATCCTTGCAAAGGCTGGCAGCCGGATTGATCCGCAGATCGACGAGATCATTCGCGCCAAGTATAACATCTATTTCAAGTGAGGCCGCGATGATCTCTGCCAATATGACCAAGTTCTATATCAATGGTGCGTGGGTTGAACCGCTGTCAGCCGTGCGGATCGGGGTGGAAAACCCGGCCACCGAAGAGATCGTAGCGCAAGTGGCGATGGGCAATGATGCCGACGCTGACCGCGCCATCATGGCGGCGCGGGCGGCATTTGACGGCTGGACCGTGGTGCCGGTGGCCAAACGGATCGCGCTGTTGCGGCGGGTTCTGGAAATTTACAACGACCGTGCGACCGATTTTGCCGCCGCGATGTCCACCGAAATGGGTGCGCCGATGGCTTGGGCGCGCGATGCGCAGTTCTGGGCCGGCCAAGTGCATATCGAAGCCACCATCAAAGCTGCCGAGGAAATGGCGTGGGAATACGCGCGCGGCACCACCCGGATCGTGCATGAAGGTATTGGCGTGTGCGCGCTGATCACACCGTGGAACTGGCCGATGAACCAGATCGCCTGCAAAGTCGCACCCGCTTTGGTGGCGGGCTGCACCATGGTGTTGAAACCGTCGGAAATTGCGCCGCTGTCGGGCGTGTTGTTCGCCGAAGTGTGCCATGCGGCTGGTATTCCTGCGGGCGTGTTCAATCTGGTCAACGGTGATGGCCCCGGTGTGGGCACGCGCATCACCTCACACCCAGAGGTGGATATGGTGTCGTTCACCGGATCTACCCGGGCGGGCACGCTGATTGCCGCAGCCGCAGCGCCCACCGTCAAACGCGTGGCGCAGGAAATGGGCGGCAAATCCGCCAATATCATCTTGCCCAATGCCGATCTGGACGCAGCCGTTGCGGCGGGGGTGAATGCCATCATGTCCAACACCGGCCAGTCATGTGATGCGCCGACGCGGATGTTCGTGCAGCGCGCCCAGATGGCAGCGGCGCTGGCCATCGCCAAAACCACCGCCGAAGCCATTGTGCCCGGCGATCCGCTGGCGGAAGGCACCACGATGGGGCCGCTGATTTCCAAGGTTCAGTATGACAAAGTACAACGCCTGATCCAAAGCGGTATCGACGAGGGGGCCACACTGGTCACCGGCGGGTTGGGTCGGCCTGCCGGTCTGAACCGGGGCTGGTTCTGCAAGCCGACGATTTTTGGCGATGTGCAGCATGAGATGACGATCTCGAAGGAAGAAATCTTTGGCCCGGTGCTGTCGGTTCTGGCCTATGACACGGTCGATGATGCGGTGCGCATGGCCAATGATTCCGTCTACGGACTGGCCGCTTATGTAGCGGGGCCAGTGGAAGACGCGCGGCCCGTGGCGCGGCGGTTGCGCGCGGGCACAGTGAACCTGAACTATCCCGATTGGGATACCTCGGCCCCCTTTGGCGGCTATAAACAATCGGGCAACGGGCGCGAATATGCCGATTGGGGCATCCATGATTTCTGCGAAATCAAGGGCATCGTCGGCTATGGAGCCTGATTGAACCTGTCGGCAACGGCGGCGCATTAACGATCGGGGCGGCGCGACTGCCGCCCCCCATCCAAACGGGGACATCATGCATTACGGATATATCGGCCTTGGCAATCTGGGGGCGGCTTGCGCGGGCTGTCTGCTGCGCGCAGGCTTTGCGGTGACGGTTTACGATCTGAACGCGGATCTTGCCGCCCCCTTGGTGGCCAATGGCGCAACCCTGGCCCGCAGTGCCGAGGCGCTGGCGGCGTCGGTGGATCATGTGATCACCTGCCTGCCGTCGCCTGCGATTTCCGAACGGGTGTTGCGCAATATCCTGCCGCATATGCAGGCGGGCGCATCCTGGATCGAGATGTCAACACTAAGCCGCGATGAAGTGTTGCGGCTGGCCGCCGTGGCCGCCGACGCCGGGGTGCGGATGATGGAACTGCCGGTCACCGGTGGCGTGCATCTGGCGCATCAGGCCCGCATCACCATGCTGGCGGGCGGCGATAAAGACCTGTTTGATCTGCACCACGGCGCGATGCAGGCGATGGGGAACAAGATTTTTCACATCGGCCCGTTGGGGTCGGCGTCGATCATCAAGGTGATCACCAATATGCTGGCGTTTATCCACCTGAAAGCCACGTCCGAGGCGCTGATGCTGGCCAAACGCGGCGGGCTTGATCTGGGGCAGGCGTGGCAGGCGATTGCGGCGTCATCGGGCAATTCGTTCGTGCATGAAACCGAAGGCGCGCTGATCCTGAACGGGTCTTATGACATTGCGTTCAACATTGATCTGGCGCTGAAAGACTTGGGCTTTGCGCTGGGCTTTGGCCGCGAATTTGGTGTGCCGCTGGATCTGGCCTCGGCCACCAATCAGACCTATATCGCGGCAAAGGCGGCCTACGGCGGCGAGGCGCAATCCCCGATGATTGCCAAACTGCTGGAAGATTTGCTGGGCACTGATTTGCGCGCACCGGGCTTTCCGGCCCGGCTGGAATAGGGATCAACCGATGGATATCACCGCCCAGACGCGCTTTGCCGCGCTGTTGCACCACCGCACCCAATCGCTTGCCCCTGGTGATCCGGTGGTGGCGGGGATCATCAGCTCTGCCACCTATCACAGCCCCGACGTGGCCGACCTAAGCCATGTTTACGGGCGCAGCGGCATGCCGACATGGGAGGCGCTGGAGACGCAACTGGGCCTGTTGGAAGACGCGCCCTGCGTGGCGTTTCCGTCGGGCATGGCGGCAATTTCGGCGGCGTTGTTTGCCGGGCTTGCGGCGGGCAAGCGGGTGATTATTCCGGCGGACGGCTATTATGTGACGCGGTTGTTGGCGGATCAGGTGCTGGCAGCCTACGGTGTTGAGGTGGTGCAAGTGGCCACCCGCGATATCGGGGCGGCCGACATGACCGGGGCTGCGGTGGTTTATATCGAAACGCCGTCGAACCCGGGCTTGGATGTTTGCGACATTGCTGCCGTGTGCGCGCGGGCGCATGCCGCGGGTGCCATGGTGATGGTCGATAACACCACGATGACGCCCCTGTTGCAGCGCCCGCTTGATCTGGGCGCGGATGTGGTGGTGGCCGCCGATACCAAAGCGCCGGCAGGGCATTCAGATGTTCTGTTTGGCCATGTGGCCAGCCGCGATGCGGCGTTCTTGCAGCGGGTGCGCGACTGGCGCAGGCTGTCTGGCGCCGTGCCCGGATCGTTCGAGGCGTGGCTGGTGCACCGCGGCATTGAGACGCTGGAGGTGCGGCTGGAACGGATGTGCGCCTCTGCCGGGGTGATTGCGCAGCGCCTTTCACAGCACAACCGGGTCAGCAATCTGCGCTATCCGGGGCTGGTATCGGACCCGTCGCACGCCATTGCCGCGCGGCAGATGGGCGGGTTTGGCTTTTTGATCGGGTTCGATTTGGCAGATGCGGCGGCTGCCGAGCGGTTTTTGACCGACTGTAAGCTGATCGCGCAATCCACCAGCTTTGGCAGCACCCATACGTCGGGCGAACGCCGCTTGCGCTGGGGGGATGCGGTGGCACCGGGGTTCGTCCGACTGTCTGTCGGTCTGGAACCGGTCGAGCCGTTGTGGACCGCGATTGCGGCGGCGTTGGAGTAGGCTGGGGCCCAGAACACTTGGGGGCAAGAACACTTGGGGGCCGGGACACTTGGGCCCCGGAATACTTGGGGCCCGGACACTTGGGGGCCCGGACACTTGGGGCCTGGGCGCAAAAATTCTTTGAAGAATTTTGCAAATTTTTTCAAAAAATTTGGGCTATGTCCTAAATTTGATCCAGCAGCGCCGTTGCCACGTCACTGGGATGGGTCAGCACGGTGCGGTCTTCGCCGGGGAAAAACCGCGCCCGTGTGGCGGTGGGCATCGGCGGCGGGGTGACGATCATCACCCTTGGTCCAACCTTGACCGATTCCGCCGCCCAACTGCTGGCAAGGGCAGTTTGCGCGGCTTTGCTGGCACCGTAAGCGCCGAAGAATTTTTCCCCGGCGCGCGGGTCTTCAAAAAACATCGCAGTGCCGCCCCTTGCGCGCAACAAAGGCTCGATCAGCGGGATCAGCACGCCGGTGGCGCGCACGTTGGTGGCGATGGATTTGTCCCAATCCTTGACGTCAACCGATCCGGCAGGGGCAAGGGGGGCGGCATGAACTGCCGCGTGAACCCACAGATCAAGCCCGCCCCAGCGGTCATGGATGTTGCGGCACAGATGCTGCATGGCGTTGTCGTTGGTCACATCCATCGGCGCAAGTGTCAGCCCACCCGCCCCGGGAAGGCCATTGGATTTCACCCGGTCGTCCAACTCTTCGAGGCCCCCCACGGTGCGCGCCACTGCCACTACATGCCAGCCGCGCAGGGCCAGTTGCTCGGCCATGGCAGCACCAAGGCCGCGGGATGCACCGGTGATCAGGGCGATGCGTTGGGTCATGGTCTGTCCTTTTGCAGCGGTGCCGGGCTGAAATAGTGGTGCCTCCGGCGGGGATATTTAGGAACAGATGAAAGCGCAAGGCCTAGGTAAAGCCCGCCGCCAGTTCAGCCTGTCGCGCGTGCACGATCCGGGCAATCAGCGCCAATGGCGGCACGTTTTCGGGCGCAAA
>JANPLZ010000064.1:0-27369 GCA_031422555.1 Cypionkella sp. | reverse complement strand
AGACTGTTTGCCACGATTGGCGGCATAGAAATAGGCGGCGGTTTTTTCGCCGTCGCGTTCGATGAACGGCGGCCCCCAGCGGCGAGTATCATCGCCTTCGGGGGCTTCGACCTTGATCACATCCGCACCAAGATCGGCCAGTGTTTGGCCGGCCCAAGGGCCAGCCAAAATCCGTGCCAATTCGATAACCTTGATACCAGCCAGCGGGGCAGGCATCGCTTACTTTGCCAGTTCGGCGTCAAGGATGGTTTTCAGCTCGTCATATTTAACGTTGGAATATTTGACGCCGTTGATCATGAACGATGGCGTGCCTTCGATCCCGTCGGCCTTAAAATTGGTCTCAAAATGCTTGACCAGCGCGTCGGCGGTGGCGGCATCATTCATGCAAACCTCAAGGGCTGCATCATCCAGCCCGGCAGTGCGGCCAATGGTTTTCAGATTTGCCACCACGGTTGCCGGATCATCGGTGCCGGCCCAGTCTTGCTGGGTGGTAAACAGGATATCGGTGATGCCGAAATACCGCATCTCGCCACCGCACCGCGCCATCATCGCGGCCCACAGGCCATAGCGATCAAAATAGACCTCACGATATTCAAACCGCAGTTTTCCGGTGTCGATATAGTCGGCCTTCAACTTGGGAAACACATCGGCGTGGAAATTCGCGCAATGCGGGCAGGTGAAGGACGCATATTCGATCAGCTTGACCTTGGCATCCAGCGGGCCGATGCCAAAATCCTCGATCTCGATTGCGGTTGTGGCCGGGGCTGCGGTGGCTTCCTGCGCTTGGGCGGCGTTGGGGGTCAGCAATGACATGTCAGACAAGGGGCCGCCAACGGCCCAAAGGCCAAGCCCGCCTGCGACGACCAAAGCTGCGGCAGCAAAAGTGATTTTCTTCATCATGGTTCAGGTATCCTTGGATTTTCGACGCGTTAAGATGTTTTGCGCCAAGGCTTCAAGCGCGCTGCGCAGGCCTTCGTCGTGAATGGGCGCGGCGGTGCGGGCGGCTTCGGCCACCATGGCAGGATCGGCGGTGGCAGGTTGCGGTTTGGCTGTGGCCAAGAATTCGGCCTGACCTTCGGAAAAACCGGTGGCCGAAGTTTGCGTCAGCAAAATCCGCGAAATCGCGGCGTAACCGTAAACGGCATTCACCCGGTCGCGCAGCTTTTCTTTTTGCATCTCAACCATCGGAGCGTTTGATCCGGTGGTCAGCAGCGTCAGCGACGCCCCCATGCCTTCGCGTCCATAGCCCACTTTTACCGGGCGGGTGACGCGGGCCATGTCTTCACCGGCAATGTCGGTCCAATGGGTCAACAGTCGGGCGATAGCAAAGCCGCGCGATTCGCCCGCCCGGCGCACCTGATCTTTCAACAACCCGAAGGCCGGTTCAAACCCCCGCGTGCGGCGGGCCGGGTTAGGCATGGGGCTGGGGGTTCGGGCCATCTGGTTCTGCTGCCGATAAACGCTATGATCAAGTGCAGTCTATCCGGCAAAGGCCTTGTGCCGCCAGTGGGCAGCAGGATCAAAAGGAATAAACATTGCGTGACGATCAGGCCGCCCCGATGTTGTTGGCATGGTATGATGCCCATGCGCGAGTGATGCCGTGGCGGGTTTCACCGATGGATCGGGCCAAAGATGTGTCGCCCGATCCCTACCGGGTCTGGCTGTCTGAGGTGATGCTGCAACAAACCACGGTGGCCGCGGTCAAGGCGTATTTCTTGCGGTTTGTGGCACTTTGGCCAACCGTGGCAGACCTTGCGGCAGCAGCGGACGCAGATGTGATGGGGCAATGGGCGGGGCTGGGGTATTATGCCCGGGCGCGTAACCTTTTGGCCTGTGCGCGGGCGGTGGTGCAGCGTCACGGCGGCCAGTTTCCCCGCGATCTGCCGGGGCTGTTGGCCTTGCCGGGAATCGGCCCCTACACCGCAGCGGCGATTGCCTCGATCGCCTTTGATGTGCCCGCCGTGGTGGTTGATGGCAATGTCGAGCGGGTGATGGCGCGGCTGTTTGGCGTGCAAGTGCCGCTGCCAACAGCCAAGCCCGACCTGACAACACTGGCCGCGCGGTTGACGCCAAAGGCGCGGCCCGGGGACTATGCCCAAGCCGTTATGGACTTGGGGGCGACAATTTGCACCCCGCGCAATCCGGCTTGCGCGCTGTGCCCGCTGCGGTCGATGTGCGTGGCCTATGCAAAGGGGGTGCAAGCGGATCTGCCGCGCAAGCTGCCCAAAGCTGCCAAGCCAGTGCGCAACGGTATCTTGTGGCTGGCAAAAGGCCCCGATGCTGCGTGGTTGGTGGAGCGCCGCCCGGATCGTGGATTGCTGGGCGGCATGTTGGGATTTCCCGGTGATGGCTGGGATGGCGCGGGCGGCGATGCGCCAGTGGCCGCGGATTGGCAGATTTTAGGCGAAGTGCGCCACACCTTCACCCATTTTCAATTGGTATTGCAGGTGTTTGCGGCGCAAAGTTGCGGCAACCCGGTGCGCGGCGAATACCTGCCCGCTTCGGATTTTCGCCCCAGTGATCTGCCGACGGTTATGCGCAAAGCCTATGACCTTACGTTGGCGGTAAAATGGCCGCGTTGATGGATTTTTCAGATGCGCTATGTTGGATCAAAGACATGAGGTTCGCATGACCACTGTGATGACGCCAAAATCGGCCAGCCTGCCCAATGTATTGCCGTTTTGGCTGTCTTTAGCCCTTGTTCCGATTGCCGTTTTGGGGGCTTTGGTTGGGGGCTGGGCGGTGGTGTTGATGCCGCTGTGTTCGTGGGGGTTGTTTACGCTGCTCGATGCGTTGACGGGGCTTGATAAGGCGAATTTTGATCCCTTGACGCCAGATGCGGGTCTTTACTGGTTTCGGTTGATAACCCTGATCTGGTTTCCGGTGCAATTTGCCCTGCTGGTCTGGATGCTGTGGTATGTGCCGCAGGCCGCACATTTGGGCACATTTGAAAAGTTCATGCTGTTTTTTGGCATGGGGATTGTGTCAGGCACCATCGGGATCAATTACAGCCACGAATTGATGCACCAAAAGCCAGCGATCGAGCGGTGGATGGCAGATTTGCTGTTGGCATCGGTGCTGTATTCGCATTTCCGGTCAGAACATCTGCGGGTGCATCATTTGCACGTCGGTACCCCGCGCGATCCGGTGACGGCACGGTATAACGAAGGCTTTCATCGGTTTTTGCCGCGGGTTCTGGTGCAATGTCCGCGATCAGCGTGGAAAGCAGAAGTGGCAATGCTAGCGCGGCGCAACCTGTCTGCAGTTCACAAATCGAATCCGTTCTGGCGTTATGTCGGATTGCAGGCGGGCTTTTTGATATTGGCGCTGGTTTTGGGCGGATGGGCGGGGCTTGGGCTGTTCCTGTTTCAGGCGGTGGTGGCGATCTGGCAGTTGGAATTGGTGAACTACATTGAACATTATGGGCTGACCCGTCGCCATCTGGGAGGCGGCAAGTATGAACATGTGTTGCCGCGCCATTCGTGGAACGCGTCGCACCGCGCATCAAACTGGCTGTTGATCAACCTGCAGCGCCATTCCGATCACCACTACAAACCCGACCGCCGCTTTCCATTGTTGCAGACCCATTCCGAGGCGGATGCGCCGCAATTGCCTTACGGTTATCCGGTGATGACCATGGCCGCGATGGTGCCGCCGTTGTTCAAGCGGGTGATGAACCCAAGGGTAAAGGCGTGGCGGCAGACGTATTACCCCGATGTGACCGATTGGCAGCCGTATAATAAGGCACAAAACCCGTGGCCGGGCGCGGCGCACGGCTGACGCCAAAATAAAAAAGCCCCGCCATGCGAACACGGCGGGGCAGGGGTGCCACAGGCGGACCATGGCACGGCGTAAACTGAAATTCGGGTGGGTGTCAGGCCTGCCTCAATGCGGCCGGCCGGCTTGATCGGCGTCCATCTCGGCGCGGATTTGTTGGCGCAGGATGTCAATCGGGATCATCTTGCCATCGCGTTTGAAGTGCCAGTAGGTCCAGCCATTGCAACTGGGCGCGCCTTCCATGTGGGCGCCGACCTGATGGATCGACCCTTTGACATCGGCGCCGATCAGCGTGCCATCGGCGCGCACTTTGGCGCTGTACCGATTGCCAATAGAAAACAACTCTTCCCCCGGGCGCAGCATGCCGCGTTCTACCACCTGGCCAAACGGAACGCGGGGTTCAGACCGTTTTGACCCCGTGGTTTCCAAGGCCGAAGCATCAAAGCGGCGCACGCGTTCGATACGGGCTTGGGCGGCTTTGCGATACGCCTCTTCGCGTTCAATGCCGATGAAATCGCGGCCCAGCATTTTGGCGACAGCCCCGGTTGTGCCGGTGCCGAAGAACGGATCCAGCACAACATCGCCGGGATTGGTGGTGGCAATCAAAAGACGATGCAGCAGCGACTCTGGCTTTTGCGTCGGGTGGGCCTTGTCGCCGTGCTCATCCTTCAGGCGTTCATGCCCGGTGCAAATCGGCAATACCCAATCAGACCGCATCTGCACGCCGTCATTCAACTCTTTCAGGGCTTCGTAGTTGAAGGTGTATTTGCTGTCTTCATCGCGGCTGGCCCAGATTAGGGTTTCATGCGCGTTGGTCAGGCGTTTGCCGCGAAAGTTTGGCATCGGGTTCGATTTGCGCCAGATCACGTCGTTCAGCAACCAATAACCTTGGTCTTGCAAAACCGATCCGACCCGGAAAATGTTGTGATAGCTGCCAATCACCCAGATCGCGCCATTGGGTTTTAACAACCGTTTGGCCGCAGCCAACCAATCGCGGGAAAATTTATCATACGCGGCAAAGCTGGAAAACTGATCCCAATGATCGTCGACTGCGTCAACTTTGGAATTGTCAGGGCGGTGCAGATCGCCTTTCAGCTGTAGATTGTAAGGCGGGTCGGCGAATATCAGATCAATGCTGCCTGCGGGCAGGGCGTTCATCTGTTCGATGCAATCACCCGCAAGGATTTGGTTCAGCGGCAAAATTGCCTCCGAAACCGGTTTTACTTTCATCGTCATTCTATGCCTCTGCCCCACGACTTTGCGCCGTTTGTTAGGGAGTAGAATGAGTCAAAGACGATTCGCCGTCAAATTCTTTATTGAATCAAGGGGTTACAGATTTATCTTGATACAACATATTGTGTACGGGCTTGAACGAACGCCTATGCCAAGGGGTGACCCCCAAATTTAGCAGCGCCAACTGATGCAGTTTTGTCGGATATCCTGCATTCCGCTCCCAGCCGTAGCCGGGGTATTGTTGCGCCAAATCCACCATGATCCGGTCGCGGGTGACTTTAGCGATGATAGAGGCGGCGGCGATTGACAGGCAAAGCGCATCTCCCTTGACGATAGCGGTGGCGCGGCCTTGCAACCCGGCTGGAATCAGATTGCCGTCAATCAGCAAATGTTCGGGCGCACCGGGCAGGCCAGCCACCGCACGTTCCATCGCCAGATGGCTGGCGCGCAAGATGTTCAGGGCGTCAATCTCGGCGACGCTGGCATGGGCAACGCAGGTTCGCGCGCGCGCCATGATCAGATCGTAAAGCGATTCACGGCGGGCGGCGGTCAACGCTTTGCTATCCGCCAGCCCGGGGGGGATATCATCGGGGTTCAGGATCACTGCCGCTGCCGTCACCGGCCCTGCCAAGGGGCCACGCCCAACCTCATCCACGCCTGCGACAGGGGATTGGCCGCGGTTGATGGCGGCACGTTCAAAACTGAAATCAGCGGCAGGTGTGGTCATGTCCGCCGCAATAGCGAAAAGCACCGGGTATAAAAAGAGGGGCGAGTGGCCATGCCATCCCGCCCCCAAGATCGGACCCCTACAGCGATGGGGGACATGGGGCCCGATAAGCCAGCGAAGGTGCCTTAGCCGTTGACGCGAAATCCGGCGTCGCGCAGGCATTTGGCGGAATAAATCCGGTCGCGCTGCCCATAGATGCGGACGGACCGGGCGCAATTTGGCAGGCGGTAATCAAAGCCTTCGTCTTGCAGGCAGTTTTCGGAATAAACCGTGACGGGATAGCCGTTGTCGGCGTCAATTTCGATGGCGCACACGTTTGGGACACGCGGCTTTTTAACTGGCACCGGCTTGGGTGCGGGGGCCGGATGCCCATTGCCTTTGTTGGCATTGTTCACGATCAGGCCCAGCACGATGGCTGCGGCCAAGGCTTTGGCGATGTTGTCGCCGCGGCGATCTGCATGCGATGGCACCGCCGATGCCAGCACCAACGACCCGGCAACTGCCAAGGCCGTCATGCCGCCCAGCAGGCGTTTCAAAGGGCTGCGGCGCGCTAGGGTGGCGCCGGATTTAGCGGTGCCGCGCAAAGCGAAATGCGTTTCTGCCAAAGTTTCAGACGGGAAAATGATCTTGGACATCGGACGCTCCATCAAGTTCGGGTTGGGACAAGGGGGGACCGCAAACCGACGGTCCTGATGGCCAAACGATGCGCCACTTGGGTTTGGCCAAGCAATATCGCGCCATTGATATGCGATAACAGCCCGGTGCTGCAGCGTTGGGCAGCCATGGATATTGAATATCACGCCACTTGCGCGCAGGGTGGCCCAGATCAATGAAAGGGCCAGACGGATAGGCCCTGATTGAATATGGAGCAGACCGATGAAACGCCTGACCCTTGCGGCAGTGATATTGGCCGGACTTGCAATGCCCGCCTCTGCCGAATGCTACGCCGATTATAAGGCCAAGCAAGACGACCCGTTGCGCCTGCATTACGGCGTGGCCGAAGTCAGCGCTTGCGATACGGGCGGGGCTGAAGCCGAACTTGCGCCAAAACTGGCCGCCGATGGCTGGACATTGCTGACAGTGTTGGCCACCTTTGGCCCAGAAGGTTTGGACGAAAGGAAAGACAGTGCAGGCGCGTATTTCCTCCGCTACTGACAGTTTGCGGGCGGGCAACCGGGTGGTTGCGGGCGGGATTGCGGCGATTGTGCTGATCTTGCTGGGCGCTGCGGTTTTCCTGTTTCTGAACCTGCCCGATGCCAATGCGTTTAACGCACGGGTGGAACGGCTGTTTGTCGAAAATGATCTGCGCAGCGGGGCCGAGATTAAACTGCTGGAAATTCTCGCGCAGTCGGGCACCTCGTTTTCCGAAGTGTTGCAAAGCTATCGGTCGGTGATTTTTGTGTTGTTGGTGTTTGCGACCGCGCTGTTGCTGGCGGCGCTGATCTTTTTGGTGACGATCATCGCGCTGAACCGCCGGATTTCGGCGATTCAGCGGTCGGGCATACAGGTTGCGTCAATCCTGATCAGCCGCGAGGCGCGGGCGGTCTACATCAACGATATGGAATTTGCCCTGACCGAAGCCGCGATAGAAACGCTGTCGGTGCTGGCCGAGGCGCGGATGGACGACGAAGTGCTGACCGGCGCGCAGATCGAAGGCGTCATTTCGGGCCGCAATGCCGTTGATTGTGATGAGGCCGCCGGGGCCACTCGGGTCAAACGGTTGCGCGATGCGCTTGGCAATCAGTTGGTCAGCGAGTTGTTGGTCAAAACCATCGCGCGGCGCGGGTATATGCTGGCGGTCGGCAAGGACACGATCAAGATGATCTGATCCCCGGCGGTGCGGTTTTCAGAATTCGCGGTGGTTGATTTTTCCATCAGGCGCGGCTGATCAAAGCCTCCAAAGCTGCGTCCAGTGCCGACCAATCTGTCAATTCCAGCCGCACCGGCAAGGTCAGCACACGGCTGCGAAAAGCGGGCGGCAGGCGGGCGGCATCTTTTTCGGTGGTCACAAGTTGCGCGCTTTTGGCCATGGCCTCACGCTCAAGCCGGATCAAAAGCGTCTCAGACAGGGGTGCGTGGTCAGACAGCGCTTCGCTGCGGATGATGATCGCGCCTTGGTCGCGCAAAGTGGCAAAGAATTTTTCGGGTCGCCCGATGCCAGCAAACGCCAACACCCGCGTGCCCTGCCAATCCATACCGGTCGAAAGGGGGGCAAGATGGCCCCGCAAATGCGGCAGGTTTTGCAAGGATCTGCCCCACTGGGCGTCAAACCGGTCTTGGGCAGGCGCGTCGCCGATTGACAAAACAAACTGCGCGCGCGCCAGACCCACGCCAACCGGTTCGCGCAGCGGCCCCGCAGGCAAGCATCGGCCATTGCCAAAACCCGTTTCGGCATCGACCACGATCACTGACACGTCTTTGACCACCGACGGATTTTGAAATCCATCATCCAGCACGACGATTTGCGCACCGGCCGCTTCGGCCATCTGAACCCCCGCGGCACGATCACGGGCTACAATCGTCGGGGCAAAGGCTGCCAACAGCAGCGGCTCGTCGCCGGTCTGGGCCGCGCTATGGCGGGTGGGGTTGACCAAAACCGGCCCGCGGAACGTGCCGCCATAGCCGCGCGTTACAACATAGGCGGTGATGCCGCGCGCCGCCAACCGCTGCACGATTGCGATGGTCGCAGGGGTTTTTCCGGTGCCGCCTGCGTTCAGATTGCCAACGCAAATCACCGGAATCCGGGCGCGAAAGCCCGGTTGCCGCAGCCTTTGGCGGGTCATCCCTGCATAAAAAGCACCAAGCGGCGCCAAAAGAGCCGCGGATAACCCCGGCGCATCCGGGGAATTATGCCAAAATGCGGGCGGGCGCATCAGCCGACGCCATTTGGCTTTTGGGCCATCAGTTGCGCAGCCAAACCGATCACCCGGTCGGTAACGTCAACCCCGTCCGATGCCACTGCCCAAGCGGCTTGGGCCAGCCGCGCCGCCCGGTCAGGGGATAAAAGATCGGCCAGCGCATCGCCCAAATCGGTCGGTGACCCAACCGCCCGCGCAGCCAGCGCCGCCCCAAGCCGCCCAAACATCGTGCCATGCACCCCCGGGCGCGGCCCGTAAAGGATGGCAGAGCCAAGGGCCGCCGGTTCCATCGGGTTGCGTGCGCAACCATCCCCCAGCAAAGTGCCGCCCATAAAGGTTACCGGTGCCAGCCGATACCACAGCCCATATTCGGCGGCCGAATCCGGAATATAAACTTCGGTTTCAGGTTCCGGCTCCTGTTCCAGTCCGCGTTGGGCAACCATCCAGCCTTCGGCATTTTCCATCTGGGCGGCCAAAGGGGCTGCCCGTGCCGGGTCTTGTGGCACAAGGATCAGCAACAGCCGATGCGCCAGCCGCAACGCCGAACGATGGGCGGCAATCACCGCCGCTTCTTCGGCCTTTGGCACATCGGCGGCAAGCCAGACCGGGCGGGTGGCGATAAGTTCAGCCAGCACGGCACGTTCCGGTTCGTGGTAGCCAAGGGCGGCGCTGGCCTCTTCCATTCGGCCGGTGGTTTGCACTTGGGTCAGGCCCATTTTTCGAAACGCTTTGGCCGAGGCTTCGTCCACTGCCAACACCTGTTGAAAAACCCCTAGACTGCGGCGCAGCAGCCCCGGATACCAGCCGTCACGGCCTTTGATGAGATAGGGTGTCCGGGCATCCACCATCAAAACAGGCAGTTTGCGATCGGCACATTCCAACAAAACGGCGGGGCGCACCTCGCCTCCGGCCATCAAGATCAGGTCGGGCTGCCAATGGTTCAGAAAGGCACGGGCATCGGAAGCGGCATCAAGCGGTGGCCGTTGTTGGATCACCGCCCCGTCAAGCCCGTCAATGTTTTGCGGGCAGGTGATCAGCACGTGCACGCCCACCTCGCGCAGCAATCGCAGCGACAGTTGTGCCAACCCGCGCGCAAAGCTGATATCCGGTGCATGCAGCCAGACCAACTTGCCAAGCGGGCGGTCGGGTCGCAAAAAACTGGCCCCGACCTGGGGCCGCGTTGTCAGATTATAAAGCGTGCGGCCAATCGAAAGTGCCATGATCGGATCGCTTATGCACCCATCTCTTCGGTCAGTGACCCGGGTTTGCCTTCTTCGCGCAAACGGTGAATGTGGGCGATGAAATACCGCATATGGGCGTTATCTACGGTGCGCTGTGCTTCTGATTTCCAGGCTGCGAAGGCGGTGGCATAATCGGGGAACAGGCCGACAATATGGATGTCGTTCACGTCGCGGAAAATGTTCTGTTGGGGTGAGACAAGTTCACCGCCAAAGACAAGGTGCAGGCGTTGGGTCATGGGGTTGGTCCGGGCTAAAGCGTTCCCGTTTACTCTAAAGGCTGGTGCCGTGCGGGGCAAGGCAGGCCGGGGCACAAGCCCCGCATCAGGGTGGCAATGCCGGTGGCCCCTATACACAATGGATTTATCGGTATAGACGCCGCACTTCGGCCCGACGATTCCGGGGCAGACGGCGGGGAGGCTGGTCTGCGATGGGGAATGAGGTGCCGTTTAACAGGCACTTCAAGGGCGCACGTGCGCGTGTCCCCCATCAGGAAACGAAATGATAGATTTGGGCATCGCAGCACCTTTGGCTGCGGCATTGACTGCTAAGGGATATTCATCCCTTACCGCAGTGCAAATGGCGGTTCTGGCCCCCGAAGCGCAAGACCGCGACATGCTGGTTTCGGCGCAAACCGGGTCGGGCAAGACGGTAGCCTTTGGCATTGCAATCGCCGATCAATTGCTGCGCGGCGCGGACAAGCTGCTGTATGCGGATACGCCAATGGCTTTGGTGATTGCGCCGACCCGCGAATTGGCCCTGCAAGTGGCGCGCGAGTTGGACTGGCTGTATGGCTCGGCCGGGGCGCAAATCGCCACTTGTGTCGGCGGCATGGATTACCGCACCGAAAAGCGCGCGCTGGACCGTGGCGCGCATATCGTTGTCGGCACTCCGGGACGTTTGCGCGACCATATTGACCGCCGCTCGCTTGATCTGTCAGGCCTGCGCGCCGCCGTTCTGGACGAAGCAGACGAGATGCTTGATCTGGGGTTCCGCGAAGATCTGGAATATATCCTGAATGCAGCCCCGGCCGAACGCAGGACTTTGATGTTTTCGGCCACCGTGCCGAAAGAAATCGCCAAACTGGCCGGTGATTTCCAACGCGATGCCTTGCGGATTCAGGCGCAAGGCGAGGCGAAACAGCACGTTGATATCGAATACCGTGCGCTTTCGGTGGCAGCGCGCGATCGGGATAACGCAATTTTCAACGCCTTGCGGTTTTATGAGGCGCGTGCGGCGATTGTGTTCTGCAAAACACGTGCCAATGTGAACAGTCTGCTGGCGCGCATGGGTAACCGTGGCTTTCAGGTTGTGGCGCTGTCGGGTGAGTTGTCGCAACAAGAGCGCACCCATGCGTTGCAAGCCCTGCGCGATGGCCGTGCCCGCGTGTGTATCGCCACCGATGTGGCCGCGCGTGGCATTGATTTGCCGGGGTTGGATCTGGTGATCCATGCCGATTTGCCGTCAAATTCCGAAACCCTCTTGCACCGCTCTGGCCGCACCGGCCGGGCAGGGTCCAAGGGTGTGTCGGCCATGATCGTGGTGCCTGCCGAATTCAAAAAGGCGCAGCGGTTGTTGCAAGGCGCCAAGGTTGTTGCGGAATGGGGATCGGCGCCGTCCGCCGATGAGGTCACCGCCAAAGACGATCTGCGGTTGCTGGAACACCCGATTTTGGCGCAAAACCTGTCGGACGAAGGCGACATGGCCGCAACACTGCTGGGCCGCTTTGGCCCTGAACAAGTGGCTGCCGCCTTTATCCGGCTGTGGCGCGAAGGGCGGTCTGCCCCCGAAGTGTTGTCGGATCAGGTTGTGCCATCGGGTGCCGCAGCGGCCCCGCGCGAACGCAACGAATTTGGCCCGTCGGTGTGGTATTCACTGTCGGTTGGCCGGTCTGGCCGGGCCGAGGCGCGGTGGTTGTTGCCAAAAATCTGTGACGCCGGTGGCATCACCAAAGACGGTATTGGCGCGATCCGGGTGCAGGAAGACCGCACCTTTGTGCAGATTGCCACCGCTTTGGCCCCTAAATTTGGCGCACAGCTGGAATTAGAGAGCGGCGTTGTGATGGACCGCATTGAAGGCGAGCCGGATATGGATCGCCCGGAACGCAGCCCTGCCCGCAAAGCAGCCCCGGTGCGCGCAGAACGGGCCGAAAAGCCCGCCTACGCGCCGCGTGTTGATCGCGCTGAAAAGACTGAAAAACCCGCCTATGCCCCGCGGGCTGACAAACCCGCCTATGTGCCAAAACCAGCGCGCGTCGTCGAAGACGATGCCCCGCGCGCCGCGTTTGATCCACTGGGCGGGGCTGACACCGCCCCCGCCGAGGCCCCAAAACCTCGGCCTGCCGCACCTGATCGCAAACCCTATGCCAAACGTGAAGATAGCGACCGCAAACCTTACGCGCCGCGTGCCGAAGGCGCGAAACCTTATGCGCCGCGTGCCGAAGGTGCGAAACCTTATGCCAAGCGCGAAGATGGGGACCGCAAACCTTATGCGCCCCGCGCAGAAGGTGCCAAACCTTACGCCAAGCGGGAAGATGGGGATCGTAAGCCCTACGCACCTCGTGGCGAAGGTGCGAAACCCTTTGCCGCACGTGCTGATGGGGCCAAACCCTATGCCAAGCGGGAGGATGGGGATCGCAAGCCCTACGCCCCCCGTGGCGAAGCGACAAAACCTTACGCTCCGCGTGGCGAAGCCACAAAACCTTACGCGCCGCGTGGTGAAGCGACCAAGCCTTACGCTCCGCGTGGTGATGCGGCCAAGCCTTTTGCAAAACCCTATGCTCCGCGCGGGGCAGCGGAAGGCGAAGAGCGCAAGCCACGCTCTGCCGGGTTCAAATCGCAAGGTGGGGCAGAAGGCAAACCGGCACGCGCTGCTGGGTTCAAATCGCATGGCACCGAAGGGAAAACCTTTGGCAAAGCTGCGCCGCGTGCCAAACCGGGCGTGGTCAAGACCGATGCCAAGGATACGTCCAAACGGTTTGTGCCGCCGGGCAAGCCAAAGCGCTGATTTTACAAACAGATGTTCACATAAGGCCGCCGCAGGGCGGTCTTATGCATTTATAAGTGGGAAAAGATCGGTAAAAAGGGTCTCAGAACCGGCAAAGATGCCATCCGATTTCGCGGCTGGCGAGTTGAATCGCAGATCGTGTCCGCGCGCGTCACACAGTTTTGCGCCGGCACGGGCGGCGATCAAACTGCCAGCGGCGATCTCCCATTCCCAGGATGCGCGAAACGACAGCATCGCATCGAACGATCCATCCGCCACCAAAGCCAGCCTGTACGCAACCGATGCCCGAAAGCTGCGCTGCACATTTGGGGCAGGGCCAACCCAATGCTCGGGGTTTAAGGTTGCCTTTGACATCAGTATATTGGGCCGATCCCGCAGCGCCTTTGTGCTGGCATGAATGGCGGTGCCGTTCATCAGCGCCGCACCATCAACGGTTGCGGAATACAGCCGGTCAAGTGCCGGCACATAGACCACCGCCGCGGTGATTTCGCCGTTGCGGGCGATGGCCAACGAATGCGAGAAATGCTTTTCACCCGCGATGAACGCCCGGGTGCCATCAATAGGATCAATTATGAATATATATTCATGTTTAAGTCGATCTGCCGTGTCCGGCGTTTCTTCGGATAGCCAGCCGTATTCGGGGCGCGCTGCACAAAGCTGCGACCGCAACATGTCATTGACGGCCAGATCGGCTTCAGTCACCGGGCTGGCATCGGCCTTGTCCCAAACGCGGGGGGTGTTCTGCCAATAGCGCAACGCAATTTTACCTGCATCCAGCGCCGCTTTGGTCAGCAGCGCCAGATCATGCACCGGCAAGGGTCATCCCTTCGACCAAAAGGCTGGGCACGCGGGTCGAAAGATGCGGGCGTGCATCATTGGCGGGGATCATCCGCATCAACATATCGCGCAGATTGCCCGCGATGGTGCATTCATTGACCGGATGCATGATCTGCCCGTTTTCGACCCAGAACCCTGCCGCCCCGCGCGAATAATCGCCGGTCGTGGCACTGATGGTTGATCCAATCATCGAGGTGATCAGCAGCCCGGTGCCCATATCGCGGATCAGGTCAGCGCGCGTCGCGGTGCCACCGGTCAAATCAATGTTCGATGTTGATGGCGACGGCGGGGCAGATGTGCCCCGAGATGCACTGGCAGTAGACGCCATGCCCAGTTTGCGTGCCGTGGCCAGATCAAGCGTCCAGCTTTGCAACACGCCGTCTTGCACGATCATGCGGCGCGCCGTGGCAAGGCCCTCGCCATCAAACGGGCGCGAGCCTGATATACGCGGCCGCAGCGGGTTTTCGATGACCGACAGGCCAGCCGGCAGAACTTGTTTGCCCAAGGCATCCAGCAGCCATGACGATCCGCGTGCGATGCCTGCGCCGTTCACCGCCGACAGCAGATGCCCGATCAGCGACGCGGCCACGCGTTCGTCAAACAGCACCGGATAGCTGCCGGTTTTTGGTTTGGTGGCCCCGGCCCTTGCCAAGGCCCGTTCGGCCGCAAGCGCGCCGATTTCAACGGCTGATGGCATGTCGGCTTGATAAATGCGGCCTTCGCCGGCGTAGTCCCGCTCCATCCCGGTGCCAGTGCCGGTAAAGGCCACAGCCGAGGTTGATCTGGAACTGCGGGCATAACCGCCGGAAAATCCATTGCTGGCTGCCAGATGCACTTGGCGCAAGGCGTATCCGGCGGACGCCTCTACCTGGGTGATCCCCGCCACCGCCATTGCCGCCTGTTCGGCCGTGCGGGCATCGGATTCAAGTTGGGCGGGGCTGGGTTCGGCTGTGGCATCGCACAAATCAAGTGCCGCCAAATCCCAATTCCGGGCAATTTGATCAGAAGCTGCCACCCCGGCAAAAGGGTCTGAAGGGGCTTCGCGGGCCATGGCAACGGCGCGTTCGGCCAGCCTGTCCAGCGTCGCTGCCGACACATCAGATGCCGAAACGCAGGCCTGCCGCCCGCCGATCAGCACCCGCAGACCGATTTCGATGCCTTCGGCCCGTTCGGCCTGTTCCAGAATGCCGGCGCGAATGTCGATGGATTGCGATGTGCCGGACACCGCAATGGCATCGGCGTCGCTGGCGCCCGCGCGTTTTGCCGCCGCCAGCAGCGCGGCGGTCAGGGTTTCCAAGGAATGTGCCATTGCGTTCTTTCCGCCGCGCCTTCGGCCCGGCTGTCGATCAGAGTTGGCCTAAAGGTCATGCTTTACGGCAAAGTTTCAAGGGCTGGCGGGCAAAGTTTGCGGCAATTCCGCCGTGTTGCGCAATGAAAAGGCCGCCCGGCACGGTGGCAGGGCGGCCTGATCTGTCAGTCTGTCGGTTACTGCAGGGGTTGCCCGTTGGCCGACAGCACCTTGTCCTTGATTTCGATTGTCGAGGTCAGCTCGTCTGTTCCTTCGGGGCCAGCGTTCGCCACGATGGCAATCATCATCTTTGCGCCCATAACGTCTTCGGCAGACAGCATCCCCATCGCCACCAGCTTGTCCATCAACCCATTTCCGCCCGTTAGTTTCAGGTCAATCTTGCCGGTTGGCATCGGCATGCCGGGGTAAGTCACGGTATCGGAGTTGTCAAATGTGAACGCCCCGGCTCCGGTCAGCAACGCGCCCGCCGCCGAAACTTTCAACTCTGTCACATCCAGCGCGTGAATTTCGCCCGGCGGTGTTTCGCCCAACGCATCCATTGCGGCTTGATCAAACAGATCCGTCGTCATCCGCACCTTGCCTTTGGTGTCGATGATCAGCGTCGCCGGATCGCGCGGCAGGCTGGCGGCCGGGTCAACCATGCCCCAGACCTCATCGGAAATTGTGAAATCAACCAAGCGGGTCAAGAAGGCAAAATCGCTGGGTGTCTCCGAGGTGCCAACCGGCAAAGTGAAGTCAAACGCCGCCTCGCTGTAGCCGAATTTCAGTTCGGGGAACGGAATATCGGCGCTGGTCAAGGTAAAGTTGATCCCTTTGGTGTTCAGCCCATAGCGCATCTGACGGGCATCCAATACGAAGGCCACATCGCCAGAGGTGCCGACACCCGTCAGCTTGGTCGGCCCGGCGACATCGGTGCCGGCAAAGTCAATTTTCAAGGATTTGTAGGAAATACCGCCGTCAACCGTAAAGCCCGCCTTCAGCGCCGCCGCCAGGTCTTCCATCGCTTCGGTGCCGATGAAATTGCCCTTTGTCTTGCCAGCAAAATCTTTCAATTCCAAAGTCAGCTTGCCGCTTGACGCGTCGGTGTTGTCTTTGCCGTCAACAGTCATCACCACCGTTTTGGCGATAAAGTCGGAATCAAGTTTGGTGCCATCGGCACCGGGTTCCAAAATGTATTTGGCAACCAGCCCGGTCATGATCACATCAATGTCGGTGTTTACCGCGGTGGCATCCGCGCCTTCGATGGCTTTCAGGTTGAAAACCATAGTCGGCGCGTCGATCGCATAGTTCATCGCGTCGGGCACACCGCTGGCAACAATGGTCATGCCGGGATGCGAAATAGAGATGGTTGATTTGCTGTCGACCGACCCTTCCACACCGGCCACGGCTGCGGTTACGATTTCCATCACCTGATCGTCCGACATAAAGATATTGACGGTGCCATCGCCATTGTCGGTAAACTTCATTTCACTAAAGCTGGAACTTGAGGTGACACCGTCCATGTCAGACGACACCGTTACATCCTGAACGATCAATGTATCGCCATCGCGGGTGGTGCCCGCGGCGGTGATGGTTTGGCCCGATGCGGTGCTCAGGTCTTGCCAGCTTTGCCAGACCTCTTCCGGGGTGACATCCGCGAACGCGGCCGAGCCAGACAAAAGGGCAATCGCGGCAGTGCTGCCTGCCAGGTTCCAGAGTTTCATGTTCAATCCTATCTGATCCAATTTTGCGGCTAACCATCCCTGCTTGCAGGGATTGGGTCAAGGGTTTCCGTAGCTGCTGTTACCTGCGAAACATCAAGGATGGGTTCACATTCGCAAGAGGGTCAGCATGCAAGGCAAAGTGGTGGTGATCACCGGGGCAAGCCGGGGTATCGGGGCGGCGGCAGCGCGGGCGTTTGCGCAAGCCGGAGCGCAGGTGGCGTTGCTGGCGCGAACCGCGGATCAGATCGCAGAATTGGCCAATGAAATCGGGCCAAACGCAATCGCGGTTGCCTGTGACGTTGCGGATTGGGCAGCGGTGCAGGCGGCAATCGCGGCGGTCGTCACCCGGTTTGGCCGTTTGGATGTTCTGATAAACAATGCGGGCGTGATCGAGCCTATCGCGCCTTTGGCCGACACGGATCCCGCCCTATGGGCGCAGGCCATCGCGGTGAACCTGTCCGGCGTATTCCATGGCATGCGCGAAGTTTTGCCGATCATGCGCGCGCAAGGCTTCGGCACGGTCATCACGGTGTCTTCTGGTGCGGCGACCACCCCCTACGAAGGCTGGGGGGCGTATTGTGCCTCAAAGGCGGGGGCATTGATGCTGACCCGCAGCGCGCATCTGGAAGAAGGTCATCGCGGCATTCGGGTGTTGGGCTTGTCGCCCGGAACCGTGGCGACGCAAATGCAGGTAACGATCAAAGCCTCGGGGATCGGCGCGGTCAGTCAATTGGACCCTGCGGTGCATATTCCACCCGAATGGCCCGCGCGTGCGTTGGTGTGGATGTGCAGCAAGGCCGCCGATCCGTGGCTTGGCCGCGATGTGGCCTTGCGCGACGAGGCTGTGCGCCGCGCAATAGGATTGATTGGGTGATCTGGCACCAAAAGCACATCGTTGCCCTTTAAGGCCGCCACGTCACTGCGGCCAAAGGTGCCACAGCAGTCGCAAGGCATGCTTGTCTTGCGGCGCGATTGTTGGCACAGCAAGTGAAAGGCTTTCACAGCCACGGGGGGCGCGGATGGGCGGGCAATCGGATCTTTTGGCCAAAGTGATGGGCTGGTCAACCCAAGCTGGTGACATCGTCAAAGGTTGGCTTTTGTCGCCCGCCGCGTGGTCACAGTTCGCTTTGCTGGCACTGTCATATGCCGTGGCGGCTTATGCCACGCGGCGGTTCTTGCCGCTGATCAGCAAAGCGGTGCAACCGGCACCGGATAAAACCGGGCGTTTTGCCCAGATGCGGCACTTTGCTTTGCAGTTCCTGCCACTTTTGATGCCTGTGCTGGCCTATGGGCTGACGGCGATTGGCGAGCAGGTGACGCGATCCTTGTTTGATTCCGGCGATGTGATTGCCTTTGGCAAGCGGGTGTTTGTTTTTCTGGCCGCCCAAGTGTTCGTCCGCCAGATTTTGACCGACAGTTTCCTGAATTTGCTGGGCAAGTATGTTCTGCTGCCGATTGCGGCCCTTTTTGCGCTGGGCGTGTTGGATGATGTGTCGCTGCGGCTGGAAGAAACCGTTATCGCCGTCGGCAATATCCGCTTTTCGGTGATGGCGCTGATCCGGGGCGTGATTGCCGGGGCGTTGTTGTTCTGGCTGGGGTCGTGGTCAAACCGGCAAAGCGCCGACTACATCAAGGCGCAAAACGAATTGCGCCCGGCGACACGGCAACTGGCGGTCAAAGCCGCCGAGATGGCGATTTTCAGCGCGGCATTCCTGTTGCTTTTGTCGATCATGGGCATTGATCTGACGGCTGTGGCAGTGCTGGGCGGTGCGCTGGGCGTTGGTATTGGTTTGGGGTTGCAACAGATCGCGGCGAATTTCGTGTCCGGGATCATTTTGCTGATCGAGGGCCAAACTACGGTTGGCGATTACGTCGAACTTGATGGCGGCGAAAAGGGCACGATTGTTCGGATGACCGCGCGCGCCTGCGTGCTGGAAACCTTCGATGGCAAATGGATTGTGGTGCCAAACGACCACTTCATCACCTCGCGGGTGATCAACTACTCCGATCAGGGGTCAGCCAACCGCTATGCGGTTGGATTTTCGGTCAGCTATGAAACCGACATCAATCTGGTGCCAGCGATCATCGAAGCCGCGGTTGCCGCCTTGCCTTTTGTGCTGACGCAGCCCGATGGACCCGATTGCGAGTTAAAGGCCTTTGGTGAAAGTGCGGTCGATTTCAGTCTGGAATATTGGGTAAACGGCATTGATGACGGCAAGAACAAATACGCAAGCCCGGTGTTGTTCGCCATTTGGAATGCGCTGAAAGAGGCGGGGATCGAGATGCCTTACCCGCACCGGGTTGTCGAAATTCGTGGAGGCGCGCTTGGGTGATGCGCTGGTTATCGGGGCAGGGCCCGCGGGTTTGATGGCTGCCGAAGAACTGGCGCGCGCCGGGCGGCAGGTTGTGGTCTGCGATGCGAAACCCAGTGCTGGCCGCAAGCTGTTGATGGCGGGCAAGTCGGGGCTGAACGTGACGCGCGCCGAGGGTCTGGATGCCTTTGCCGCCCGTTATGATGCGCCAGGTTGGCTGGCCCCGATGTTGGCGGAATTTGGGCCTGATCAGGTGGTGGCGTGGTGTCAGGATTTGGGCCAGCCGGTGTTTACCGGATCAACCGGCCGGGTGTTTCCGGTGGCAATGAAAGCCTCTCCGTTGTTGCGCAGCTGGCTGGCGCGGCTGGCCGATCTGGGTGTGGTGCTGCGGCCCCAGTGGCGCTGGACCGGGTTTGAGGGGACTGGGTTTCGCTTTGAAACGCCCTTGGGCACTCAGGTGTTGCGGCCAAAAGTGACGGTTCTGGCGCTGGGCGGGGCAAGTTGGGCGCGGCTCGGATCGGATGGCGTATGGGCGTCGATGCTGGCGGCGCGAGGCGTCGAAATCACGGCTTTTGCGCCCGCGAATATGGGGTTTGTGGTGAACTGGTCGCCGCATATGGCCCGGTATTTCGGCACGGCGGTCAAGGGCGCGGCCTTGCTGGTAGAGAACCGCTGCGAGCGCGGCGAATTTGTGATTTCAGCGCGTGGAATCGAAGGTGGCGGGATTTACGCCGTTAGCCGCGATCTGCGGTTGGGGGCGGCGTTGCGGGTTGATCTGATGCCGGATGTGCCTGCCGCACAAGTTGCGCACCGCCTGTCGCAAATGCGCGGCAAGGAAACCCTGTCGAACCGGTTGCGCAAACTGGGACTGGCCCCGGCGGCGGTTGGGTTGATCATGGAATTTGGCCGCAATCTGGACCCGGTTCTGGCAGTGAAATCGCTGCCGATTGCGCACCAAGGCCCCCGACCCATGGATGAGGCCATTTCGGTGGCAGGCGGCGTGACGCAGGCGGCAGTGACCGCGGGGCTGGAACTGCGTGCCCTGCCCGGTGTGTTCGTTTGCGGCGAAATGCTGGGCTGGGAAGCCCCGACGGGCGGCTATCTGCTGACGGCCTGTTGGGCGACGGGCAGATGGGCAGGACGGGCGGCGGCGAAATATTCCTTGGGAAATAAGGTGTCGTCTGACATACTGCTGTGACAGCGATGCGATGCAGCGCTGGATCACATCGTGTTCCTTCAAGTTTCGGTTGAAACGGTTTGAAGACGCTTTTCTCTTGAAAATTTATCGAGTCAGGGAGGCCAATATGGCAAACGAAAAACCAGCGACGTGGAAAGTGGTGCTTGCTGCGATTTTGGACTTTCTGCTGATCTTCCTTGGTGGCGGCTATGTGATTGCCTTGCTGACCGGAGGCATTACCGATGGCGGCTTTCAACTGACCGGCTTGCCTGCTTTGGGCTTGTTTGCGCTGGTGGTGGTCTATTTCATCGGCATGAAGCGGATCGGCGGCACGGTGTTCAAGCGGATCTTTGGCATCGTTCCGGAACCGTCGACGTAACACCGGGCGCAAGTAACAGTCCTAGTGTTTGATCATAACATGCCGCACCACGGTATAATCCTCTAGCGCATAGCCACTTAGATCCTTCCCATAGCCCGACTGCTTTAGCCCGCCATGGGGCATTTCATTGACCAGCATGAAATGGGTATTCACCCATGTGCAGCCATAGCGCAAGGCGGCAGAGGTTGACATGGCGCGGCCAATGTCACGCGTCCAGACGCTGGATGCCAGCCCGTAATCGCTGTCATTGGCCCAAGTGACGGCATCATCGGGATCGTCAAAGCGGGTGATGGACACCACCGGGCCAAACACTTCTCGGCGCACGATTTCATCCGATTGCAGCGCGCCCGCCACCACGGTGGGGCGGTAGTAAAAGCCATCGGGCATAACCTCGCCGCCTGTGGTGATTTCGATGTGTGGCACTTCGCGGGCGCGGTTGACAAAGCTGGCAACACGGTCGCGTTGGCGCAGACTGATCAGCGGGCCAATTTCGTTGGCCGTATCATCCGCCTGCGCCAGCGCGATGGTTGACACCGCAGAGGTCAGGTCAGCCACAAGGCGGTCATATATTTTCTTTCCGGCGTAAATACGGCAGGCGGCAGTGCAATCCTGCCCCGCGTTGTAATAGCCAAAGGCGCGAAGGCCCTCGACGACATCGGCGATATTGGCATCGTCAAACACCAGAACCGGGGCCTTGCCGCCCAATTCCAGATGGGTGCGTTTGACGGATTTGGCCGCCGCATCCAGCATCTTCTTGCCGGTCGCCACATCGCCGGTCAGCGAAATCATATCAACGCCGGGGTGGTTGATCAGATAGCTGCCAACGGTCTGGCCGCGCCCGGTGATCACCGACACCACGCCTTCAGGCAATTCATCCGCCATGATCTGCGCCATTTTCAGCGCCGTCAGCGGAGTTTGTTCCGACGGTTTGAACACCACGGTATTGCCGCCGCCAATCGCCGGGGCCAGTTTCCACGCCATCATCATCAGGGGATAATTCCACGGCGCAATCGACGCAATCACCCCAACCGGATCGCGGCGGATCATCGACGTATGCCCGGCCAGATATTCCCCCGACAGTGCCCCGGTCTGACACCGCACGGCCCCGGCAAAAAAGCGGTAACAATCGACAATGGCCGGAATTTCGTCATTGCGGGCAAGGGTGATCGGCTTGCCGCAGTTCAGCGCCTCTAGCGCGGCAAAAGCATCGGCTTCGGCCTCGATCCGGTCAGCAATGCGCAAAAGGGCGGCTGATCGTTCGCCCGGCGTGCGGCGTGACCATCCGGCAAAGGCCCGCCGCGCGCTGGCCACGGCGCGGTCGATCTGGGTTTGACTGGCTTCTGGCACCTCTAAAATCAGCGCGCCGGTGCGGGGGTTCAGAATTGGCTCGGCGGTTTCGGCACCGGCCTCGAACGCATGGCCTATCAACAGTTTGGTTTGAATGGTCATGGCATGGCGCCTTATTTCCCTGATCCAGCGGTTTCGGATCCATTGCGGGTCAAATAGTAAGCCAGCAAGATCGGCACAAAGGTGGCGGCAAACACGACGATGGCGACCACATTTGTCACCGGGCGCTGGCGCGGGCGGATCAGTTCGGAATACATCCAGATCGGCAAGGTTTCTTGCTGACCGGCGGTAAAAGTGGTGACAATCACCTCGTCAAACGACAGCGCAAACGCCAGCATCCCGCCCGCCAGCAAGGCCGTTCCCAGATTGGGTAGCAGCACATGGCGAAAGGTCTGGAACGCGTTTGCGCCCAGATCGGCCGACGCTTCCAGTATGCCACCCGACAGGCGGCGGAACCGGGCCACTGCATTGTTGAACACGATGACGATGCAGAATGTGGCGTGACCGAGGATGATGGTCCAGGTTGAAAAGTCGATGTCCATGATCGAAAAGGCCGACCGCAGCGCCATGCCGGTGATCACGCCGGGCAAGGCGATTGGCAACAAGATCAGCAAGGATATCTGCTCGCGGCCAAAGAATTTCGCGCGCGCCATAGCGGCGGAAACGCAGGTGCCAAGGATCATCGCCAGCAGGGTGGATATGGCGGCCACTTGCAGCGATAAATACAGCGGCGGCCAGATATCGGCGCGGTTCCAAGCCACGGCAAACCACTGGGTAGTCAGCCCGGGCGGCGGAAAGACATAGGTTTTTTCCTCGGTCGTAAAGGCGTAAAGAAAGATCAGCAAGATCGGCAAATGCAAGAACAACAGTCCGCCAATGGCCGCGATCCGCAGCGCGAACGAGGGGCGATCAAAGAGCATCAAAAGCCCCCGCGCGTTTGGCAAGCGCCAGATAAATCAGCATAATCACGATGGGAACCACCGCGAACGCCGCCGCCAACGGGATATTCCCGGCGGTGCCTTGCAACTGATACACCGCCATGCCGATAAAGCTGGCCGAAGTGCCGATGATCTGCGGGATAATGTAGTCGCCCATCGTCAGCGAGAAGGTAAAGATCGACCCCGCAATAATGCCCGGCATCGCCAAGGGCAGGATCACGCTGCGAAAGGTTTGCGCGCGGGTGGCACCCAGATCGGCGGACGCCTCTAGCAGCGATGTTGGCACGCGTTCTAATGCCGCCTGCATTGGCAAGATCATAAAGGGCAGCCAGACATAGACGAACACCATAAAGGTGCCGATAAAGCTGGTGGACAACGAATTGCCGCCAATGCCCGGCAGGGCAAGGGCCGCGTTCAGCAAGGGTGCCGCCCCGATGCTTTCGGCGGCCCATGTCAGGATGCCTTCCTTGGCCAAGATCAGTTTCCACGCATAAACCTTGACCAGATAAGACGACCAAAGCGGCAACATGATGCCAAGGTAAAACACTGCTTTCCAACGGCCCCGCGCATAGCGGGCGGCGTAATAGGCGATGGGAAAAGCCAGCACCGCACAGCCGATGGTAACAGCCGCCGACATCAGAAGCGTGCGGATGATCACGTCGTAATTCGACGGCCGCAGCAGTTCGGCATAGGTTTTCAGGGTAAATTCGGGCACCACCATGCCGGAAAATTCGTCAATCGAGTAAAAGGATTGCAGCAACAGGGCGGCAAGCGATCCAAGATAGACCACGCCAAGCCAAATCAGCGGCGGCGCGATCAGCAAGGTCAACAACACATTTGGCCTGCGCCAGAACAGGCCGGTCAGCCGGTCCGCAAGGCCTTTTGCCGGCAGGATTGCGGGGGCGGTCATCCGGCGTCCATCACATGCAAGGCTGTCGGATCGAACCCAAAGCCAATTGTTGCGCCAATGTCGGGCAAAAGGTGGCCCGCCGGAACAATCGCAGCGATTTCAACGCCAGAGGTCGAAATCATCACACGGTTGCCCGCACCAAGATAGCGCTGCGACAACACCGTGCCGGTCAATGCGGCGGTTTGGTCAAGCCGAATGGCTTCGGGCCGCAGAGACGCCCATTTTTCGGGGCCACCCAAGGCGCGGGTCACGGCGGGCGGCAACACGTTGGACGATCCGACAAAGTCGGCGACAAATCTGGTGCGGGGTTTGTTATAGATATCAGATGGGCTGCCGATCTGGGCGATCTTGCCATCATTGAACACCGCCAGACTGTCGGCCATCGACAAGGCTTCGTGCTGATCATGGGTGACAAAAACGAAGGTGATGCCAAGGCGCTGTTGCAGTGATTTCAATTCATCCTGCATCGCCTCTCGCAGTTTCAGATCCAAGGCACCCAAAGGTTCGTCCAACAGCAAGACGCGCGGCTCGTTGACCAAGGCGCGGGCAAGGGCCACGCGCTGGCGTTGGCCGCCCGACAATTGGCTGGGTTTGCGGCTGCCATAGGCGTCCAGTTTGACCAATGCCAGCATGTCATCCGCGCGGGCATAGCGCGCAGTGCGGCCAATGCCTTTGACCATTAACCCATAGGCCACGTTGTCGCGCACGTTCATATGGGGAAACAGGGCATAATCCTGAAACACGGTGTTTACATTGCGCAGATGTGGCGGCGTGCGCCCAACGCTTTCGCCAAAGATGCAAATCTCGCCTGATGTGGGTTGCTCAAAGCCTGATATCAGCCGCAAGCAGGTGGTTTTGCCCGATCCGGATGGCCCCAGCATCGCAAAGAACGATCCTTCGGCGATGGTCAGATCCACACCGTCCACCGCACGGATCGGGGCCGAGGCGGGGCCAAAATGGCGGGAGACGGCACGGAATTCGACGGCAGGGGTCATGTTCAGAGGATCCGGTCAATACATATCAACGGCCCCGGATCAAGTCCGGGGCGCTGGTGGGATGAAGGATGGGCATCGCTGCCCATCCATAGGTCTAAAGATTAACGCCCGCCAATCACGCCGATGTAATCCGACACCCAGCGGTAATACGGCACGCATTCGCCGGTGCTGCACTTGCTGACAGGGGTGGTCCAGAACTTGATCTTCTCAAAGTCATCCAAACCATTGGCTGTGCAGGTTTCTACAGTTGCCATGCCACGCTTGTCGGTGCAGGCGGCTGGAACCGCCGGGTTGGCACCAAACCATACGGCAAGGTCTGATTGCAGGTTGGACGCCAGCGAATGTTCCATCCACTTATAGGCGCAATTTGGGTTGGCCGCATCGACATGCATCATCGTAGTATCGGCCCAGCCTGTCGCCCCTTCGGCCGGAATTGTTGAGGCAATCGGCTGACCGTCAGCTTTCAGCAGGTTCACCTGAAACGGCCACGATCCCGATGCAACAACGCCTTCGTTTTTGAAGTCATCCATCTGGATGAACGCGTCATGCCAATAACGCGACGTCAGGGTGCGTTGGACGCGCAACACATCAAGAGCGGCTTTATACTGCTCTTCGTTCAACTCATACGGCGAGGTGATGCCCAGCTCTGGCTTGGTTGCCATCAGATATTGCGCGGCGTCGGCCACATGGATCGGGCCATCATAGGCCTGCACGCGGCCCTTGTTGGATTTGCCGTCGGGCAGCGTCATTTCTTCGAACACGACGTTCCAGGATGTCGGCGGGGTGGGAAATACTGTGGTGTTATACATCAGCACATTGGGCCCCCACATATACGGGGTGCCGTAATGCACGCCATCAACCGTGTGCCAGCCAGCGTTTTTCAGGCGATCGTCAACGGTTGACCACGATGGAATAAGGTCAATGTTCACCGGCTGCACGCGCTTGCCTGCGATCAGGCGCAAAGATGCATCACCCGATGCGGTCACCAGATCGAAGCCGCCTTCGTTCATCAGGGCAACCATCTCGTCCGAGGTGCCTGCGGTTTTCACGTTCACTTTGCAGCCCGAGTCTGCTTCAAATTTTGTAACCCAATCAAAGGCTTTATCGGTTTCGCCGCGTTCGATATAACCCGCCCATGCGACGATATTAACCTGGCCTTCCGAGGCCCCCACTTCGGTGATCTGCGCCAAAGTCGGGCCAGCGCCGATCAGAACGGCCATCGCCGAAGTGCCTAACAGTTTAAGTGTTTTCATCGTGAAACTCCCAAAAGGTTGTCCGCCTGCCATGGGCGGTCAGCCGGATTCCCGGTCATGGGTGCAGCCTAAGGACACGCTGCCAAATCGCAATATCAAAACGCAGAACGAAGGTATCTGTTTTTCCGATAGGGAGGTGCGATGCTGCGCCTTGGTGCTGCTTAGCGTGTCGGAATGGCGCTTTGGGCGGACCGGATGAAGTTCAACGCCGGCGTCGCCAGCGGCGCGCCCCGCCGCCAGGCAAGGCCCACTTGCACCGATGGCAAATCGCCCGAGATATCGCGGATTCCGATACGGTCGCCTTCAAGGCTCCACGGGCGGTAGACAAGGCTGGGCAAAATCGCCAATCCGGCCCCGGTGGCGACCAGACTGCGCACCGCCTCGACCGACCGGGTGCGAAACGCGATCTGCGGTTTGACGGCCAGTGCCGCCATCAGGCGACGGGTGGATTCCTCGATCTCATCCACCATCAACTGGATCAGGGGTTGGCCTGCCAGATCATCCAGCGCGATGGTTTCAAGGTCGGTCAACGCATGGCCCAAGGGCAGCCATAACCGGTAGGGCGACACCAGCAGGGTTTCCACGTTCAACGCCATCCGGTCTTTGACCGACGACGTCAGCAGCACCGCCACATCCAACTCACCGCCGATCAGCAAATGTTGCAGATAATCGCCGTTGTCTTCGATGACGTTTAATTCCACCTGCGGATAGGCGCGGCGAAAGCGTTGCAAGATATCTGACAAAACATAACCGGCCACCAAGGATGTCACCCCCAGAGAAAGTTTGCCCGGAATAGGTCCGGCTTCTTCCTGAAACGCGGTGCGCGCAATGGCGACGTCAGCCAAAATTTGGCGGGCATGGCGCAGAAAGGCTGATCCTTTTTGGGTGATATCCAAACCCCGGGCCTGACGGTCAAACAAGGTGATGCCAAGATCATCTTCCAGCGCGCGAATGGCTTCGGTGACCGATGATTGCGAAATCGACAGATTGCGCGCAGCCCCCGACACCGACCCTGCTTCGGCGGCGGCGGTGAAGAACTGAAGCTGGCGTAGCGTGAAGGCCATTTTGGTCTATGCGATTTCCAAAGTTGCGAGCCAACCCACCAAGCGGCAAAAGTAGTATGCTTGCCATCACACCGCCGCGATAGTTTGGCTTTTCAAGTGGGGTAGCGGCGGTTCATTTCTGCAAGCAAGGCGCTGCGCGACGTGGTAACTATGGTGAGATAGGCAGATTGGCGGTCGGCATCGAAATGGCCAGCGTGCGCCAACAGGTTGACGGTGCCCGCGACGCGGTTTGCATCGCTTATCACGGGGATATTCATGCATGACCCCAGACCAAGCGAAGTGATCAACGCGTGATCAAAGAAATAC
>JANPLZ010000063.1:0-3546 GCA_031422555.1 Cypionkella sp. | reverse complement strand
GTTCTTGCGGTGTTGATCACCGTGCCCTGCGTTTGTGCGGTGTTTGGCGCAATCAACGGCGCGTTGATCGTGTATGGTCGGCTGCAGCCTTTTATCGTGACCCTTGCCATGATGGTGGGCGCGCTGGGGCTGGCCCGGTTGATCGCGGGGCAGGATACGGCGGTCTATCCGGTTTATACCGGAACAAATGCAACCGAAAATTTTGAGTCCCTGCGCATGCTTCTTTGGGGCATCGTTCCGGTGCCGGGGCTGTTCTTTCTGGCCGTGCTTGCGATTTTCTATGCCCTGACCCGGTTCACCACATTTGGCCCCTATCTGTTGTCGATCGGGGGCAACGAACAGGCATCCCGATTGGCCGGCATCAATGTCAATCGCATCAAAATCGCCACCTATACGATTTGCAGCGCCTTGGCGGGGCTGGCGGGCATTCTTTACGTGGCGCAGTTTCGACAAGGCAAACCGGATGCGGGCATGGGGTTGGAACTTGACGCCATTGCCGCGGTGGTGATTGGCGGCACCAGCCTGATGGGCGGCAGGGGATCGGTGATCGGCACTATGGTTGGGGTGCTGATCTTCGGCTTTTTAGGCAACATCCTGCAACTTAACAACATTGACAGCAATTCTCAGCTGGTTCTGAAGGGCGCGATCATCATCGCCGCCGTGCTGCTTCAGGAGGGTCAGTTGGGTGTGATCTTTTCAAAACTTAGGAAACCCTAAGTCAGAAAAGCAGAGGCTCTAGCCCCGGATTGTGGAAGGTCGCGAGGCTAGAGCGAACAACAAACGGCACATCAGTGCCCTTCATCGAACAAGGAGACTGTTATGAACAGACGGGAATTTGGCAAGGGGCTTTGCTTGCTTTCGGTGGCAATTGTGGTCGGTCTGCCGATGGCGGCAGTGGCGCAGGACACGGCCTATACCATAGGCTTTTCGCAGGTCACCACGGTAGAGCCGTGGCGCGTGCAGTTCAATAAAGACCTGCGCGCCGAGGCAGAGCTGCATCCGAACGTCACCCTGTTGATGGCCGATGCCAATGACCGGACAGAAGAACAGGTCGCGCAGGTTGAAAATTTTATCCAACAGGGCGTCGATGCAATATTGATTTCGCCTAAAGAGGCGGCGGGTCTGACGGGCGTCGTTGAAAAAGCCACAGCCGCTGGCATTCCGGTGTTTGTGTTGGACCGCAACGTCGAAACCGATCAATTCGTGCAATGGGTCGGCGGTGACAATGTGCTGATCGGCGAAGCGGCAGGGGCCTTCATTCTTGACGCCCTTGGTGGGGCGGGCAAGGCCACGGGCAATATTGTCGAAATCTACGGCGGTTTGGGCATTCAGGCGACATTTGACCGTTCAGACCCCGTGCATGCTGCCGTGGCCAACGAACCGGGCGTCAAGTTTCTGCTGGACCGCCAGTCGGGCGATTGGAAACAGGATACGGCCTATGACATCATGGCGACGGCCCTGCGTAATTTCGAGGATATCGACGTGGTCTACGGCCACAACGACCCGATGGCTTATGGCGCGTATCTCGCGGCAAAAGATGCGGGCCGTGAAAAGGACATCCTTTTTGTCGGTGTTGATGGTCTGCCTGGCGAAGGGGTGACCTGGGTTGCCAATGGCGAACTTGCGGCGACGTTCCTCTATCCCACTCCGGGGGCCGAAGGGTTGCGGCAGGCACTGAAACATCTTGCGGGCGAAACGGTTGAAAAGAAGGTGGTCATGGGCACTGAAACCATCACCAAAGCCAACGCCGATGCCATTCTGGTTCGCAACGGGCTAAAGTAAGATGACGCAGCATTGGTCTGACCGAAGACTCTCCCCTAAGGTCTGAACCATGGCGCAAGGGTTGGTAAACAGCCCTTGCGTCTTTTGATATTTGGCGGGAAACCGCGATAACGGTGAAATGACGGCCGTTTTGTAGACGCGAAAATAGATCCATGGCGCCCAATAACCTGACCAAGCTGCAAAAGTATTCCGCACCAGCGCTGGAAAAGGGTCTTGATATCCTTGAACTGCTGTCACTTGCGGCCGCCGAGATGTCTTTGTCGCAAATTGCGGCGGGGGTGGGCCGGTCGAAGAATGAAATTTTCCGCATGATGATCGTTTTGGAAGAACGGCAATTCATCTCCCGCAGTGTTGGTGACAATTACTACCTGACCGACCGTCTTTCGGTTCTTGGTGCCAGCCGGTCTGATCACAACCGCCTTGCCGAAGTTGCCATGCCAGTGTTGTTAAGACTGGCGGAAAAAACGTCCTTCACTTGCCACATGTCAGTGTTGGACAACGATGTTGTCTTGGTAGTGGCCCAAGCCGAAGCCGCCAAGGGCTATTCCATTTCTGTGCAGGTAGGCCACCGTAGCCCCGTGGCCGAAAGCTCCGCCGGAGTGTGCATGGCGGTAGGGGCAAGGCCGACAAGCCAACGGAACCCGAACGACCTTGCGGGCCTAGGTGAGGATGCGGTCAAACGCCAACATCTTTTACCCTCACCGACCAAGTCTACCGTGACCGAAATGCCAAACCCAGCACTGGCGGGCATCTCTGAATTGTCTGCGCCCGTGATGGCCACCCAAGGCGACAAGGCGATCGCGGCAATAACGATTCCCTTTATGACGGCGATGATTTCAGACCCCCAGAAAGCGGCGATGCGGGCGGATATTCTTGATGCCGTTCAATTAATTCAGCAGCGCATTGCGATCCTTTTGCCGCAGCTATAAGCCGAGTCGGGTGAAACAGCGTCCGAACTTTGTCGTTCTGGGTCTGTTTCGGAATACTTGAATTTTTGCCCGAATATTAAACCTGCGCAAAAAAGTCACATACGTCTCAACGCATTTTGAAATTTTTGTGCGCCCTGCCACACAACTTTAGCCGAATCCGCGTTTCGCGCCGTCGAACGACAGCAGCCCACATGCAGAGGTTTTCGGGTAATCGCCGCTCAAAGCAAGGGGCTGCACAAGTAGAATTTTCTCGGCAAGATGCATGAAGAGATTCTGATTGAAGACGGGCAAATAAACAGAAGCGCAGAGCCTCGTGATGCTGCAGCAGGCTGAAGGCGGTGAGCCGGCGGCAAAGCTGTGCCGCGAGCATGGCATGAGCAATGGTTTGGTCCACAAATGGCGGGCCAAGAATGGCGGAACGGATGTGTTGCTTATCAGCCAGATGGAGGCGATCGGGGACGAGGACCGTCTGCTGAAGCGGATGTATGCGGGCCTGAGCATGCAGGCCGATCTGCTCAAGAAGTCCCTTAGAAAAAAACTAATCGGGCCATCTCAACGCCGCGAGTTGGCCGAAACGGCGGTGGCGCGACGTCGGGTCACCTTTTCAGCGGGGCAGGCCGACGTCAGATCACCACTTTCGCAGACGCCACATATGTGTTGATTGCCACCCTGTCCATGCCGCTTGGCATCGCAGTGAGTGCGGGAGGCAGCCATGAATAATCATGCCCCCGCTGGTAAGGGCGACATCCTTGAAGTCCGCGCCTGGAAAAGCTGCGGGGCCGAGAAAGTGCTGGTCGTCGAACGGGTGCGCGACAAGGATGGCCGCCGCAGAATG
>JANPLZ010000062.1:0-9067 GCA_031422555.1 Cypionkella sp. | reverse complement strand
TTTGAATACATCGGCATGCCGATGGCCATTGTCTGGGGCGTCGTGGTCTTTCAAACTTGGCCGGATGCCACGGCTTGGGTAGGGATTGCGTTGATCTGCGGCGCGGGGCTTTATACGCTGTGGCGGGAAACCCGGTTCCGGAAGGACGTAGATGTTGCAGCCCCAAGCGGTGATCTTTGATATCGGCAATGTGCTGACCTGCTGGCAGCCCGAGGCGTTTTATGACCGGGTGATCGGACCGGCGCGCAGGCAGTCGCTGTTTGCGGCGGTGGACTTGCACGGCATGAATGATCTGGTCGATGCGGGCGCGCTGTTTCGCGAAACCATCTATGATTGGGCGGATCGGCACCCCGCATGGCGCGCGGAAATCCGCATGTGGTATGAGCGCTGGATCGACCTTGCCAGCCCGCGCATTGAGGGATCCATCGCCCTGCTGCGTGCGCTGCGCCGCAACGGTGTGCCGGTATTTTCGCTGACCAATTTCGGCAGCCATGCCTATGAAGAGGCGAGGGTAAAGTTGGATTTCTTGTCCGAATTTGACCGGGAATATGTTTCGGGTCGGATGGGCGTGATCAAACCGGACCCTAAAATTTATGAAATGCTGGAAGTGGATTGCGGCATCGCGCCAGACCGCTTGCTGTTTGCCGATGACAAAGCCGAAAATATCGCGGCAGCGGCCCGGCGGGGCTGGCGCACGCACCAGTTTGCAGAGTGGCAAGGCTGGGCGCGGCGGTTGGTGGCAGAGGGATTGCTGACAAAGGCAGAGGCGGGATTATGAGCATGGAAAACGTTGGGCCGGACGCCGAGGTGCATCTGACATGGGCGGGCTTGATGGCGGCGCTTGCGGCTGGCCACCGCCTGCCACGCGCCGAGATTAAGGACCTGTTCCTGTATCGCGGCGCGGATACGTTGTTGAATCGGGCGGCGTGGATTGATGGCTTGGGAACTTTGGTCAAAGCCGCGATGATTTTTCCCGGCAATGGGGCGGTGGGATTGCCTTCAGTCAACGGCGCAGTGACGCTGTTCAACGATAAAACCGGCGTGCTGGAGGCGCTGGTTGATTTCCATCTGGTGACCAAATGGAAAACCGCCGGAGACAGCCTTTTGGCGGCCAGCAAACTGGCGCGCAAAGACAGCCGGAATATCTTGTTGGTGGGCGCAGGCATCGTGGCGCGCAATATGGTGCAGGCCTATTCCAGCCTGTTTCCCGATGCCCGCTTTGCGGTCTGGAACCGCAGCCCGGCTGCGGCGCAGGCCATGACATCCGATCCGCGGGTGACCGCCACAACCGATCTGGCTGCCGCCGTCCGTGCCGCCGACATCATCTGCACCGCGACGATGAGCCTGCACCCCCTAATCAAGGGCGAATGGCTGCAACCCGGCCAACATCTTGATCTGATTGGCGCTTATCGTCCTGATATGCGCGAAGTGGATGATACCGCCTTGCAGATGGCGCGGCTTTTCGTCGACAGCCGTGCCACCACGATTCATCACATAGGAGAGTTGAAGGACCCCATCGCGCGCGGCGTGATCACCGAAACCGATATCCTGGCCGATTTTTATGACTTGCCGTCGGGTGCGTTTTGCCGTCAATCCGATGACGAAATTACCATCGCCAAAAATGGCGGCGGCGCGCATCTGGATTTGATGACGGCAGATTATATCCTGCAAGCCTGGCGCGGGCGCTGACGACCGCCTGCACCCAAATCAAGGCGCGGGGCCGGCCTGTTTCTCTTCGGTTTTGCGCAAGCGGCGGCGATCAAAAAGGCGCAACCACAGGCTGATGCGCGGGACAATGCCAGTGTCAAACCGGCTGCGGTTTTCCAGAACCGGGCGGTTTTCCGACACGCGCGGTTTTCCTTCGCGCAGCACGATGTAAATGCCCGAGGCGATGATCACCGCCGTGCCGACAGCGGTATAGCGGTCAATCTGCTCATCAAAAAACAGCGCACCGTAAAACATCGCCCAGATGATTTGCGAATATTGCATCGGTGCGACGATGATCGCCGGTGCGGCGCGATAGGCCGCAATGATCAACACCCCGCCCAGCATGCCCAGCGACGCCATCCCCGCCAGCAACCCAAGATGCGTCACGGGCATCGGCACGTAAACAAAGGGCAGGGCAATGCCCGCCACTGCAAAGTTGCCGATCATCGGGTAAAGCATCAGCACGATTGACCGTTCGTGATGGCCAATCTTGCGAATGATCACCGAGGTCAGCGCACCAAACGTGGCGGCCATCAGCGCGGTCAGATGGCCAAGTTGCAGATCAACCTGACCCGGGCGAATGACGATGATCACGCCAATCAAGCCGACAACAATCGCAACGCCGCGCCGGGGTCCAACCTTTTCCCCCAGAATCGGAATGGCCAGCAGCGTGATCAGGATCGGCATCGCAAAGAAAATCGCATAACACTGTGCCAGCGGCAGCACCGAAAACGTGTAAAAACCGAAGATGCCGGTCAGCACTGCCGACACCGTGCGAATGGCCGTCCACCACGGATGTTTTGGGATCAGATTGCCATCGGTGCGGTCTGTCATCAGCATTAGCGACAGCAGCGGAAATCCCAGCAGCCCGGAAAAAAAGATCGTCTGAAACGGGCTATAGGTTTCGCCAAGGAATTTTACCACCATGTCATGGGTGGCATAAACGCCAAACGCCGCAAGCGACAAAAGCGCCCCGCGCAGGTTCGATGAAAGGGCTGGCATGTGTGTGTTGTCCGGCAAAGCTGCGTCAAAATGGCGCAAATCAATCAAGACGCATCAGTCGCCCTGCCAGCGGCAAAGATCAAGGCCAGAACGACCAAACCGCAAAAGAATGCAGGCCCGGTTCCCTATAGACTGGCGGTTAGCGCCGCAATAACAGCGTCGCCCATCTGGCTGGTGGAAATGGGTGTGCCGCCATCGGGGCCCATCAGATCGGCAGTGCGCAACCCGTCGGCCAGCACTTTTTCAACCGCAGCCTCGACGCGGGTGGCATCATCGCCCATGTCGAAGGAATAGCGCAGCGCCATTGCAAAACTAAGGATGCAGGCAATCGGATTGGCTTTGCCTTGCCCGGTGATATCCGGGGCCGAGCCATGAACCGGTTCATACAGCGCCTTGGGCCGTCCGTTGGCCATCGGTGCGCCTAGCGAAGCCGACGGCAACATGCCCAGCGACCCTGTCAGCATCGCGGCACAGTCCGACAACACATCGCCGAACAGATTGTCGGTGACAATGACGTCAAACTGCTTGGGCGCGCGCACCAACTGCATCGCACCATTGTCGGCATACATATGCGACAGCTGAACGTCAGGATATTCCTTATCGTGGATTTCCTGCACCACTTCGCGCCACAGAATGCCCGATTCCATCACGTTGGCTTTTTCCATCGAACAGACCCGATTGCTGCGCTTGCGGGCCAACTCGAACGCCGAACGCGCCACCCGGGCGATCTCGGATTCGGTATAGCGCTGGGTGTTGATCCCGACCCGTTCGTTGCCTTCGACAAAAATGCCGCGCGGCTCGCCAAAGTAGACGCCAGAGGTCAATTCGCGCACGATAACAATATCAAGGCCCGCCACGATCTCGCGTTTCAGGCTGGAAAAATCGGCCAGCGCGTCAAAGCATTGGGCCGGGCGCAGGTTGGAAAACAAATCCATTTCCTTGCGCAACCGCAGCAACCCGCGTTCGGGCTTTACTGAAAAATCCAAGCTGTCGTATTTCGGACCACCCACGGCCCCCAGCAAAACCGCATCCACGGCTTGGGCGCGGGCCATGGTCTCATCCGTCAACGGCACGCCGTGCACGTCATAGGCACAGCCACCAACCAAATCTTCGGTAACATCAAAAGCGACGGCCCGATGGGTGCCAAACCAACCGATGATCTTCTTAACTTCGGCCATCACTTCAGGGCCGATACCGTCTCCAGCAAGAATAAGAAGGGTAGGATTGGCCATGATCGGCTCCACAATGAAATCGTTGCGCGTGGCCTAGCCAATGGGCGGGGTCGGGTCAAGCCGAAGTGCTTTGAAACTGTGGCTTAGGTGATCAAACACCCGCCGGATCCGGGGGGTTTGGCGCAACGCTTCGGCAGCGGTCAGCCAAACCGGCAAGGCAGGCAAAGGGATAAACGGCGCAACCCGCACCACTGCCGGATCAGCCTCGGCGATCATGGTTTGCATGCCACCAATGCCACAGCCGGCCCGCACAAGGCTCCAATACACAATCTGATCGTCGCACCGCAGCGCGAAATCTTCGCGCACCCGGTCAAATCCCAACTTGCGCATGATGCCAATCAACGCGTCCGACCTGTCGAACCCAACAAATTCATGCGCTGCAAGGTCTTCGAAATTCTGCGGCATGCCAAATTTGCCGATATAGCCGGGGGTCGCGTAAAGCCCAAGCGGCAGATCGCACAGATAGGATGTGATGACATCCAGTTGGGTGGGGCGATACATCCGCAGCGCAATGTCGGCCTCGCGGAACAGCAGATTTTCGCTGCTGTCAGATGGCACCAATTCGATCTGGATGTTTGGTTCCACCAGGCGCAGTTGGGCCAGCATCGCAGGCAAGATGTAATTGGCAACGATGCGGCTGGCGGTAACGCGCACGGTGCCGGAAACGGTTTCTTCCTGACCGGCCGCCGCGAGGGACAGCCTTGCAGCGGCGTCGCGCATCGCCATCGCGTGGGGCAACAGGGCTTTTGCCGCCTCGGTTTGCAGCAGTCCGCGCGCCGTTCGCGTGAACAACGTCAAGTTCAGGTCCGCCTCCAGTTCTGCAATGTGGCGGCCTAGCGTGGGCTGGCTTAGGTTCAACGCCCGCGCCGCCGCCGAAAGCGACCCCGTTTCAGCCACCGCAAGGAAAGATCGTGTGATCGTCCAGTCAGACTTATCCATACATTTTTGTATGATGAGGCTGCGTATTTAGCCAGTGTCTATTGCTAAAACGAATATCTATTTCTGGAATTCAGAAACAGGAGATGACAATGACAGGCACGGTTTTGGTTTTGGGCGCATCCGGGTTGTTCGGCAGCCGCGCTGCACAGGCATTTGCCGCAACAGGCTGGCAGGTTCGGAAGTATCAACGCGGCACCGACATGACCGCCGCCGCAATTGGGGCGGATGTCATCGTGAATGGGCTGAACCCGCCGATGTATCATGATTGGGCGCGATTGATCCCGCAGGTCACCGCGCAGGTGATTGCGGCGGCAACGGCGTCGGGCGCCACCGTGATTGTGCCGGGAAATGTCTATCCTTACGGCGATCAACCGGCACCGTGGGGCCCCGACACGCCGCATCGGCCGGTGTCGCGCAAAGGCCAGATTCGCAAAGCGATGGAGGCATCTTATCGCGGTGCAAAGGTGCAGGTGATCTTGCTGCGCGGCGGCGATTTTCTGGACGAGGCAAAGCCAACAACCGCCATGAATATGGTTGCGCTGAAATCGGTGTCCAAGGGCAAGATCGCCTTGATGGGGGCGCCTGCGGTGCCCCGAGCCTATGCCTATTTGCCGGATATGGCGCGCGCGGCGGTAAATTTGGCGGCGATTCGTGCCAAACTTCCGCAGTATTCGGATGTGCCCTTTGCCGGGCATACGTTTTCGATGGATAATCTGCGTGACGAATTACAACGGCAAACCGGTCGCAGTTATGCCTACACATCGTTTCCGTGGTGGTTCATGCGAGTTGCTGCGCCGTTTTGGGAGTTGGCGCGCGAATTGATCGAAATGCGTTATTTGATGAACACGCCGCACCGTCTTGATCCTGCACCAATGGCGGCGTTGCTGCCTGATTTCAAACAAACGGCGTTTGCCGATGTCGTGGCCGCGCATGTGGCGGCGCTGGCGTTAGGGCCGCATCACATCCACCCAAACCGGGCGATGGCGTGAGGCCGTGGCCAGCACCTCGGCCAGCGGATCTGTATCGGGTGGCCATAACACGCCCGCGTTGGTGATGGTCAGGTCTGCGGACGGCAAAACCTGTTCCACCCGCAACCCGCCGATCGCAGGGTAAAGCGCCGTGTCCAAGGCCGCATCGCCTTTATGACCCGGTTCAATACGGCCGTGGGTGCCGCGTGGGGCTGGGTCTTGCAGTGCTGCGGTGTTCAGCAATCCGCGGATAGCGTCTTGCCGACCCTCACCATCCGCCGGGTCAAGATTGGGCTGGCCCAACAGCACAAAGGGCGGCTTCGGCGGTGGAAGTGGCACATCGCCCGCGATCAAACGCAGCCAAAACGCGGTTTCATCATGGTTGCGCCTCCCGTTGCGATCTTCCGGCCCATCAAACACCGGGGGGGTTGCATAATATACCAGCAATCGCAGGGATTTACCGTTTGGCATCGCAATTGGCATCTCATACATGCCCGTTGTCGACAGCCGCTGAATGGCCCGGATGTCAGCGCTGTCTTGCATAAGGGCGTTGGGCAGATCGGCCCAAAGAAAGGTGCTGAAATCGCGAATCCCGGCGGTATCTATCGGGTAGCGTGACAAGATCGCCATCGCCATCGCCGCGGCCCCGGCATAGCGGCCGTAGCCCATGGCATCGCGCGGCTCTCCCAGACGCCCATTGCCATCCAGATCAAGCCCGGTGGCAAGGCCGGTATTTGGTCGCAAAGCCAATTGATGCGGATAGGGTGACCCGGCTTTGGCAAGGGTGTCGGCCAATGCGCGCAGCGTCAAGCCAGTGGCATCATAATCTATGCCGGTTAACAGCAGTATATCGGCATCAAGGGCCACGATCACGCCAGCAACCGCAACCATTTTTGGATCGTCACCCCGGCGCAGGGCCTGCAACACAAGGCCGGGGCCCTGATCCGTCAACTCGGGGTTATAGGTGGCGATCCGCAAAGTATCGGCGGGGGCAATTCCACAAAACAGCAGCCAAATCAGGCCGCTGCATACCGCTTGCCAGCTTCCGCCAGGCCGTTCGCGGTGCGCGACTGTTGAATCATATCGGCAATCCGGCCCATGGCGATGCCGCGCATAAACAGGCTGGCGGGAAGAAAGGCCCATGCCGTCAACGTCCATATCAAGGTTTGCGGCGAGGTCAGCGCCAAAGGTTCAAACCCCATGGAGCCGATTTTAACCACTGCTGGCGTCAAGAATGGCAGCAAAAACCCTAACGCAATGTTAACACGGGCATCGCGCATCAGGCGCGCCACCACATCGCCCCCAACGGTTGGATCGAAGGTCGGCAGGTTTACCCAAACATTGAACGGCTTGCCCCGGTTCGGCCAGCGCCCGACTTTTAGCAAGATCACAAACACTGCCAGGGAAATCAGCGAGATCAGATAGGCCATTCCGGCCGCAGTTCGAATGGCAGCCACCTGATCCGCCGAGGCTGAATCCGCAACCATCAAAGTGGCCAGCCGCACCGGACTATAAGGAAAGTCCATCGACACCCCGATCAAAGTGCCGACGGCATCGGTAAATTCGGTCAGGGTCGACGCCACGACTTTGCCGCGCTCGATGGCGGACAAACAAAACACGGTCGCCAAAAGCATCAAGAACCGGACGCGGTTGAACGGCGGCGCGTCGCGAAACTCGACAAGGCTGGGATAGGTCGCGTTATACTCAACAAACGTCAGCATGCCGGCAAACAGGGCAACAAGGGCCACCATTTGCTTGGTATCGGCGCTGATATCGACCAACACCACCGACGGCGTGGCAACCAGCACCATCACCAGAATCATTCGCACTATTGCGCCTGTCAGCCGTGAAAACACTGCCTTGCCACCCTCAAATCGGACAGGACCGGTGCTAAGCCAGTCCCTTATTCCGCTTAGACCCCGCACATTGTGGCGGACTGCCTCATTCTTGCCCAATTCTTGCCTTCTTTCCCGAAAGACAGCAACAGCTTGGTTAAGATGAACATCCTAATAAGGCGCTTTGTGGGAAAAGGTGTTGCAGGATTGAATCAAGAACGTGGTAAGAAAAAGGCCGCCCTATGGGGCGGCCCAAGATCTGGTAGGGAATGGCAGTTCAGGCCCAAGGGTGCAGGGCAGAATTGCGTTTTTCAAATGTGTCTATCGCCGCCGCTTTTTCCAAAGTCAGCCCGATATCATCCAGCCCGTTCATCAGACAGTGCTTGCGGAAGGCATCGACTTCGAACGAAAATACCTGACCATCCGACGTTGTTACGGTTTGCGCCTGCAAATCCACGCTGATCCGCGCATTCGCGCCGCGCTGGGCATCCGTCATCAGCACTTTGACCACATCGGCGGGCATCACGATGGGCAAAATGCCATTTTTGAAGCAGTTGTTATAAAAGATGTCGGCAAAGCTGGTCGAGATCACACAGCGGATGCCGAAATCCAGCAAGGCCCAAGGCGCATGTTCACGCGAAGAGCCGCAGCCAAAGTTATCACCTGCCACGATAATTTCAGATTGCCGGTATGCGGGCTGGTTTAGCACGAAATCCGTGATCTCGGTTCCGTCCAGATGATAGCGCATCTCGTCAAACAGGTTCACGCCAAGCCCGGTACGGGCGATGGTTTTCAAAAACTGCTTTGGGATGATCATATCGGTGTCGATATTGACCAATGGCATAGGCGCTGCAATGCCGGTGAGGGTGGTGAATTTTTCCATTTTTCCGGCTCCTTAGGCGTTTGCTGGCATTGGATCAGTCATCATCTCGCGCACATCGGTCAGGTGACCGGTGATCGCTGCGGCTGCGGCCATTTGGGGTGACAGCAGATGGGTGCGGCCACCGCGGCCCTGGCGGCCTTCAAAGTTGCGGTTGCTGGTGGCGGCGCACCGCTCGCCGGGGGCCAGTTGATCGGGGTTCATCGCCAAACACATGGAACAGCCGGCTAGACGCCATTCAAATCCGGCGTCGATGAAAATCTGCGCCAGACCCTCTGCCTCGGCTTGCGCCCGCACAAGGCCAGAGCCGGGCACCACCATGGCCCGCAAACCGGCTTTCTTGGTTTTGCCCTTCAGAATGGCCGCCGCGGCGCGCAGATCTTCGATCCGGCCATTGGTGCAAGACCCAATGAACACCGTGTCGATCTTGATATCAGACAGTTTCTGGCCCGGCGTCAGGCCCATGTAATCCAGTGCGCGCTGCACGGCGTCTACCTTGCCCCC
>JANPLZ010000061.1:0-11558 GCA_031422555.1 Cypionkella sp. | reverse complement strand
TCATTCCACCGTCACCGATTTCGCCAGATTGCGCGGCTGATCGACATCGGTGCCTTTGGCAAGGGCGGTGTGATAGGCCAGCAACTGGATCGGGATTGAATAAAGGATCGGTGCAAAGGTGGGTGACACATCGGGAATGGTCAGGGTGCGCCAGCAATCCATGCCCGCCTCGGCCACGCCGCGCGCATCCGAAATCAGCAAGACGCGGCCATTGCGCGCCATCACCTCTTGCATGTTCGACACGGTTTTGTCGAACAAATGGTCGCGCGGGGCCAGAACGATCACCGGCACGGCGGGATCAATCAGCGCGATAGGCCCGTGTTTCAACTCGCCCGATGCATAGCCTTCGGCGTGGATATAGCTGATTTCTTTCAGCTTCAGCGCGCCTTCCATCGCCATCGGAAACATCGCGCCCCGGCCCAGAAACAACACATCCGTGGCCTGCGCCAACTCATCCGCGATGGCGGCAATAGAGGCGGTCAGCGCCAGCGCGTGGTTCATCAGCCCCGGCAGATGCGCCATATCTTCCAGATGCCGCGCCAGGCCCGCGCCGTCAAGGCGGCCCCGGTCAACAGCGGCTTTCAGCGCCAGCATGGCAAGCGTGGTCAACTGGCAGGTAAAGGCCTTGGTCGATGCCACCCCCACCTCGACCCCCGCCATGATCGGCAGGGCCAGATCAGCCTCGCGCGCGATGGATGATGTCGGCACATTGACCACGGCGACGATTTTGGCAACGCGGCCACGGGTATAGCGCAGGGCGGCCAAAGTATCGGCGGTCTCGCCCGATTGGCTGACAAACAGCGCCCATTGGTTGGGCGACAGCGGCGGCGCGCGATAGCGGAATTCCGACGCGATGTCGATTTCGCAGGGCAGGCCCGCGATTTGTTCAAACCAGTATTTCGCCACATGGGTGGCATAAGACGCGGTGCCGCAAGCCACCATGGAAATGCGGTCAACGCTGCCGAAATCAATGCCTTCCGGCAGGCGCAACACACCACCTTCCGCATAGCGTTTCAGCGCATCGGCCACCACAACCGGTTGTTCGGCGATTTCCTTGGCCATGAAATGGCGATAGCCCGCCTTTTCCACCCGGGTTTGGTCCAATTGAATCTGGGTGATTTCGCGGTTGGCAAGGCTGCCATCGGCGTTGTAGATCTCGGCCCCTTGCCGGGTGACGCGCACAACGTCGCCTTCTTCAAGATAGGCAATGCGGTCGGTCAGCGGGGCAAGGGCTATGGCGTCCGATCCGACAAACATCTCGCCCTCGCCGTAACCCACCGCCAAAGGCGCACCCTTGCGCGCGCCGATCATCAGATCCGCGTCGCCGTCGAACAAAAACAGCAAGGCAAACGCGCCGTGCAATTCGGCCACCGTGGCCTGCACCGCCGCCAAAGGATCAAGGCCGCGTGACAGATGCAATTCCACCAGCATCGCGGCGGTTTCAGAATCGGTGTCGGTGACATGGTGCAGACCCGCCGCCGCCAGCCTTTCGCGCAAAGCGCGGAAATTTTCGATGATGCCATTATGCGTCACCATCACCCGCCCGCAGGCATGCGGATGCGCGTTGGTGTGGGTCACCGCACCGTGGGTGGCCCAGCGGGTCTGGCCAATGCCGGATTTGCCCGCCAGCGGGTCTTGCGCCAGCAAATCCGACAGGTTGACCAGCTTGCCCACAGCGCGGCGGCGGTCAAGTTTGCCCTGATGCACGGTGGCGATGCCGGAACTGTCATAGCCGCGATATTCCAGCCGTTTCAGCGCCTCTACCAACAGGGGAGCCACATCAACTTTACCCAATACGCCAACAATACCACACATTTACGACTGTCCCTTGGCGGCTTTTATGGCGCGCAATCTGTCCATCAACCGCAGGGCAAGCCCGGGTTTGTTCACTTGTTTGGCGCGCCCAACTGCCAGCGCGCCATCCGGCACATCTTCGGTGATCACCGATCCCGACGCCGTCAGCGCATTGTGCCCCACGCTGACCGGGGCCACCAGCATGGTGTCTGATCCGATAAAGGCGCGTTTGCCGATGCGGGTGCGATGTTTCATCACGCCGTCGTAATTGCAGGTCACCGTGCCCGCGCCGATATTGGTAAATTCGCCAACATCTGCGTCACCCAGATAGGTCAGGTGGCCAACCTTGACGCCTTCATCGAGGATCGAGTTTTTAACCTCAACAAAGTTGCCGACATGCACATCCTCGGCCAGTTCGGTGCCGGGGCGCAGGCGGGCAAAGGGGCCAACAACCGCGCCGCGGCTGATATGACAGCCTTCCAGATGGCAAAAGCCTTTCACCTCGGCGCCGGATTCGATGGTCACACCGGGTCCAAACAGCACATGCGGCCCGATGAGGGCATCGCGGCCGATATAGGTGTCCAGCGCGAAAAAAACCGTGTCCGGCGCGGTCAGGGTGACGCCGTTTTCCAAGGCCTCGGCCCGCGCCCGCGCCTGAAACGCGGCTTCGGCCCCGGCCAGTTGCGCGCGGGTGTTGACGCCCAGCGTTTCGGCCTCGGCGCAGATCACCACCCCCGCCGACAGCCCGTCCTCGCGCGCGAGCGCCACGATATCGGTCAGGTAATACTCAGCCTTCGCATTGTCATTGCTCACTTGCGCCACCAGCGCAAACAGGGTTTTGGCGTCGCCACACATCACGCCGGAATTGCACAAGGTGATCGCGCGCTGGGCCGCAGTGGCGTCGTTGAATTCGACAATCCGCTCTAACCCGTCACGCTCCACCCCGTCGCCCGCCAAGATCAGCCGCCCATAGCGCCCCGGGTCGGCTGCGTCGAACCCCAGCACCACTATGGCATGGCGCGCCCGCGCGCCGATCATGGCGGCCAGGGTTTCGGGGCGGATCAGGGGTGTGTCGCCATAAAGCACGATCACATCGCCATCGGCACCCGCCAATAAGGGGGCGGCTTGCGCCACCGCATGCGCCGTGCCCAGTTGCGGTTCCTGAATAACCACTTGCGCCGCCTCGTCAAAGGCCAGCGCCGATTTGGTCACGGCAGCCGCCTCGTGCCCGGCCACCACAACGATGCGGGCGGGATCAAGACTGCGGGCGGCAGCCATGGCATGGTGCAACATGGGGGCGGCGGCGACGTTGTGCAGCACTTTGGGTGTGTCGGAATTCATCCGGCTTCCCATGCCTGCGGCCAGAATGATCACTGATACGGGCATTGCGCCTCTTTCCTTTACGCTCGCCCCGTTTTACCCCGGATCAGCGGGGCCGCAAGGGGCGGTGACTCACGCAAGGTTACAAATGATGCGCCGATGTGTGGTTTTTGATCTGGATGGCACGCTGGCCGATACGTCGGGCGATCTTCTGGCGGCGGCGAATGCGTGTTTCGCGCGGCTGGGCCATGGTGCGGTTCTGGACGGGCGCGATGCGCTGGTGGCGTTTCAGGGCGGGCGGGCGATGCTGCGGGCCGGGTCTGACCGGCTGGGCCTGCGGTGGCACGAGGCTGACATCGACGCGCAGTATCCGGTGTTGTTGCAGGCCTATGCGGGGGCGATTGACGTGCATACGCGGCTTTATCCCGGTGCGGTGGCGGCGGTGCAAAAGCTGCTGGACGCAAGATACGTCTGCGCGATCTGCACCAACAAACCAGCGGCTTTGGCCGAAACCCTGCTGCAGCGATTGGGCATCAGGCACATGTTTGCCGCCCTGATCGGGGCCGATACCTTGCCCACCCGCAAGCCCGATGCGGCCCCCTATCTTGCCGCTGTTGCCCAAGCGGGCGGCGATGTTGCAGGGTCGGTGCTGATCGGCGATACCGAAACCGACCGGTTGACCGCGCGCGCTGCAGGGGTGCCGGTGGTGTTGGTCACCTTTGGGCCCGAAGGCCGCAGCGTGACCCGCTGGCAACCCGAGGCGGTGTTGGATCATTTCGATGATCTGGGCGCGGTTGTCGCACGGCTGATCGGATAAACCGGGTGGCCGTCAGAAAGACGGGGGTTTCACACCCCCGGTCCCAAAAGCATGCGCTTTTGAGCCACCCCCGTGGAGTATTTTTGCCAAAATGAATGCGGATTTTAGACAAATTTTAGAGGGTCTGGCGCGCGCTCAAAACTGCGTCAGAAAAGGTCGGGCGAGGCGGTGAAACCCCCGCCCCGACGCAGCCCTGACCCCCATCGTCGCAGCATCGGTTTTTGACCCGGCTTTGGTTGACCCCGCGCGGGGGGCGGGGTAAACGATTTGCAATCAGCCCGCGTTGCCCCGGCACCCCGCCGCGCATCGCCGCCAGTCAAAGGAGTCTTTCGTGGACAACCTTCTTCGAGAGTATCTGCCGATCCTGATATTGTTGGCCGTGGCAGTGGGGTTAGGTCTGGTGTTGATCCTTGCCGCCGCCGTGATTGCCGTGCGCAACCCCGACCCGGAAAAAGTATCCGCCTATGAATGCGGTTTTAACGCCTTTGACGATGCGCGGATGAAATTCGACGTGCGGTTTTATCTGGTGTCGATCCTGTTCATCATCTTCGATCTGGAAGTGGCGTTTCTGTTCCCGTGGGCCGTGGCATTTGGCGACATATCCATGGCCGCGTTCTGGTCTATGATGGTGTTTCTGGGCGTGCTGACCGTGGGCTTTGCCTATGAGTGGAAGAAAGGGGCGTTGGAATGGGCGTGATGACAACAGCCAATACCGCAGGACCTGACCGCGATGTGGCCACCCGGGCGCTGAACACTGAATTGCAGGACAAGGGTTTTCTGCTGACCACCACCGAAGACATCATCAACTGGGCGCGCAACGGGTCCTTGCACTGGATGACGTTCGGGCTGGCCTGCTGTGCGGTGGAAATGATGCACACGTCGATGCCGCGCTATGATCTGGAACGCTTTGGCACCGCCCCCCGCGCCAGCCCGCGCCAGTCTGATCTGATGATCGTGGCGGGCACGCTGACCAACAAGATGGCGCCGGCGCTGCGCAAAGTCTATGATCAGATGCCCGAGCCGCGCTATGTGATCTCGATGGGCAGTTGTGCCAATGGTGGCGGCTATTACCACTACAGCTATTCGGTGGTGCGCGGCTGTGACAGGATCGTGCCGGTCGATATCTATGTGCCCGGCTGCCCGCCTACCGCCGAGGCGTTGCTGTATGGTATCTTGCAGTTGCAGCGGAAAATCCGCCGCACGGGCACGCTTGTGCGCTAGGGGGGGGATATGTCAGACGCTTTGATCGGCCTTGGCCAACACCTGTCACAAAAGCGGCCCGAAGCCGTGATTGCCACCGAAACAGCCTTTGGCGAATTGTGCGTGACGGTGCAGTTGACCCATCTGCACAGCTTTGTCGAGTTTTTGAAATCTGATCCGACTTGCCGGTTTTCATCGCTGGTGGATATCACCGCGGTGGACTATCCGTCACGCGACCCGCGCTTTGAGATGGTCTATCATTTCTTGTCGATGTACAAAAACCACCGCATCCGCGTCAAAGTGGCGGTTGGCGAGGATGATATGGTGCCGTCCATCCATACCATTCATCCGTCATCGAACTGGTTTGAACGCGAAGTCTTTGATATGTTTGGTATTCTGTTTTCCGGCCACCCCGATCTACGCCGTATTCTGACCGATTACGGCTTTCGCGGTCATCCGTTGCGCAAGGATTTTCCGACCACCGGCTATACCGAAGTGCGCTATGACGAGATGCAAAAGCGGGTGGTCTATGAGCCGGTATCGCTGGTGCAGGAATACCGCCAGTTTGATTTCATGTCGCCTTGGGAGGGTGCAAAATACATCCTGCCGGGGGATGAGAAAAAGGCCTGACCGGTGCAAACCGCCCCCACATATCTGTTTTGCCTTGGGGCCACCAAGGCGGGCACGTCGTGGCTTTATGACCATTTGGCAGCCCATCCTGAATGCCATTTTCGCAGCATAAAAGAGCTGCATTATTTCAGCATGTCGACGCCCGCCCATTTCGAAAACGCAAGGCGCGCCGGGCAGGATGAAATATCGCGGCTGAAAGATCAGACCGAGGGGGCTGCGGACGCCAAGGCGTGGCGCGATCGCCGCCTTGCCGATCTGCGCGACTGGCAAAAGGTGTTGCGGCTGGGCGCGGTTGATTTGCCCGCCTATACCGCGTTTCTGAACGCCGGGCGCGGCGCGGCGCGGCTGGTTGGCGATGTAACGCCAGCCTATGCGCTGATGTCGGGGGACCGGTTGAAATCGCTGTCGGATGTGGGCGCGGATGTGCGGCTGATCTATCTGATCCGCGATCCCTTGGCCCGGTTGTGGAGCCATGTGCGGATGATTGCGGCGCGACTGGTCCCGCACAGCTTTGCCAGTGCGGCCCAAGATTTGATGGGCAGGATTTTGGCCGGCGATATGACCGGAGAGGCCAAGGGCATCGTCGCGCGCGGTGATTACGCGGCGATCTTGCCGAAACTGGCGCGCAGCTTTGATCCGGGGCGGTTATTGGTGTTGTTTTACGAAGACATGCTAACCCTGCCGGGCATCGCCAAACTGTCGGCGTTCCTTGGGATTGCCCCGGGCCCCGCCGATCTGGGCCGCCGGGTGCATGAAGGTCAATCGCTGGCGCTGGCCCCGGTTGTGGCGGCGCGGGCGCGGGCGTTTTTGCAGCCACAATACGCTTATGTGGCAGCACAGTTTGCCGATCTGCCACTGGCGTGGCGCAAGAATATGAATGAAGGTGTCGCATGATGGATGGCAAGTTTGATGACGCGCTGACGGGCGAGCAGAAAATCCGCAATTTCAACATCAACTTCGGCCCGCAACACCCTGCCGCCCATGGTGTTTTGCGTCTGGTGCTGGAGTTGGACGGCGAAATTGTCGAACGCTGTGATCCGCATATCGGCTTGTTGCACCGTGGCACAGAAAAGCTGATGGAAAGCCGCACCTATCTGCAAAACCTGCCATATTTTGACCGGCTGGATTACGTCTCGCCAATGAATCAGGAACATGCCTGGTGCCTGGCGATTGAACGGTTGACGGGAACGGCGGTGCCCCGCCGCGCCAGTCTGATCCGGGTGCTGTTTTCCGAAATCGGCCGGATCCTGAGCCATATTCTGAATGTCACCACCCAGGCGATGGACGTGGGCGCGCTGACCCCGCCTTTGTGGGGGTTTGAAGAACGCGAAAAGCTGATGGTGTTTTATGAACGCGCGTCCGGCGCGCGTCTGCACGCGGCATACTTTCGGCCCGGCGGCGTTCACCAGGACCTGACCCCTGATCTGATCAACGATATTGAGGCGTGGTGCGAGTATTTCCCCAAAGTGCTGGGCGATCTGCACACACTGCTTACCGAAAACCGCATCTTCAAGCAGCGCAATGCCGATATTGGTGTGGTGACCGAAGCCGACATTCAGAACTATGGCTTTTCTGGTGTCATGGTGCGCGGTTCGGGGCTGGCGTGGGATTTGCGGCGCGCGCAACCCTATGAATGCTATGACGAATTTGATTTCAAAATTCCGGTGGGCAAAAACGGCGATTGTTACGACCGCTATCTGTGCCGCATGGCAGAGATGGAGGAATCACTGTCGATCATGCGTCAGTGCCTGACCAAACTGAGGGCCGAACCCGGCGAAGTTCTGGCGCGCGGCAAGATCACGCCGCCCAACCGTGGCGACATGAAAACCTCGATGGAGGCGCTGATCCATCACTTCAAACTTTATACCGAAGGCTTCCACGTGCCCGCAGGTGAGGTTTACGCCGCGGTCGAGGCCCCCAAGGGCGAATTCGGCGTTTATCTGGTGGCCGACGGGTCCAACAAACCCTACCGCGCCAAAATTCGCGCGCCGGGTTATCTGCATTTGCAGGCGATGGACTACATCTGCAAAGGCCACCAATTGGCGGATGTCAGCGCAATTATCGGCACCATGGATATCGTGTTCGGCGAGGTAGACCGGTGATCGCTTTGTCTACCCTTGCGGTCATCGGGTCTGGCGTTGGCGTCGCCGTGACAGGCACGCTTGCCGCGCTGTTCCTGCGCAATCCGGCGCATGCCATGGTGCAGACCACGCATCACGCCGACCAGTTGCCGCAGGTCATGACGGGGCGCTACATTGCCCTGACCCTGCTGGCGTTGGGTGCCACGGTTTACGGCGATATGGCGGTGATCGCCTATCTGTTCGCGGTGTTTGCCTTTCTTGGCTTTGCCGATGCGGTGATTTATGCCCGCGCGCACCGACCCATGGCCAAACATCTGATCGCCGGGGTTCTGGCGCTGATCGTTGCCGCCGTGGCCCTTGCCGCCCATTTCAATACCGGAGCGACCCCTTAAATGCTACGCCGCCTGCACAAAGATCAGCCCGCCTCGTTTGCCTTTACCCCAGCCAATCTGGCGTGGGCGCAGGGGCAGATTTCAAAATACCCCGCCGGGCGGCAAGCATCGGCGATCATTCCGTTGTTGTGGCGCGCGCAGGAACAGGAAGGCTGGCTGTCGCGCCCGGCGATTGAACATGTGTCGACCATGCTGGGGTTGGCCTATATTCGCGGGCTGGAAGTGGCGACGTTCTACTTTATGTTTCAGTTGCAACCCGTTGGAAGCGTTGCCCATATCCAGATTTGCGGCACAACGTCCTGCATGATCTGTGGCGCGGAAGATCTGATTGCGGTTTGCCGCGAATTGGTCGCCGACCGCGCGCATCAACTGTCGGCTGACGGCAAGTTCAGCTGGGAAGAGGTCGAATGTATGGGGGCCTGTGCCAATGCGCCGATGGCCCAGATGGGCAAGGATTATTACGAAGACCTGACGCCCGCCAAACTGCGCGATCTGATCGGGCGGTTTTCCAAAGGCGAGGTGCCGGTGCCCGGGCCGCAAAATGGCCGCTACGCCGCCGAGCCGCTGTCGGGCTTGACCAGCCTTAAGGACTTTGCCGTTGGCCGCAAACCGCATAACGCCTCGGCGCAGGCGGCGGTTGATCTGGGCGATACCGTCAAACGCATTGATGGCAGCGAAGTGCCGCTGACCACGCCGTGGCTGGGGAATGCTGCGGCCGTAACCCCGGCCCACGGCCAGCCAAAAGAACCCAAGCCCGGCAAAGATGCCGTGGCCGATGCCTCGGGAATATTGGTGCAAGAGGCCCCGGCGCGGTCGAAAGGCAAGCCTGTGGCGGATGGCAATGCCCCCAATGCAACGCCCGCCGCAACGCCGCAAGCCAAAGCCCCGGCTGATTTCATCTCGGCTGCGCAGCCTGCTGTGCAGTCTGGCCAACAACCCGTCGGTCTGCCAGCGGCGCGTGGTGGCGTGGCGGACAACCTGCAAGCCATCGAAGGCATCGGTCCGGTGTTGGAAAAGCTGTGCCACGGGTTGGGAATTTTCCATTTTGACCAGATCGCCGGGTGGGGGGCGTCCGACATCGCGTGGATGGACGCCAATCTGAAGGGCTTTCGGGGCCGGGTCAGCCGTGACAAATGGGTGGCGCAGGCCAGACTGATCACCGAACAGGGCATGGCGGCCTTTTTGGCCCGCGCCAAAACCAATGACTTTTAGGGGCTGACATGGACCACAAAGATCACACAGCAGACGTTGGGCCATGGGCGGGCGGCTGGATGGTTGCGGCCATCGCCGGGCTGATTGCGGCAACTTTGGCGCGGCTGGTGGGCGAGGTTGGTATTTCGGCGGCGTTTTTGCTGGGCGTGTTGGTGTTTGGTGTGTTTGGCGTGTTGCTGGGGTCGGGCGGGGTGGAACTGACCGCGCCTGATCAGGGCGACGACGCAGCCGGGCATCATTGAGGGCAGCATGGCAAACCCGGATCCCCGCGACATCAAACGGGCGGCGCAAACCCGCAAAGTGGCTTTGGTGATCGCAGGCACCATGGTTTTGTGGCTGTTGGTGCAGATGATCGGGGCGCAATACGGCTGGCCGGTGGAATACACTTTGCTGGTAGATCTGGCGGCGGCGGCCGGGTTCATCTGGGCGCTGATTGTGACGTATCAAATCTGGCGGGCGCGCAGCGCATGACAGCCGGGCATAGGAAGGGGCATCATGCTTCAAGATAAAGACCGTATCTTTACAAACCTTTACGGCATGCACGACCGCAGCCTTGCGGGCGCAAAAAAGCGCGGCCATTGGGCGGGCACTGCCGAAATCATCGGCCGGGGCCGTGATACGATCATTGATCAGATGAAGGCATCGGGCTTGCGCGGGCGCGGCGGGGCGGGCTTTCCCACCGGGCTGAAATGGTCGTTCATGCCGAAACAATCTGACGGGCGGCCTGCATACCTCGTGGTAAACGCTGACGAGTCAGAGCCCGGCACTTGCAAAGACCGCGAGATCATGCGCCACGATCCGCATACCTTGATCGAAGGCTGTCTGATCGCGGCGTTCGCGATGAACGCCAACGCCTGCTATATCTATATCCGCGGCGAATATATCCGCGAACGCGAAGCGCTGCAGGCGGCGATGGACGAATGCTATGACGCCGGGCTTGTGGGCAAAAACGCCGCCAAATCCGGCTGGGATTTCGACATTTATCTGCATCACGGCGCGGGGGCCTATATTTGCGGCGAGGAAACTGCGCTGCTGGAAAGCCTTGAGGGCAAAAAGGGCATGCCGCGGATGAAGCCACCCTTCCCGGCGGGGTCGGGGCTTTATGGTTGCCCTACCACCGTGAACAATGTGGAATCCATCGCCGTGGTGCCGACGATTTTGCGGCGCGGCGCGGATTGGTTTGCCAGCTTCGGGCGGCCCAACAACGCGGGCACCAAGCTGTTCGGGATTTCCGGCCATGTGAACAACCCTTGCGTGGTTGAAGAGGCGATGTCGATCAGCTTGCGCGAACTGCTGGACCGGCACTGCGGCGGCGTGCGCGGTGGGTGGAAAAACATCAAGGCGGTGATCCCCGGCGGGTCTTCGGTGCCAATGCTGAACGCCGCGCAATGCGACGACGCGATCATGGATTTCGACTGGCTGCGCGAACAGAAATCCGGTCTGGGCACCGCGGCGGTGATCGTGATGGATCAGTCCACCGATGTGATCAAGGCCATCTGGCGGCTGTCGAAATTCTACAAGCACGAATCTTGCGGCCAGTGCACGCCCTGCCGTGAAGGCACCGGCTGGATGATGCGGGTGATGGACCGTCTGGTGCGCGGCGAGGCCGAAGTTGAGGAAATCGACATGCTGCTGTCGGTCACCAAACAGGTCGAAGGGCACACCATCTGCGCGCTGGGCGATGCGGCGGCCTGGCCCATCCAAGGGCTGGTGCGGCATTTCCGGGACGAGATCGAGGACCGCATCAAGGCCAAAAAGACCGGGCGCATGGGCGCGATGGCGGCGGAATGATCTATTATTCAATCATAGGCTGGCTGGGGCCGTTGATTTCCGTCGGGCTGTTTTTCGGCTTGTATCGCAAGGCGGGCTTGCGCGGTGGCATCATGGTTTTGGCGTTTTTGCCGCTGTTGGGCATGGTGCTGCAGACGCTGACGAATGTCGGATTGGGTGTTCTCGCGTTTGGCGATCCGAAGAATTATTATGCGATAACGGCGTTGTTCAACGTGGCCTTGGGTCTGTTGCCGTTGGTGGTCTTGCTTTGGGTTGATTGGCCGGGCCACGGCCAAGATGACGTTTTCAAGTGATCGGATGAAAGGTGCGGTTTTGATTAGC
>JANPLZ010000060.1:0-15311 GCA_031422555.1 Cypionkella sp. | reverse complement strand
GCCGCGAACATCCGTTTCAAGCCCTGATAATTGCGCACCGCCAGAACCTCGGCCAGACCCGCCCGCCCGGTCAGATCGGTGGCTGCAAAACGCGCGCCCACAAAATCGGTTTGCAGGCTGGGATAGCCGCCAAACAACGCGGTGGGCGACGGGGCCACAGGCAGGCCATCGGCGGCATAGCGTTTGGCTTGTGCCGCCCCTGCGCGGCGCAGGGCGTCTTGTTCCGCCCAAAGATCCTGCATTTGCGGGATAATCTGCGCCCAGTCATAAAAGCCCCGCGCCCGCGCGGCCCCCGCAGCCCCCATCCGGCGGCGCAAATCAGGGTTGCGGGCCAGATCGCGTATCCGCGCCGTCAACTCTGGCATGTCGATTTCCGTCATCGCCGAAGTTGACGCGCAATATTGCACATAATTGTCAACGCCGCCCTGATAGCGCAGCGCCTCTTGCGCCAGATGGCCTGCGGGCAGGCTGCGGGTTGTCACCCGAAAGCCTGTATCGGGTGTCACCGTATCGCGCATGCCGTCCCAGTCTGACACCAGCAACGGCAGACCCGCCGCCATGCCTTCAATCGGGGCAAGCCCAAAGGTTTCCTGAATATTGTCGATCAGGAACATGAACACATCCGCCCCCGACAGTGCCGCGCGGCGGTCGGTTGCATTGGCCCCGTCCAACACTGCAAAGCCCACATCAGGCATCAGTTTGGCCGCACCTTCGGTAAACACCCGGCGCGAATAGTCATCGCGAAACAGCCCGCAAAACGCGATGTGCAGCCTGATATCGGGCAAATCCCGGCTGGCCGCCTGCAACGCCAGATAGATCGGCAGCGGGTCAAACTTTTCATGCGGGGTCAGGCGCGCGATGGTGGTGAACACCACGTCTTGCGGCGCAGCCCCCAGCCGTGCGCGCAAGCCCTGCCCTGCCGCCACATCGGGGGCAAAATCGGCAGAGTGGATGCCCAAGGGGATTACCGGCAGCATCGGACGCGGCGGCGGTGTGGCCCCCAGATGGCTGCGCAAATGCGTGTCGATCAGATCCATCTGATGCAGCACCGCCCCGCGCACCGCGTGCGACGTGCAAATCACTGCATCCCAAGGCATCACCGGGGCGGTGCGCAGATCGTAAAACCCCTGCATCACGGCGGCGGTTGATGTGGTGTGGGTGATGCCGCAAACGCTCCACGCCGCCGTGCCATAGGGCGCACGCCGCCAGCTTTCGGCGGCAAAATTCGGGCTGGGAAAGAACAGGGTCGACACCGGTGCAATCCCGGTCGGGCGCAAAAGCCCGACATGGCGCAACGGCACGTCCGGGCGCAAGCTGTTGGCCAGCGCACGCACCGGGGCCACGTCTTCGGCGGTTTTCGCCATCAGCACAAACTCGTCAACGCTGGCATGGCGCAAAAAGCCCGCCAAAAACGACGCCCCCGCCACCCGCCGCCCGTTGATGCCTTTGGCCGCCGGATCAAAGCCATCTTGGGCATACCAAAGGGCGGCGTTGCGTGCCGTCATTTGCGCTGCATCCACAGCCACGGCGTGGGCCCGCTGCGCCATTCCCAAAGGGCGATCAGACGGTCAAGATCGCTTAGACCCTCCATCCAGCCGGGCAGGCCGCTGTCATTCAGTTTGCGCCCGATCAGTTGCACATGATGGGTGGCGGCAAAGCGGGTGGCGATCAAATGGCTAAGGCCGGGGGTAAGACAATCGTGGGTTTCCACCAGAATGTCTGCAGCCATCAACCCCGGCGCGCGGACAGGGTCCAGCAGATCGGCCTCGGCACCTTCGATATCGCAGATCACCACGGCCCGGGCGCCATGGCAGATGTCAAAATCGGCGTGATCCATCCGCCCGCCGATTTCCACCCGGTCCGCCACCCCGTTCAGCGCCGCCAGTGCCGCGCACAACGCCTGCGCTTTGGGATCTGCATCGCGTGCCATCACCCGCGCCTGCGGCATGCGGCGTGCCAAGCCAACTGCGTAATAACCCTCGGCACAGCCGACATCGACCACCAGATCATAGCCGCGCGCGATGATCGCGTCGATCACGGGTGCAAGGCTGGCTTCGTAAGCACCGATCAGACGCGCCGCGCGCGACCCTTCAGAGGCGCGCACGCTGTAATCCATGCCCTTGAACGGCCCCGACAAAACCAATGGGCCAGACTTTGCCGCCACCGTGTTGGCAATGATTTCAGACCGCCATTTCGCCAGATGCCGCAAGGCGGCGGTCAACTGATCCGGATCAGCGGGACCAGCCACCAGGCGCCGCAACGTTTCCGTCGTGGCAAGGGTCAGGGCCGATGGGGGCGCATTTGGATTGGCCAACGGCAAACGGCTCCGCAAACGCGCCGCCCGGTGCCGCGCCCATCATCGGTAACGGGCGCGTTTGCAGCTGTCCATACCGGCGTGTCAGGCGGCGAGAAATTTCATCGCCACCCCGTTCATGCAATAGCGCAGACCGGTGGGTTGCGGGCCATCGTCAAACACATGGCCCAAATGCCCGCCACAGCGGCGGCAATGCACTTCGGTGCGATCCCCCAGAAAGCCCGGATCGGATTTGGTGCCGACCGCGCCCTTGATCGGCTGAAAGAACGACGGCCAGCCGGTGCCGCTGTCAAACTTGGCTTCCGATTTGAACACCGGCAAGTCGCAGCCGGCGCAAACGAAAGTGCCCTTGCGGTTTTCCTTGTCCAACGGGCTGCTGCCGGCGCGTTCAGTATCTTCTTCGCGCAGCACCGCAAACTGGGCATCCGTCAACCGGGCGCGCCATTCATCATCGGTCAGGGTGATTTCAAAACTTTCCGCAGACAGCGGGCGCGCCACCATCAAAGCAGCGATGGCGGTCAGAAAGGTGCGGCGATACATGGGCGGCCTCCGGTTGATTTCGGGCATCATAGCAAAGGAACGGGGCTGTGGGGCCAAGGGTTTCACCGGCTCACGCAGATGCGATACTGCGTGAGCGTCCCTTGCAGCCGGGGGCAGAATCCTGCACAACTGTCCCCTACCTTGCGGGTGCGCGCCCGCAGCCAATACATAGGCCGATTGCAATGCTGGATACTGTGATGAAACCAACCGAAGACATCTCTGTGCGTGAGGTTTTCGGCATCGACACCGATATGAAGATCAAAGGCTTTGCCGAGGCTTCGGACCGCGTGCCCGCAATTGATTCGACCTACAAATTTGACCCGGACACCACCTTGGCAATTCTTGCCGGCTATGCCTACAACCGCAGGGTGATGATTCAGGGCTATCACGGCACGGGCAAATCGACGCACATTGAACAGGTCGGCGCGCGGTTAAACTGGCCCACCGTGCGGGTCAATCTTGACAGCCATATCAGCAGGATTGATCTGATCGGCAAAGACGCGATCAAGCTGCGCGACGGCAAACAGGTGACCGAATTTCACGAAGGCATCCTGCCATGGGCGCTGCGCAACCCGGTGGCGATTGTGTTTGACGAATATGACGCGGGCCGCCCGGATGTGATGTTCGTCATCCAGCGCGTGCTGGAACATGACGGCAAGCTGACGCTGATGGACCAGAACGAAATCATCACGCCGCACCCCAGTTTCCGGCTGTTCGCCACGGCCAATACGGTGGGTTTGGGCGATACCACGGGGCTGTATCACGGCACCCAACAGATCAACCAAGCCCAGATGGACCGCTGGTCGCTGGTGGCATCGCTGAACTATCTAAGCCATGACGCCGAAGCCGCCATCGTTCTGGCCAAGCGTCCGCATTACAACACCGAAAAAGGCCGCAAGATCATCAGCCAGATGGTGACGGTGGCCGACCTGACCCGCACTGCGTTTATGAATGGTGATCTGTCCACGGTGATGAGCCCCCGCACCGTGTTGAACTGGGCCGAAAACGCCGAGATTTTCCGCAACGTGGGCTATGCGTTCCGGTTAAGTTTCCTGAACAAATGCGACGAGTTGGAGCGTCAGACGGTGGCCGAGTTTTACCAGCGGTGTTTTGCCGAAGAGTTGCCGGAGTCGGCGGCAAGCATGGCGATGAAGTGATCGTAGGCGAGTTTGTTCGCCGCGAAGAATTTAGCGAAGCTGAGTATGGCGCGCTCGGCAAATTCTTGGTGGCAGTAACAAGTTTAGATGACGTGGTTGGTCGTGCTTCGATGAAACTGCTTCGCACAAGCGGCACTAGTATTTCCTTGGAGACGCTCGACGAAAAATCGGCCGAAATTGTCAGATGTTCGGGGAACACCCGCCTCAGGATATTTGAAGAGTTGATGTCGCAGCACAAACACGAGACTAACTTTTTACCACGAATAAAACCGCAAATCGACAACTTGCTGGATTGGCGGAATGCTCTTTGTCATGGTCGATATTCTAGGGGTTCGTGCGGGTCTATCCGGGTAGAGTTTTTCGACAAAAAATCTGTGAAATACGCGAAATCCGTCACGAAGACGCAGGTTAATCCAGACAACTGTTTCTCGACCGATGATTTGGCGGCCTTGTCGGACTTGGCTAATCAGTTAAGCTTTGCGATCCAAAATCAGCTTTTGAACCCGCCGTAGGGCGAGAGTCAGCGCGCCAATATCTGCGCAATTGTTCGCCCGAAGGCACACCCTACCCCAAACCTTACCGTCACCCGCGATTGGGTGCAAAGCTGGCCGCGCCCGAACCGACGGGGCTCTTGGGGGGCGACACATGTCGCGCCCGCCCCGTGGGGGCGGTTCGGGCGCGGTCAGCTTTGCTTGGGGCAAAGCTGACAAGTAAAGAATGGAAAACCGTCAAATGTTGTGGCGGATCTAAACCAAAGGATACGCCCATCGCCGCTGCCATACACCGCAACACGCGCACAGGGCTTCTGCATTTGCTCACAGTGGCGCAAAACGCAAAGCCGCATCTTGCCCAAGATCAGCGTGGATGATTAAAAGGCGCTATGACCAAACCCACCGACAACCCCGCCGATCCGTTCAAGAAGGCCCTCGCCGATGCCACGCGCACGATGGCCGACGATTCCGATATGGTGGTGACCTATTCGGTTGATCCATCCGGCATGACTAAGGAAGGCGTGCGCTTGCCGCAAGTCAGCCGCCGCATGACCCGCGACGAGGTGTTGCTGGCGCGCGGCACGGCGGATGCGTTTGCGCTGCGCCGCAAGTTTCACAATGAGGCGACTGCCACCCGCTATGCCCCCACCGGCCCCCTTGCGCGTGAGATTTACGACGCCATGGAAACCGCGCGCTGCGAAGCCGTGGGCGCGCGCGCCATGCCCGGAACTGCAGGCAACATCGACGCCAAGATCGCCCATGAGGCGGATCGCAAGGGCTATTCCCAGATCACCCGGTCGGAAGACGCGCCCTTGGCCGTGGCCGCCGGATACCTTGTGCGCCATCTGGCGACGGCGCGCCCCATGCCAAAGGGTGCCGCCAATGTGATGGATTTGTGGCGCGGCTTTATCGAAGATCAGGCGGGCGGCACTTTGGACGGTGTGGCAAACGCGCTGGCTGATCAAGCCGCCTTTGCCCGGCTGACCCGCCGCGTGATCGCCGATCTGGGCTACGGCGATCAGCTGGGCGATGACCCCGACCAACCCGATGACGACAGCGCCGGTGACGAGGCCGAGGAAGATCAGGACAACCCCGACAATGCCGGGTCAGAAGAGCAGGATCAGGACGAGTCCGACGCCTCGCCCGAACAAAATCAAGACGATCAGCAAGATCAATCCCAAGCGCAAGTCAGCATGGAAGATCAAGCCGAGATGGAGCAAGGCGACGAGGCCGAACTGCCCGAAGGCGAGGCCCCGCTGGAACCACCGCCGCCCGCGCCCTATTCGGCGGCCGACCCGAACTATACCGTCTATACCACCGATTTCGATGAAGAGATTCGCGCCGAAGATCTGGCAGAACCGGCCGAGCTAGAGCGTTTGCGCGCCTATCTGGATCAACAGTTGGAACCCCTGAAGGGTGCGGTCAGTCGTCTGGCAAACAAGTTGCAACGCCGCCTGCAGGCGCAGCAAAACCGCAGTTGGCTGTTTGATCTGGAAGAAGGCACGCTGGATGCCGGGCGATTGGCCCGCGTGGTGGCCAACCCGACAACGCCTTTGTCGTTCAAACAGGAAAAAGACACCGAATTCCGCGACACTTGCGTGACGCTTTTGTTGGATAATTCGGGCTCGATGCGGGGGCGGCCCATATCCATCGCGGCGATCTGCGCCGATGTTCTGGCGCGCACGCTGGAACGCTGTTCGGTCAAGGTGGAGATTCTGGGCTTTACCACCCGGGCGTGGAAGGGCGGGCAGTCACGCGAACGCTGGCTGGCGCAGGGCCGTGCGCAAACCCCGGGGCGCCTGAACGATCTGCGCCACATCATCTATAAATCCGCCGACGCGCCATGGCGCCGGGTGCGGCCCAATCTGGGGCTGATGATGAAAGAGGGGCTTTTGAAGGAAAACATCGACGGGGAGGCGCTGGAATGGGCGCACCGCCGCATGATGGCGCGGCCCGAAGCACGGCGTATTCTGATGGTGATTTCCGATGGCGCGCCGGTGGATGACAGCAGCCTGTCGGTGAACCCCGCGAATTTTCTGGAAAAACATCTGCGTGATGTGATCGCCATGGTGGAACGCCGCCGCGCGGTGGAACTGATCGCCATCGGCATCGGCCATGACGTGACCCGCTATTACCAGCGCGCTGTCACCATCACCGATGTCGAACAACTGGCAGGCGCAATGACCGAACAACTGGCCGGGTTGTTCGAGCCGAACGCCAAGAAGCGCGCACGCGCCGCGGGCTTGCGCAAGGTGGGGTAGCATCACGCCTGCAAACCTGTTTGACTAGACATTCCGGCGCAAAATCACAGGCCCCCCATGTTCCAGACCTTTGACACCCAAGCCACCCCTGCCCAAGGCCCCGCACGCCTTGCGGCCCTGCGGGTGGCGATGACCAGCCTGTCTTTGGCGGGGTTCATCGTGCCGCGCAGTGATGTGCATCAGGGCGAATATGTGGCCGCCCGGGACGAGCGGTTGCAATGGCTGACCGGATTTACCGGCTCGGCCGGGTTTTGCATTGTGCTGGCCGATAAAGCCGGGGTGTTCATCGACGGGCGCTATCGCACCCAAGTCAAATCGCAGGTTGACCTTGTGCATTTCACCCCGGTGCCGTGGCCAGATGTGCTGCCCAGCGACTGGATCAGGTCAAATCTGGCGGCAGGCGTGGTTGGCTATGACCCGTGGCTGCACACCAAAGACGAGATTGCCAAACTTGAGACATCACTTGAAGATACTGGCGTAACCCTATGCCCTGTAAAGAATTTAGTCGATCTGATATGGCCGGATCAGCCAGCCGCCCCCTTGGGGCGTGCCTTTGTGCATCCCGATGCCTTGGCGGGCGCGTCCAGTGCCGACAAACGGGCGCTGTTGGCCGCAGAATTGCGCGCGGCGGGTCAGACGGCGGCGGTGATTACCTTGCCCGACAGCCTGTGTTGGCTGCTGAACATCCGCGGCGGCGATGTGCCGCGCAATCCCATCCTTCACGGCTTTGCGATTTTGCATGACGACGCCCGCGTGACGCTGTTTGCCGATGCGGCCAAGTTTGACGACGCCGTGCGCGCCCATCTGGGCCCGCAAGTGTCATTGCGCCCGATGCCGGCCTTTGTGCCTGCCTTGCGCACCTTGCAAAGCCCGGTGCGGGTGGATCGGGCGTCGGCCCCGTTGGCGGTGGCAACCGAGTTGCAAGAGGCTGAGATTGAGATCGTCTGGGCCGATGATCCGTGCCGCCTGCCAAAGGCGCGCAAGACCGCTGCGGAAATTCAGGGCATGCGCGAGGCGCATATGCGCGACGGCGCGGCGGTGGTGGAATTTCTAGCTTGGCTGGACGCACAAACCCTGAAACCCGGCCTGACAGAAATTGACGTGGTGCGCGCGCTGGAAGGGTATCGGCGGGCGACCAATGTTTTGCACGACATCAGCTTTGACACCATTTCGGGGTCTGGTCCCAATGGCGCGATCATGCATTACCGCGTCACCGATGACAGCAATCGCAAGATCGGCCGCAATGAATTGTTGTTGGTGGACAGCGGCGCGCAATATCTGGATGGCACCACCGACATTACCCGCACTGTGGCGGTGGGCGATCCGGGCGATCTGGCACGGGCCTGCTATACCCGCGTGCTGCAGGGCACCATCGCGATCAGCCGCGTGCGTTGGCCGCGGGGTCTGGCCGGGCGCGATCTGGACCCGCTGGCGCGCTATGCGTTGTGGCTGGCGGGGCAGGATTTCAACCATGGCACCGGGCATGGTGTGGGGGCGTTTTTGTCGGTGCATGAAGGCCCGCAGCGGTTGTCACGCATTTCCGAAGTGCCGTTAGAAGTTGGCATGATCTTGTCGAACGAGCCGGGCTATTACCGGGAAGGTGAATTCGGCATCCGGCTGGAAAATCTGATCGTGGTGCAGCCTGCGCCCATTCCGCCCGAAGGCGACGACCGGGTGCAGTTGTGCTTTGAAACCCTGACCTTTGCGCCGTTCGACCGCCGCCTGATTGTGGCAGCCATGATGTCACCGGGCGAATGTGACTGGCTGAACGGCTATCATGCGGATGTTTTGGCCAAAATCGGCCCGCGCCTGTCACCTGCTGCGCTGGATTGGTGCAAACAAGCCTGCGCGCCGCTGTGAAAACGTGATTTGCGCTTCACAACGGCTGCGCTAGGTTTGAGACAACCGCAGGAGAGTTGCATGGCATCGCATATCAAACTTACCGCAGTGGCCGCGCAGGTCAGCGTGCGCGCGGGCGACACTTTGATCGGGCACACAAACGCGGCGCTGCAAATGTCAGAGGGCACCTATGCCGCCGTGATCTATGTGCCGCGCGCCGATATGGCGATGGATTTGCTGACCAAAACCGCCCGTCAAACCACTTGCCCGCACAAAGGCCCGTGCAGCTATTATTCGATCACCACCCCCGGCGGCGTTTTGGAGAACGTTGTCTGGTCTTATGAGACGCCGATCTTCGGGATGGAGCAGATCGCAGGCCATCTGGCGTTTTACACCGATCGCGTCAGCGTTTCCACTTAGACGCTGGCGGCGACTTTCCTAATCCGCTCGACCATCGCGCGCACGCCGTTTGACCGTTGCGCCGAAAGATGTTCGTTCAACCCCAGCCGCCCCAGTTCGGCCACCGCATCCACCGTGCCCACCTGTGCCACCGGCACCCCGGCATAAAGCGCATGCAACACCGCAATCAGCCCGCGCACGATCATCGCATCGGATTCGCCTTGGAAATCAAACTGCCCGTCCGCCACAATCGGGCGCAGCCACACTTGGCTGGCACAGCCATCCACTTTTAACGCGGGCACTTTGAAACTGTCTTCCAAAGCGGGCATGGCGCGGCCCAATTCGATGACGTGGCGATAGCGGTCTTCCCAATCGTCCAGAAATTCAAAGGTTTCGGCAAGCTCTTCAAAGGCGGCGGTGGCCATCGGTTTCTCCATTCCATGCCTGAAACAGGTAGGCCTGTGCGCGGGCCAAGTCCAGCCTGTCTGGCCTTTCCAAACTGTCGCGTATCGGCTACCCAAGGGACAGACTTGCAAGGGACGATGACGATGCGCCTGCCCCTGACTGCTGTATTGGTTGCAACTTTGGCCCTGTCCGCCTGCGGCTTTGGCCAATCGCGGTTGAACCCGCTGAATTGGTTTGGCCGCTCGCAGCCCGCAGATCAAGTGGCGCTTGTCACCACCGCGCCCGCCGATCCGCGGCCTTTGGTGGCGCAGGTGCTGACCATGTCGATTGAACCTTTCCCCGGCGGGGCGCTGGTGCGGGCCACCGGGCTGCCGCCCACCCAAGGCTTTTGGGATGCCGAACTTGTGCCGTTACCGCTGGACGAATCTGGCACGCTGGTATTGGAATTTCACATTTTCCCGCCCATCACACGGGCGGGCGTGGTCAACCAGCAATCGCGCGAAGTGACCGTGGCCTACAGCCTGTCCGACATCAAACTAAGCGGCATTTCACAAATCATCGTTCAGGGCGCTGGCAACGCGCGCGCCAGCCGCCGCTAGCGTGGTTAAAGTTTAACCACCCGCACTTCGCTGCCTTTGGCCGACAGGGCAATCTCGCCCCGGCACAAACGAATGGCATCGTCGCCAAAGGCTTCGGCGCGCCAGCCTTTCAATGTGTCCAGATCACGCATGCCCGCCGCAATCAGATCAAGATCGGCGGCCGAGGCGATCAGCCGCGGCGCCACGCCCAGTTGTTCGGCCTTGGCCTTTAGCAGCACCCGCAATAAATCGGCCAGCGCCGGGTTCACCTGCAACTGATCGCGGCTGATATCGGCCTTGGGCAGCGCATCGGCCTTCATCTCCATGCCTGCTTTGATTGCCGCCAGAATGCCTTCGGCAATTTCCGATTTGCGCCCCTCGCGCATCAACAGCCGCGAGCGGCCCAATTCTTCGTGGTTGGTCGGCCGGGTCGAGGCCAACTCCAACAAGGCATCATCCTTCATCACCCGGCTTCGCGGCACGTTATTGCCTTGGGCGTAATCCTCGCGAAAGCGCGCCAGTTCCTTGACCACCGCCAAAAACCGCCCCGAGGTAGTGCGGGTCTTGACGCGCAGCCAGGCCTCATCGGGATGCACGGTATAGGTGGCAGGATCGACCAGCACCGCCAGTTCTTCTTCAACCCACGCGGTGCGGCCATTCTTGGCCAGTTGCGCCGCGAGGGATTCGTAAATCACCCGCAGATGGGTGACATCGCCCAAGGCATAATCGCTTTGCGCCGTCGACAGCGGGCGGCGCGACCAATCGGTAAAGCGCGAGGTTTTATCCAGATCCTGCTTGGCGATTTTCTTGACGAGGGTTTCATAGCCGACCTGTTCGCCAAACCCGCAAACCATCGCCGCGATCTGGGTGTCAAACAGCGGCTTGGGGAAGACGTTGCCTTCGACGAAAAAGATCTCCAGATCCTGACGCGCGGCGTGAAACACTTTCACCGTCGCCTCGTGGCGGAACAGATCGTAAAGCGGCTCCATCGACATCTGATCCCCGACAATCGGATCGACCAGCACCGCATCGCCCCCCGCCCCCGGCAGCGCCATCTGGATCAGGCACAGCTTTGACCAATAGGTCCGCTCGCGCAGAAATTCGGTGTCGATGGTGACGTAGGGTTGGGTTTTGGCGGCGGCACAGAAATCGGCAAGGTCGGCAGTGGTGGTGATCGTGCGCATGGACGGCTTCTTTCGCAAGGGCTTGCGGGGGCATCCCGCCCAACGGCTATAGGGGGAAGTGCCCTGAATGAAAAGCCTTGCGCGAAAGCCCGCCAGCGCGGCCCCACAACTTGGCGTTGCCTTGACAGGTGAGGCTGAAGCATCGCACAAATTCTGAAACCCTGAAAAAAGAGTAACCAATGCCCTTGTTCACCAGTTTCGCCTTGCAGTTTTCCAATGCCACCGCCGCCGGGTTGGCCGCCACCGGGGCGCAGGTGCTGATCACGGAATCCGCGATTGGCATCACCAATGGCACGCCACCTCTAAGTGCCGCCGAACTGGCCAGTTTCGCCGCCGCGGGCAAAACCGTGGTGGCTTATGTGAATACATCGGTGACGGATGCTGCCCGCAGCTATTGGAACCCGGCTTGGGTTACGCCCGCCGATCCGGGCGAACCCGATGTCGGTGTGGTGAACGCGGGCGCGCCGGCGTGGCTTTTGAACAATCTGGGCGGTGTCGATTTCGCCGCCGAGCCTGCCGGAGCCGCCCCGGCGGATGAGGCGATCCGCGTCGATTACCGCGATCCCGATTGGCAGGCCCTGGTGATAGCCCAAGCGGTGGCCCAAGTGCAGGCGGGCTATGGCGGCGTGTTTCTGGACGATGTCGGGCAGTATTTCGCGGCGGGTTACAGCGCTGGCACATACGATCCCAGCCTTGCCGACGCCATGATGACCTTGGTGATCGACGTGGCGGCGGCAGTTCGGGCGGTCAATCCCACCGCCACGGTGATCGTGAATTCAGGCGTCTTTATAGGCGGGGATTCGACTGGCGGCACGGCAGGTGCGTTGTTTGCGGCCTATAAGGCGGCGATCAACGGCATGGTGATTGAAAACCAGTTCTCGACCGAAGCTGCTGGCCCCGGCGTGCTGTCTGCCGCTTTGGCGGCCTATCCGGGCCTGTCTGTTCTGGCTTTGGAAAGTGCCGCACGGGGCACCGATCCGGGCAAACTGCTGGAGTTTGCCGGCAGCCATCCGGGCCTGTTGCCTTACGTCGTGCCAAACGAGGCTTACAACAGCTTTGAGCGCGCGCCGGTTTTGGGCAGCGCCGATGGAGACAGGCTGGCGGGGGTGGCAGGTGTTGCCAATCTGATCGGCGGCTTGGGCGGCGATGACCGGCTTTTGGGCAAGGAATTGAACGACAGCCTGTACGGCCATGCCGGGGATGACCGCTTGATCGGCGGCGGCGGGCAAGATGTGCTGGACGGGGGCATCGGCAATGACGTGCTGAAAGGCGGCGTGGGGGCGGATATGCTGATCGGTGACACCGGCGACGACCGCCTGTCTGGCGGGGCCGGGGCGGATCAGGGGTTCGGCGGGGCAGGCATGGATCGACTTTACGGGCAATCGGGCAACGACAGCCTACGGGGCGGCGAGGATGGTGACGCGCTGTTTGGCGGCGCGGGCAATGATCTTGTGCAGGGCGATGCGGGCGATGACCGGCTGGCCGGGGGCAGCGGCGCGGACACCATTGTTGGCGGGGCGGGTGACGATCTGCTGTTTGGCGGCCGCGGTGCCGACGTGTTCGTGCTGAACCAGATCAACGGCGACGATGATGTGATGGATTTTGCCCAAGGCCGGGATCGGCTTGACCTGCAGGATTTCAACATCACTTTTGCCCGGGCGCAAGCGGCACTTTACCTGATCGACGGCACAATTGTGCTTGATCTGGCTGATTTGGGTGGCACCGGGTCGGTGCAGTTGTTTGGCCAGACCAATTTGCTGGCCTTTACCGCCGATGATTTTATTCTATAAAAACAAGGCGTGTGTGTTTCCTGCCGCAAACCGCCGCAGCACCGCCGGGTAAAGCCGGTGTTCTTGCACCAAAACCCGGTCCGCCAGCGCCTGCACCGTGTCGCCCGGCAAAACCGGCACCGCGGCTTGGCCCAGGATTGGCCCGACATCCAACACCGGCGTCACCAGATGCACGGTGCAGCCTGCCTTGGTATCGCCCGCCGCCAACGCCCGCGCATGGGTGTGCAGGCCGGGATATTTGGGCAATAACGACGGGTGGATGTTTAACATCCGGCCTTCAAACCGCGCCACAAAATCCGGCGTCAGCACCCGCATGAACCCGGCCAGACAAATGATATCGGGATCGCAGGCCAGTATCGGTTGCAGCAAGGCCGCCTCAAACGCCGCGCGATCCCCGCCAAAGGCGCGGTGATCCACCGCAGCCACCGCAACCCCCGCGCCCGCGCCCGCTGCCCGCGAAAGCCCCCGTGCCGCAGGATCATTTGACGCCACCAAAACCGGGCGTGCCGGATGATCGCCCGCCATATCGCGCAGCAATTCCAGCATGTTGGACCCACCCCCCGAAATCAGGATGGCAACCCGCTTCACGCAAGAACGCCTTGGTAGATCACCCCATTCCCGGGCACGACATGGCCCATAACCACCACGGTTTCGCCTTGATCCTGCAGCACTTCGGTTAATGCCGCGGCGCGATCCGCCGCCACCACCAGCATCATGCCGATGCCGCAGTTGAAGGTTTTCAGCAATTCCGACTGAGTCATGTTTGCCGTTGTGGCCAGCCAGTTGAACACGGCGGGCAGCGCCCATGCGGTCAGATCAATCTCGCAAGCTAACCCGTCGGGGATCACCCGGGGCGGATTTTCCGTCAGGCCGCCGCCGGTGATATGGGCCAGCGCATGCACGCCGCCCGCCCGCACCGCCGCCAGCGCCGATTTAACGTATAACCGCGTTGGCGTCAGCAACGCCTGCCCCAGAGTGCCGTCTGAAAACGGCGACGGCGCATCCCAGCCCAGCCCCGACAATTCGACCACTTTGCGCACAAAGGAATAGCCGTTGGAATGCACCCCATCCGACGCCAACCCCAGCAACACATCGCCCGCCCCCACGCCCGCGGGCAAATCCTGGCCACGCTCCATTGCCCCCACGGCAAAGCCTGCCAGATCGAAATCACCGCCATGATACATGCCCGGCATTTCCGCCGTCTCGCCGCCGATCAGCGCGCAACCCGACGCTTCGCACCCCGCGGCAATGCCATTGATAATGCGCGTGGCCTGATCGACATCCAGCTTGCCGGTGGCGAAATAGTCCAGAAAAAACAACGGCTCGGCCCCTTGGCAAACCAGATCGTTGACGCACATTGCCACCAGATCAATGCCGATGGTATCGACATGGCCGGTGTCAATTGCGATGCGCAGTTTGGTGCCAACCCCGTCGGTGGCGGCCACCAGAATGGGGTCGGAATATCCCGCACCTTTCAGATCAAACAGCGCACCAAACCCGCCCAGACCCGACATCGTGCCCGGCCGCTGGGTGCGCCGCGCGGCGGGTTTGATCCGTTCCACCAGCGCATTGCCCGCGTCAATATCGACGCCCGCATCGGCATAGGTTAACCCGTTCTGTCCCAACACGTCTTGCCCGGTAATTTTGCCGCCAGTCATCCGCTGTCTCCAAAGGCTGTGCCCGCTGCCAGTCGCCATATCGCAATCAACGATAGGGGGAAACCGGTTTTGTGACATGCGCAGCCAAGGTTTGCGCGGGTGGCGGCGGCAGTTGCGCCGTTGACCTACAGGCCCGCGCAAAAGTTAAAGCCAAAGCGCAGCTAACCCAAAACATGGGCGCGAAGTCTTTTCAACACGGTCCTGCCATGCAGCGTCTTGACACCCGGACGTCAAATGATACGCACCGATTGTGGGGGCCTGTAGCTCAACGGTTAGAGCAGGGCGCTCATAACGCCTTGGTTGGGGGTTCGATTCCCTCCGGGCCTACCACATTTTTGCGCCCTTCCCCTTGGCCACAGGCGACTGTGTCCCTTGCGCGCCTGAGGCTTGATTTGATCATGGCACCTTGCAAGGCGCGGGTTCGCCGCTAAACTGGTGGTCTAGTCTTAGCCGGGGTATTTGTCGTGTTCAAAAGCCGTATTTTGTTGAAATCCTGCGCGTTAATGCTTGTCCTTGGCCTTGGCAGTCCGGGCCTTGCCGCCCCCTGTGGCGATGGCGCGTCGGGGTTTGAGGATTGGAAATCGGTGATGGCCAAAGAGGCCAAGGCCGAAGGTGTCGGTGACGTGGGCCGTGCGGCGCTGCTGGCCACCAGTTACTCCAAGGCGACGATTTCGGCGGATCGCAATCAAAAAAGC
>JANPLZ010000059.1:0-4807 GCA_031422555.1 Cypionkella sp. | reverse complement strand
ATTCCAGCGCCAATGTTTCCACCCAGTCGGGCAAGGGCGCAGGCCAGCTGGCGCGCGCGCGGGGAAGCGATGTCTGCTTCATGCGCCCGCCTCCGCCAGCGGCGTGATCCGCCCCAAGTTTGCATCGACAATGCAGACCACACGGCGGGCGCGGGGGGCTTTGACGCCCGTGGCGTTGATCAGCCGGTAGATGGCCTCGCGCCGGTTCGGCACCGCCTTTTCCACCACGCGAAGATAGCCACCGGCCAGCAGCGTGCGGCAATAGGTGCGGGCGTCTTCTACGGCCACAGCAGCGGCGCAATGGGCCGACAGATCGACCGCAGAAAACGACGACAACTTGCGCATGCAGGTCCACATCTGATCGAACCCGTCGCCCATTGCGGGCACTGCCTTGATCTCGTGATCGGGCACCACTTCGTATACCTTGCGGCCCGATCCGCCGCGCCGCACCGCCGATATCAGCCTGATTTTGCCGTCCCGCTCCCAACCGCGCACGATATGGGTGGCAAGTTCGGTCGAAGCAGATACGTCGCGCGAAATCTCGGCGTAGCCGAACTGCTGCAGGCGTTGTGCAGCGGCCCATGCGGCCTCGGCCTTGGCCAGCGACCCTTGGCTGGTAAAGGCCTTCATGCCGCTGTCCTGCGGCTGCGTGCGGCGCTTGGCCCGGGCGATCCCACTTCGCGCCGCACGTCTGGCGGCTGCCCTGTGTGAAACGATTTGGTATCCCAGTCGCCGACACCGAGCTGGGTCAGGCCTTTGATCGCGGCATGGGTGGAAAGCCGCGCCAGATTGGTCGACACATGGCGAATGGACCCGTTCGACGCTTTCAACAGCGCCTGCTTCAGATCGTCACGAATGACCAACTTGGGGGCATAGATCGGGGCCAAATAGCCCACGTCATCCAGCGTTGCGGCCTCGGCTGCCACCCAGCCCAACATGCGCCCGCTCACCCGCTCCCATTGCTTCAGCCGCTGTGGCAACTGCTCTTCGCCCATCAAGATCACGGGCACCAAGGTTTTATCGTGCAAATGGCGCACGGCCTCGATGGTGCGATCCGTCAAAATCTGATCAGCCTCGTCGATGATCAGCGGGCGGTCTGTCGCGGCCAACTCGGCGGCGGCTTGGTCAAACAGCGATGCCACGCTTTTCGCGGGTCGCAGTCCCAACTCGATCACGATCATCTCCAGCAGCTTTTTTGTGCCTCCAAAGGGCAAAGCCTCGACGTGGCAGGCGTTTGATTTATTGGTAACAAACACCCCGGCTGTGGTTTTTCCGCGCCCGGCGGGGCCGTAAAAGCACCCCATGCCCGGCAGGCCAAAGGCGCGGGTCTGCAAGGTGGTCACCAGCGATAGCAACCGGGCCACATTGGCCAAAGGCGCTACAGTATTGATCGGATTGTCGGTCTGTGTCATTCATCTGCTCCTGTCGTTTGTTACCGCCGCCGTTGGGCCTGCACGCCCACGGCGGCTTTTTCATGCAAAGTAGGCATCACCAAAACTGTCCCACATGATGCGTTGGGACTGGCAATCGGGGGTGGTCTGATAGCGCGCAAGCCATTGGCTTTGCTCTGGTGTGATGGCCCCGCCTGATGCCAGCGTGGCCTCCAGCTGCATCGCGCGTTGGAATACTTGCTTGGGGGCTTCATCGCCGAGGGCAACCGGTGTGGCTTGGCGGTGGTCAGACAATTGGGTGACCAGTGCGGCCTGCACATCCGCGATGTGATCTGCGCTGTAAGCGGCGTTTGGCTTGTCCCTGCCCGGCTTGGCGGCTTGACCAAACACCGGCTTTACGACTTTGGCCTCTACCGGCGTGATATCGACCGGTGCAATATCGTCCAGCATGCCCCCAAGCTGCACAGCGTTATACTTGCGCAATGCGGCCAGCGCCGTCTTTTCCGCCTTCACCCAGTCTTTGCGCGCCCGCGCATGCACCCGCGCCTCGTCGGCGTCAAAGAACCCAACGGCTTGGCGCACCGGCGCGTGGCCGAGATAGGCGTTGTCCTGGGAGTAGATGTGAACGCCCGCCAGAAAGTCAGCCGGATCAAATCGGATGATCACACGCTGGCCCGCGATCTCGTGCATCCAGGCATCCCAGAATTCGTTTTTCTGAAACCAAACCGCCCCCGTGTTGGTATCGGCGCGCAAACCTTCGGTGCCCAACAACCACAACCGCCGCTGCGCTTCGGTCGCTTTACGGATAGGGGCAACAGAATAGCTTTCATCGAACACTTCGGCAAAGCTGCGCTTGTAGGCGACGACCGATTGGCGATCTTGCTGGGCGTTGTGGCGCGCGATCCGCTCGCCGACGACTTTCAGGAAATAGTCTAGCGGTATGGCGCGGCTGCCATAATCTTCGGGTTTGGCCAAAGGCGTGTTGCCAGTGTAGGCGCCATCAAACCGCACATCTTTCGATATCGAATGGCACATATCGCGAAAGGCCCGCTCAATTGGCTTGGCTTGGCCATGATAGGGCGTGGCCCAATGGATTTTGCAGCCCAGATTGGTGAACAACCCGTCGATATCGTCGACTTTGATCTTGAACCTAAACCGCTTCGAGGCCCCGCCAGTGATGGCTTTGGCCCCGAATTCGCGCCCGTTATCAAACAAAACATGGGCCGGAATGCCCCAATCCTCGATCATATCGCCTGCGGCCAACTGCACGGCTGTGGCGTTGGGCGTCAGGTCCATGCGCCACGACAGAATGCGGCCCGAATAGATATCTTGAAACGCCACCATCTGCGGGCGCACAATCTGACCCGGCTCATTTTGCCCAAATGGCGCTGGCCAAAGCACGAACACGTCGAACTTGTGAAAATCGGCGTTCACCGCCTCCATTGCGGTCAGACAGGTCTTGTCGCGCACTTGGGCCGGGAACATCCGCTGCAACGCTTCAAGACCTTTGCGCGCCAACACTTGCCTTGGCACACTGACGGTCGAATCCAACCGTCGCCGCATCGTGCGCTCGGGTAAAACATCCCAATTCTGTTTGACGGCCATGTCGATAGCATCGCGGTAGCAATCGGTAAAACACGGGGCCGACAACCGCAGATAAAGGCTCTTGATCACCTCAAAAAACTCTGGCTCGCAGTCTTTTGATCGCTGCCTCGTGGCCTGTGCGCGGTTGCGCGGGGCGAGATAGGCCAACCGGTCATCGGCGCGCACGCCGTCGATCATGGCAAACCATGACGCAATGGTGCGTGCGCCATCGCCACACATCCGTGCCACATCTGCAATCGCATTGTGGCGACCGCGCGCAGTCAAAACTTCCAACGCCTCGACCTGATGGACGATCTTCAACCGCGCTTCGGCCTTGGATTTGACCGATTGCGGCAGCGCTTCAAACCATGCCCAAGCCTCATCGCGCGATTGCCGCACCGGGGCCACAGGGGCCTTGGCCAGATCAGCCGCCTGCGCCAGCAACTTGCGCCGGGCACGATCGGCAAACAGCTGCCAGCTATATTCCCACCCGCCGCCCTTGCCCGCGCGGCGACGGGCAAGGTCTGGGTTGGCCTGCCACTGCCCGCGATCCGCCAACAGGTTCACGCCGCGCTTTGATGCAGGCATATCCGGCAACGCCGCCCCTGCGATTTCTTCGGCAGTCCACCATTCCTGTTTGGGGGCACTCAAAGCCATCACTGGTCACGCCCGTTCAGCAACGCGGCCAGCTCTTGGGCCAGCTCATCGACAAACCGTCGCTTTGCGCCCTTGGGCACTCGTGACCACAGCGCGGTCAACGCCAGAAACGCCGTATCAACCGGGTCTTTAAGGGTAGGTTGAACACCTGCTTTAAGGGCCTTCTGTGCGCGGATGGTTTCCGACGCAGACTTTCCAGCCAGCAACCCTGCGACAACCGCCGCCCGGTCTGCTTCGAACTGCATCTTGCCCAGTTTTTCGATGTCATCGAGAGGAATTCGATGGCTCGCCGCTTGCAAGGCCGCGCGCTCTTCGACGCTCAGATAACGGCCCGCAGCGACGATCTGTCGAACCCGGCGAGGCGTGATTTGCCTAGTTTCAGCGATCAGTTCTGCAAAGGAAGAATTCTGCTGTTGCAGACCGTGCTTTGCCATTGCGCCAACCGTGCCGCGCTTGGTTTCGGGGTGCAGCTTTTCGTATTCAACCTGATAGACGCCAAGGAAAATCGCATCCTGAATGGGTGTCATACCCGCAAGGATATTGCCGGTGATCTCCATCCGCCGCGCTTCGCCTGCAGTGCAGTCCAGCACATCCGCGTTGATGATCTCGCGGCCCAACCGCCGCATGGCCTCCAGCCGGTGCGCGCCGTCGATCAGGATGTTGACCTTGCCAACCCGGCGCACGGTGATTGCACCCAGATAGACCGATTGTTCAATAACAACCATCAACGCAACCACTTTGGCCTCGCTGATCGGGCGCAAACGGTCGTTCGGCACCACGATATCTGCAATGGGCAGGTCTTTGAACGACGCCATGCGCTCAACCATTGTCAGCCGCCTTTTGCGGGCCTGCGATCAAAGCGGCTTGGTGGGTTTCCAACTGCTCAGCCCAGAACGTCACCGCTTTGGCGCTTTCCAGCACCATCTCGCTGAAAAACAACACTGACTCGTGGCGACCAGCTGCGATCGCCTCGGATGCAACTGTTGCCCGACCGCAAAGCTCCTGCCCTTTATTTGCCAGCGCGGCCAACGCTGTAACCGCCTTTTGATACTCAGACATAGGTGTCATTTCGGGTTCGGTGCCTTCGTCATTGTGTAGGTGAATATCAGCTGCTCGTTCTGGTATTGGCGGATGCAGACAATCTCGGCCCCGTGCTGGCGCAGCTCGGATATGCA
>JANPLZ010000058.1:0-12163 GCA_031422555.1 Cypionkella sp. | reverse complement strand
CTTTAGATAGGAGTTCCCATTATGGGTGCGAAAGACGTTCGTTTTGAATCCGATGCCCGCGACCGTATGCTGCGCGGCGTGAACATTCTTGCTGATGCGGTCAAAGTGACCTTGGGGCCAAAGGGCCGCAACGTTGTGATCGACAAATCCTTCGGCGCACCGCGCATCACCAAAGACGGTGTGACGGTTGCCAAGGAAATCGAACTTTCCGACAAGTTCGAAAACATGGGCGCGCAGATGGTCAAAGAAGTGGCCAGCCGCACCAATGACGAGGCTGGCGACGGCACCACCACCGCCACCGTTCTGGCTCAGGCGATCATCAAAGAGGGTATGAAGGCCGTGGCTGCCGGCATGAACCCGATGGATCTGAAGCGCGGCATTGACATGGCGACCTCCAAAGTGGTTGCAGCAATCAAAGCCGCCGCGCGCCCCGTCAAAGATACCGCCGAAGTGGCGCAGGTTGGCACGATTTCCGCCAATGGCGAGGCTGAAATTGGCCGCCAGATTGCGGACGCCATGCAAAAAGTTGGCAACGAAGGTGTGATCACTGTTGAAGAAAACAAGGGTCTGGAAACGGAAACCACCGTTGTTGAAGGCATGCAGTTTGATCGCGGGTTCCTGTCGCCCTATTTTGTGACCAACCCCGACAAGATGGTTGCCGATCTGGAAGATTGCCTTGTGCTGTTGCACGAGAAAAAGCTGGGATCGTTGCAGCCGTTGGTTCCGTTGCTGGAGGCCGTTATTCAAAGCCAAAAGCCACTGCTGATCATTTCCGAAGATGTCGAAGGCGAAGCCTTGGCGACTTTGGTGGTGAACAAGCTGCGTGGCGGTTTGAAAATTGCCGCCGTCAAAGCTCCGGGTTTTGGCGATCGTCGCAAGGCGATGCTGCAGGACATCGCGGTTCTGACCGGCGGTCAGGTGATTTCGGACGATCTGGGCATGAAGCTGGAAAATGTCACGCTGGACATGCTGGGCACTGCCAAGAAAATCTCGATCACCAAAGACAACACCACGATCATTGACGGCCATGGCAACAAGGCCGAGATCGAGGCGCGTGTGGCGCAAATCCGTCAGCAGATCGAAGACACCACTTCGGACTATGACAAGGAAAAGCTGCAAGAGCGTGTGGCCAAACTGGCAGGCGGCGTGGCCGTGATCAAAGTTGGCGGCATGACCGAAATCGAAGTGAAAGAGCGTAAAGACCGCGTTGACGACGCGCTGAACGCAACCCGCGCGGCCGTTCAAGAAGGCATCGTGGTTGGCGGCGGCGTGGCCTTGATGCAGGCGGCACGTGTGCTGGACGGGCTGGAGGGTGTAAACTCGGACCAGAACGCCGGTATCGCGATTGTGCGCAAAGCATTGGAAGCACCGCTGCGCCAGATCGCGCAGAACGCCGGTGTGGACGGTGCTGTGGTTGCGGGCAAAATCCGCGAATCCAAAGACAAGACCTTTGGCTTTAACGCGCAGACCGAAGAATATGGCGACATGTTCAAGTTCGGCGTGATCGACCCGGCCAAAGTGGTGCGGATCGCGTTGGAAGACGCAGCATCGGTGGCGTCGTTGCTGATCACCACCGAGGCAATGATCGCGGATCGCCCTGCCGACAAGGCATCGGGCGGCGGCCATGGCGGCGGTATGGGCGGTATGGGCGGCATGGACGGAATGATGTAATCATTCTATTCAGTTGTAGAAAAAAGGGGGCCTCGGGAAACCGGGGCCCTTTTTTTATGCGGCAATCAAATCGAGCGGCTGCGCCGCGTTGGTTTTTGCGAAGGACCGCGTTCCGCGGGAGACGCTGCGCGGCGAGTATTTGGGCCAAAATGAAACGGTCAACGGGTGATTAACTCTAAAGGATCGTAAAGCAGGCTTTGGCCCCAGGCGGCGGCGGGCAGGCTGTCGGGCTTGAAACGGATGCCAGGTTTTGCAAGATCGCTTTGGCTGAAAAACTGCCGCTGGGTGACGATGCCTTCGGGGTCGCGCCATCCGGGGTTGATCGTGCCCGCGGTGATGGTGCAGTGGAAATAGACGTCGACCTGATGAAACCCCGCGCCCGGATCGTGGAATTCATTGATCAGCGCGGGCGCGCCAACGGCAACGGTCAGGCCGGTTTCTTCGTGCACTTCGCGGATCAGGTTTTCGGGCAGTGAGGTGTTCGGTTCTGCCCCGCCGCCCGGCGCGCACCACAAGTCTGACTGGCCATCTGCATAGGCATTGACCAACAAGAGCCGGTCTTGCAGCAAGATCAACGCGCGAACTGCGATGCGGACAGCGATATGAACGGGGGGGCGATCGGGGCGTTTGGCCATGGCGCAAGATGGGATGGCGCGGCGGAATTGTCCATGTCCCTTGAATCCGCGGGCGTGGCGGACAATGTTGCGGGTATGGGACGTATATATTCACTGGTTCTGGCGGCGCTGATGCTGACCGCCGCGCCCGCCCGCGCCGAATGCGTGGTGTTGTTGCACGGCTTGGCACGCAGCGAGCAGTCGCTGTTGGCGATGGAGGCGGCGCTGACGGCGCATGGCTATGTGGTTGTCAACGAAAGCTATCCGTCGACCGAAGCCACCATCGAGGTTCTGGCGCAAGGCGTTGGCGCGCGCGTGGCGCAATGTGGCGCGGGGCCGGTGCATTTTGTGTCCCATTCGATGGGCGGGATTTTGCTGCGCTATTGGCTGCAAGGTCATCGTCCTGCCAATCTGGGCCGGGTGGTGATGTTGGCACCGCCGAATGGCGGATCGGAACTGGTCGATGAATTTGGCACGATTTCGGCGTTTGAATGGATGAACGGGCCTGCCGGAATGGAGTTGGGCACCAAGGGGGGATCGGTGCCGCTGGCCTTGCCGCCGGTCGATTTTGTGCTGGGGGTGATAGCCGGGGACCGGTCGTTGAACCCGATCACCTCGGCGGTGATCCCGGGGGCGGATGACGGCAAAGTGTCGGTGGCCAGCACCGAAGTGGCGGGGATGACCGGGCATCTGGTGTTGCCGGTGACCCATACATTCATGATGCTGAACCCTGTTGTGATTGCGCAGACGCTGATGTTTCTGGAGTCGGGCGCGTTTGATCCCGCGATGCGCTATGGGGATGCCGTGCGAAAAACGTTTGACGCGCAGTAGACGGTTGCAGAGAGCGTGGCGCGCAGGGAGCCCGTGGCAGCGCCGATAGGCCCACACCGAAAATCGGCGGGTGAACGTAACACTGGTGTGAAATCCAAATTTGGCGTATGCTCAACGCAGATTTTTTATGGCGGATGTTCTTATGATTTCAATTTCCAAACGGCTTTCGGCCCTGATTTGCAAGGCCGCGTTTTTATGTGCCTTTTTGATACTGGCGCCAGTTCTGGCGGCTGCCGAAGGGCGCAAACTTGCGCTGGTGGTGGGCAATGAGGCCTATGAAAACCTGCCCGGTCTGGCCACGCCCGCCGCGGATGCGCAAGAAATGTCAAAAGCGCTGCGCGATCTGGGGTTTGAAGTCACACTGCTGACAGATGTTGGTCCCGAGGTGTTTCAGGCGGTGTTGGGCAGTTTTGCCGATCAATCGAAAGACGCGGAAACCGTGCTGTTTTACTATTCGGGGCATGCGTTTCAAAAAGACGGGGTGAACCATCTGGTGCCGGTCAACGCCACCTTGGCGGATGCCAAGGCGGCTGACCGCGAAACGTGGCGGCTGGATGATATTGCAGCGCAACTCAAGTCCGGGCAGGGACAGCTTTTGCTGTTTCTGGACGCGTGCCGCGACAACCCGGTGCCGGGTGCCGTCGTCGGGGCGGCCGGTCTGGCGCAGTTTGACGGTGGTGCGGGCACGTTCGTGGCCTTTGCCACCAGCCCCGGGGCCGTGGCGTTTGACAGCCAGAAAGGCAGCAAGAACAGCCCGTTCACCAATGCGTTGTTGGCCAATATCAACACCGCTGGCCAATCCATTTCGGATCTGATGATTAAAGTGCGCAACGATGTCGACAAGGCCACGGATGGCAAGCAAACCCCGTGGGAGCAGTCATCTTTGCGCGAGCAATACTATTTCAACCGCACTGCCGATGGCTCGGGCACCGCACTTTTCACCGATATGCCCGAGTTTGAGGATTCAGAGCAGACCGTTGTGCTGGGCGCGGTGGATGATGCCGAATTTGCCAGCCTGATCGGATCGGTGGAACAGATCGCGGGCGTGCCGATCCGGCTTGCGGCGCTGAATTCTGAAACGCGGTCTTTGGGCACGGTTGGCGGGGTTCAGTCCGGGGCGTTGCGGCTGAAAGGGGCGGATGCGGGTGCCGCGGCACCAGCCCTGCCTGCCGATCTGCCACTGGCCATTCAAGGCGAGTTGGCACGGATCGGCTGTTATGCCATGGCGGTGGACGGCGATTGGGGCAACGGATCGCGCCGTGCTATGGAAACCTACTATGCCGCCAAGAAAGTCGAGAAGGGCGAGTTGGAGCCGGTGGCCGCCGTCTATTGGGCTTTGGCAAAAGAGCCGGAACGCACCTGTGACAAACCTGCGGCAGTGATCAAGAAAGAACCAACCAAGGCCGCAGCCAAGAAAGCCACCACGAAAAAGGCCGCCCCCCAAAAAGCCGCGCCCACCAAGAAAGCCGCAACTGCCGCGCCCAAAAAGGATGGGGTGAAATGCACGTTCCTAGTGATCGCGGTGGTGTGCAAATAACGCCTCAGGTCTTGGCGACGATCCGGTTGACGTGGCCCATTTTGCGCCCGGCCCGCGCATTGGCTTTGCCGTAAAGATGCAGGGCTGCGTGGCGTTCATGCAGCAAGGCGGGGACTTGCGCCATGTCATCGCCAATAAGGTTTTCCATCACCACATCCGAATGCCGCAGCCCGTCGCCCAAGGGCAGGCCGGTGATGGCGCGAATATGTTGTTCAAACTGATCCACCGCGCAGCCGTTCTGCGTCCAATGGCCGGAATTATGCACACGCGGGGCGATTTCATTGACGATCAACCCGGTGGGGGTGACGAACAACTCCACGCCCATGACGCCGACATACTCCAGCGCGTTCAAAATCCGCGCGGCGATTAGCACCGCATCGCTGCGTTGGCCGGGTGACAGGCGGGCGGGCACGGTGGTGGTGTGCAAAATCCCGTCGCGGTGCACATTCTGGCCCGGATCATAGGCCGAGATCGCGCCGTCCAGCCCGCGTGCGGCAATCACGGACACTTCGTGGCTAAAGGCAATAAAACCCTCCAGAACGGCGGGTTGCTGGTTCAAAGCCGCCAGTGCCGGGGCGGCATCGGTGGCCTGCAGGATGCGCGCCTGACCTTTGCCATCATAGCCCAGCCTTGTGGTTTTCAAAATGACTGGCAGGCCGATGGCGGCGATGGCCGCTGTCAGATCAGCGGTCGAATTCACCGCTTTATAGGGTGCGCAGGTCAGGCCAAGGCCGGTCAAGAATTCTTTTTCGCGCAGCCGGTCCTGACTGATCGCCAAGGCGCGCCGGTTGGGCCGGATCGGGCGACGTTGTTCCAACTGATCAAGCGCTGCGGTGGGGATGTTTTCAAATTCATAGGTGATCACGTCAACGTTGCCAGCGAAATCCGCCAAAGCGGTGCTATCGTCGTAATTTGCGGTGGTAACGCGGTGCGCCACGTCGGCGGCGGGGGCATCGGCGGCGGGATCAAAGATATGGGTCTTATAGCCCAGCCGCGACGCCGCCACCGCCAGCATCCGGCCCAATTGCCCGCCGCCAAGAATGCCGATGGTGCCGCCGGGCGCGATATCAGTCATCCAATGGCTCTTCCGGGATCGACAGCGTCAGGGCGGCGCGCCACGCGTCCAGCCGGGCGGCCAGACCGGCGTCGGTCAGCGCCAAAATGCCCGCCGCCAGCAACCCCGCATTGGCCGCCCCCGCTGGCCCGATAGCCATGGTGGCCACAGGATAGCCGCGCGGCATCTGCACGATGGAATACAGGCTGTCAACGCCCGCCAAAGCGCGGGTTTGCACCGGCACGCCGATCACGGGTAGCCGGGTTTTGCTGGCCATCATGCCGGGCAAATGCGCCGCGCCCCCTGCGCCCGCGATGATGATCTTCAGGCCACGATCCGCGGCCGCCTTGCCATAGCTCCACAGCCGGTCGGGGGTGCGGTGGGCCGATACGATCTTGCATTCATAGGCGATGCCCAAGTCATCCAACACCAAAGCGGCCTCTTTCATCGTCGGCCAGTCAGACTGGCTTCCCATGATAATTCCTACCTCAGCGGCTTTGGCATCGCGCATCCGCATCCCCCCGGTTTGCCCGCGTGCTATAGGCCGGGGACGCGCGCAGGGCAAGCCACAAGGGCGCGCGAGGGCGTGGATTTGCAAGGTCTGGCAAGGCTGTCAGGCGATGATATCGGGGATCAGTTGATCTTCGAACTTTACGATCTGGTCTTTCAAATGCAGTTTTTGCTTTTTCAGCCGCCGCAACGTCAACTGGTCCGGCCGCCCGCTGGTTTCCAGCGCATAAATCGCCTCGTCCAGATCGCGATGCTCGCGGCGCAGCACTTCCAACCGGATGCGCAGCATATCTTCAAAGTTCAGCTCGCTTGGGGCGTTCATGGGGAATTAAAGTCCGATCTTTAGGCGCTGATCCAGCTTATAGCGATTCGGGCCCCCAAAGGCGAAAAATCGCGGGCTTTGCGCCCGATTTCTGTCGGGGGCCGGGCCTTGCGGTTGCGCCTTCTGCCCCCCATATTCGGAATATAGGGCTGCCGATTGCGGGGCCTGATATTCATGCTGCTTTTTGCAAGGGGCATTCGGCGATGACAAAACTAACCTTTGGGGCGCACCCGTTCTTGCTGGGGTTTGAACAGTTGGAACGGCTTGTGGAACGCACCGCCAAAACCGCATCCGAAGGCTATCCACCCTTCAACATCGAAGCCACCAGCGACAGCACCTACCGCATCACGCTGGCGGTGGCGGGGTTCCGTGAGGATGATCTGGCGATCACCGTCGAAGACCGGCAGTTGGTGGTGCGCGGTCGCCAATCCGATGACACGGCCGAGCGGGTGTTTTTGCACCAGGGCATCGCCGCGCGGGCCTTTCAGCGCAGTTTTGTGTTGGCCGACGGCGTCGAAGTTGGTGGGGCCTCGATGGAACACGGGCTTTTGAACATTGATTTGCGGCGATCCGTGCCAGATGCAGTGGTGCAGACCATCCGTATCGGCAAAGCCTGAGGAGGCAATCATGGCACAGAAATATCGCAGTCTGGCGGATCATCTGGCCGCGCAAACCTCAAAAATCGTCTATGTCCGCCCGATTGCCGTGGCCGGGCTGACCGAAGACTTGCGCGATCAGATTGGCGCTGTGGAAACGGTGTATTCGGTCAGCGATGCCAGCGGGTCACAACTTGCGCTGGTGGTAAACCGCGACCTGGCCTTTGCGCTGGCCCGTCAACACGACATGGCACCGGTCAGCGTGCATTGACCTTACGGCGTTTATCCGCCGTCAGCCCTTGGATTTGAACAGCCGCCGATAGGCGCGCGGCAAGAACGCATAGCTAAGCTGCGCGCCAAGACTGTTGCCGATATCGTCGGTCACCCCCAAAGGTGCCGTGCAGGGGCCGGGCACTCGAAAGGTGCCAAAGGCCTGATCGAACAGCGAAAACACCGTGGCATAATTGGTGTCAAACGCCGCCCGGTCAGCGGCATGATGCCAGCGGTGCATCGCGGGCGAGACGAAAATCCGGCCCAGCGGCCCAAAAGTCCACGGCAGATCGGCGTGAATGAAATAGCCGTAATAGTGGCGCACAAAGTTGCTGGCGATCACCGCCTCGACCGGCAGACCCAGCACCAGCAGCACCCCGCTGTCGATGGCGAAAGTGGTCAGCCGGTTGATCGGATGGAAGCGTTCCAGCGCCAGCCAGGTCATTTCAGTGTCGGAATGATGCACCGCATGCGACGGCCACAGCAGCGGAGTATGTTCCAGCCGGTGCCGCCAATAGCCGACAAAATCCGCGATGAATATGCCGCAAAAGATCAAAATCCAAAACGGCAGGCCGCGCCACACCTCGGGCTGCACGATGATCAGGCCATAGCGGGTCGCCGCGTCCGACATCACCTGCGACCCCAACGCGATCAGCGGCACCACCAACACAGTGTTGAACACCAAAATCTGCACATTCAGACCGGTTTCCGCCAAGGCCCGGCGCATATCGACAAACAGCGCGCGGCCCTTGGTCAGCGCCCCGATCAGCAAAAATACCAGCGCGGGCACCAGCAATTCCAGCCCTGCCGTCTTGAGGGCAAGGCCGCTGCGCAAAGCAAAGGCTGCGATCTGATCCAGCATTGATCCTCGGTCGGGGTTGGCCAAAAAGCCAGCAGATGGCGGCCTTTTGGCAAGTTCGGGGGTGCGCGCCGCACCGATCACCCGGTGCGGCGCAGGGTTGCAAACGGGGCGGATCAGGCCTTGATCAACCCCAGACTTTCCAGCTTAAGGATAACCTGATGGGCGCAATGGTCAACTTCGGTGCCTTCGGTATCCAGCACGATCTCGGCCTTGGTGGGGGCCTCATAAGGGTCTGAAATACCAGTGAATTCCTTAATTTTTCCTTCACGGGCCAGCTTGTAAAGCCCCTTGCGGTCGCGGCGCTCGCATTCCTCAACGCTGGTGGCCACATGCACCTCGATAAAGGCGCCAAAGGCCTCGATCATCTCGCGCACGGCGCGGCGGGTGGCGGTGTAGGGGGCGATGGGCGCGCAAATCGCGATGCCGCCGTTTTTGGTGATTTCGGATGCGACATAGCCGATGCGGCGGATGTTGATATCGCGGTGTTCCTTGGAAAATCCCAGTTCCGACGACAGATGCTTGCGCACCACGTCGCCGTCCAGAATGGTTACCGGCCGCCCACCCTGTTCCATCAGCTTCACCATCAGCGCATTGGCAATTGTCGATTTGCCCGACCCAGACAGCCCGGTGAAGAATACGGTAAAGCCCTGTTTGTCGCGCGCGGGCGAGGTTTTGCGCAACTGCGTCACCACTTCGGGGAAGGAAAACCATTCCGGGATGTCCAGACCTTCGCGCAAGCGGCGGCGCAGTTCGGTGCCGGAAATATCCAGCACGGTGGTGCCTTCGGGCACTTCGTTGGCCGGATAATACTGTGCCTTTTCCTGCACATAGACCATGTGTTTGAAATCAACCATGGTGATGCCCATCTCGGCTTCGTGTTCGCGGAACAACACCTGCGCGTCGTAGGGGCCATAGAAATCAACGCCTTGGCTGTTCTTGCCGGGGCCTGCGTGATCACGTCCGACGATGAAATGGGTCACACCGTGGTTCTTGCGGATCAACCCGTGCCAAACTGCCTCACGCGGGCCAGCCATCCGCATTGCCAAATTCAACAGCGACATGCTGGTGGTGGCGGCCGGGTATTTGTCCAGCACCGCCTCGTAGCAGCGCACGCGGGTAAAGTGATCCACGTCGCCGGGTTTGGTCATGCCGACCACCGGATGGATCAGCAGGTTGGCTTGTGCTTCCTTGGCGGCGCGAAAGGTCAGTTCCTGATGCGCGCGGTGCAACGGATTGCGGGTTTGAAAGGCGACAACCTTGTTCCAGCCAACTTTGCGGAAGAACGCTCGCAGTTCATTGGGCGTGTCGCGCCGCGCCTTGAAATCATAATGCACCGGCTGTTGGATGCCGGTGATCGGCCCACCCAGATAAATCTCGCCCGCCTGATTGTGCAGGTAATTCACCGCCGGATGCGCCAGATCATTGGCCCCAAACACTTTTTCCGCTTCAAGGTCTTTGTTCGGCTGCCATTTATCGGTGACCGACAGGATGGCCAAAATCACGCCTTCCTGATCGCGCAGCGCAATATCCTGACCGGGTTCAACCGATTCCGCGAATTTTTCGCTGACATCCAGCGTGATCGGAATGGGCCAAAGCGTGCCATCGGCGGTGCGCATGTTGGCGACCACACCGTCGTAATCGGTTTGGCCTTGAAAGCCCTTCAGCGGATAAAACCCGCCATTCATCAGCAATTCCAGATCGCAGACCTGCCGCGGCGACATATCCCACGACGGCAAACTGCCCGCCTCATGCTTTAGCTTTTGCGCGGATTCGGTGGAGACATACAGCTCTGGGATCGGAGCGCGGTTAGACAGAGTCATCGGTTCGGGCCTTTTGTGGAACACTGCGATGGCGGGATCACGCCCGCCGCATGGGCGCGAAATAGCCGGGGAATACGGCGAATTTCAAGCCAAGCCAGAACATTGTTATTAAAATAGGGCGAAAATGCTGGAAAAATTCCATGACGTGAACGGAAATTCGGCAAATCTTGGCAAAGCCGCAACAGCGTTTGGCTATGCAGCATCGCTGAAAGCGGCTTAGGTTTCCACGGATGCGAAAATCGCGGCCTCTCGTTTCACTCGGCCGCGTTTTGCGATTGTGCTGGTTCCGTCAAAATCTGCACCGTCTGATGCCCGGCCAGAAACTTTTCCGCGTCCAGTGCGGCCATGCAACCCATCCCGGCGCTGGTCACGGCTTGGCGGTAGATATGATCGGTCAGATCGCCCGCCGCAAACACCCCCGGAATTGCGGTGCGGGTGCTGCCCGGTTCAACCTGCACATAGCCGCCGTTGTGCAAGGGCAACTGATCCTTGACCAATTCCGATGCCGGTGCATGGCCGATGGCCACGAAAAATCCGTGGCAGGGCACGTCACGCACCTCACCCGTCACCAGATTGCGGGTGCGCACGGCCGTCACCGAGGTTGGCGCATCGGTGCCCAGCACTTCGGTCACTTCACAGTTCCACAGCATTTCGATTTTCGGATGCTTGAACAAACGGTCTTGCATGATCTTTTCGGCGCGCAAGGTATCGCGGCGGTGGATCAGCGTTACTTTGGTGGCAAAATTGGTCAAAAACAGCGCCTCTTCCACCGCAGTATTGCCGCCGCCGATCACAACCACTTCTTTGCCGCGATAGAAAAAGCCGTCACACGTGGCACAGGCCGAAACGCCAAAGCCTTTGAATTTTTCCTCGGATGGCAGCCCCAGCCATTTTGCCTGCGCGCCGGTGGCAAGGATAACGGCATCGGCGGTATAGGTGGTGCCGCTGTCCGACTGGGCGGTAAACGGGCGGTTTTGCAGATCAAGCGCGGTAATGTAGTCACTGATAATTTCCGCCCCCATCGCCGTGGCATGCTCTTGCATCCGCACCATCAGATCAGGGCCCTGCACATGGCTGTCACCGGGCCAGTTTTCCACTTCGGTGGTGATCGTCAATTGCCCGCCGGGTTGCAGGCCCTGCACCAAAATCGGATTGGTCATCGCGCGCGCCGCATAAACCGCCGCGGTATAGCCCGCCGGGCCAGAGCCGATGATCAGAACTTTGCTGTGGCGCGTCGCAGTCATGGTATCCCCCGGATTCGTGTTGTGCCTGATATAGGGCTTGGGGCGGCTGGGCGAAAGCCCCCGGACAGGCCCGGATTTATTGTGCGCCGAAAGAGGTATTTGCGAAAATAAATTGCGCAAATGGGTAATATTATTGCGCGAAACTATGTTAACACCTAGACCAGCCGCAAACAGGAGACTTCCATGGCCGGATCAAAGCTGGACCCGATTGATCGCCATATTTTAGCCGAACTGCAGGCTGATGGGCGGATGACCAATGTGGAACTGGCCAGCCGGGTGGGCATTTCCGCGCCGCCCTGCCTGCGCCGGGTGCGCAGTCTGGAAGAGGCCGGCTATATTCGCGGCTATCACGCCGATATCGACGCGCGCGAGATGGGTTTTGAAGTGCAGGTCTTTGCGATGGTGCGGCTGCAAAGTCAGGCCGAGGCGGATTTGTCGACCTTTGAGGGCCGTTGCCGGGCGTGGCCCTTGGTGCGCGAGTGCCATATGTTGAACGGCGAGATTGATTTCATTCTGAAATGCGTGGCCCCCGATCTTTCCAGCTTTCAGTCGTTCCTGACCGAGCAGCTTTTGAAGGCCGAGAATGTGGCGAATGTGAAAACCTCGCTGGTGATCCGCTGCGCCAAGGACGAGCCGGGACTGCCGTTTGATGTGCTGGAAGCGCGGTTGGCGAAGCACGCTTAAACTGGCAGGAGGGGGCGTTTTCTGAAGTCAGAAAACGTGCCGAATTCGGTTTGGTTGCCAGTGGTCTGCACAAATGTTTAGGCGGCCCCTTGATGGTGTCAGAGCACACCAGGGCCGCCTTAACTGAGCATCATCCGCAGCCCAGCTT
>JANPLZ010000057.1:0-27831 GCA_031422555.1 Cypionkella sp. | reverse complement strand
TCATGCGCGATGCAGCGCAGGATCATGCCAAAACCGCTGGATGATTTGCCCTTGCCCGCCCCGGTATGGACGATGATCAATCCCTTGTCGCCCGATTTGGTTGCCATGATCTTGTCGCGGGCGGCCTTTTTCTTGGCCATCTTGTTGGCATGGCGGGCCTCAAGGGTCAGTGCGACGGTTGCCGGCGCGGGCGTGTCGGTGGCATCGTTCATCGTGACGGTCCTTGTCCTTGACTCCGGGGGGCAACTGGCTCAGGTAACTTGGCAGTGTTTGGTGCCTGTCCTACGGCAGGCGAAAAGGGAATGCGACAGGTTTTCCGACCGATCAAGGCCGGAAGACGAAGCGCAGCCGCCCCCGCGACCGTGACCGGAAAGGGTTGCCCCATGCCACTGGCCCGATATTCGGGCTGGGAAGGGGGGGAAACCGGTGGGAGAAATCCCTGAATCCGCAAGCCGGGAGACCTGCCAGCACGTGACGACTGAACGGGCGAACGGGGTGTTTCGCAACCGGCAGGTGGGTTCTGGCGCGCGCGTCCGGCCCCCGGTCTGGTGTCCCCCATTCGCGCTTTGCGCAAGGACGGCCATGACGACGCTGCATGTTTGTATGACCTGTAAGGCAGGCGAACTGGTGCCCGAGGGCGCGCGGCCCCCCGGCGCGCGGTTGCACGCAGCCTTGATCGCAGCAGGCGTGCCCGATGGTGTGCGGCTTGTGCCGGTGGACTGTCTTTCGGCCTGCACCCAAAGCTGTGCTGTCACCCTGTCGGCCCCCGGCAAGTGGAGTTACGTTTACGGTCGGCTGACCGAAGCAGACGCGCAAGATATTCTGGCCGGTGCTGCGGCCTATGCCGAGGCCCCGGATGGCATCGTGCCATGGCGCGCCCGGCCGGTGATTTTTCGCAAGCAAAGCCTTGCCCGTATTCCCCCTTTGCCGCCCATCCCGGAGATCTGACATGACCAATTTAGCAAAAATCCCTGTAACCGTGATCACCGGCTTTCTGGGGGCGGGCAAAACCACGCTGATCCGGCATCTGATGCAGAACCCGCAAGGCAAGCGGCTGGCGATTCTGGTCAACGAATTCGGCACCTTGGGGGTGGACGGCGATATTCTGAAATCTTGTGCCGATGCCAATTGCCCGGTGGAAAATATCGTCGAATTGGCCAATGGCTGCATTTGTTGCACCGTCGCGGATGATTTTATTCCAACGATCGAGGCGCTGATGGCCCTGCCGGTGCGCCCGGATCATATCATCATCGAAACCAGCGGTCTGGCGCTGCCCAAACCGTTGTTGAAGGCGTTTGACTGGCCGGCGATCCGCTCGCGCATCACAGTCGACGGTGTTGTCACCTTGGCCGACGCCGAAGCCGTTGCCGCCGGTCGCTTTGCCCCGGATCTGGCGGCGGTCGAGGCGCAGCGTCTGGCCGATCCGTCGATTGACCATGAAACCCCCTTGGCCGAGGTGTTTGAAGATCAGATTTCGTGCGCCGACATCGTGTTGTTGTCCAAGGCCGATCTGGCGGGCGAGGCCGGGCTGGCCGCGGCGCGTGCCGTCATCGAGCGTGAGGCGCCGCGCAAATTGCCGATCCTTGCGATGACCGAAGGCATGATTGATCCACGCCTGATCTTGGGCCTGAATGCGCGCGCCGAAGATGACATCGCGGCCCGGCCCAGCCACCACGATGGCCATGACGACCACGAACATGACGATTTTGACACCGTGGTGATTGATTTCCCGGAAATCGCAGATCCCGAACTGTTGGTCGCCGCCATTCAGAAATTGGCGAACGAACAGAATATCTTGCGCGTCAAAGGCTATGTCGCGGTGACGGGCAAGCCGATGCGTTTGTTGGTGCAGGCGGTCGGGGTGCGGGTGCGCCACCAATATGACCGGCCATGGGGTGCGGCCCCGCGCATCAGTCAGTTGGTGGTCATCGCCGAACATCATCACATCAACGAATCCGCCATTCGCGCCGTGTTGGGGGCCTGATCCTGCGATGCATGTGGTCTTTCGCGAAAGTCACGGGTTAGAGGAAACCGAGACACCGTTCGATCTGGGGCAATCCCCAGCCGATCTGGTGGTGTTGTCGTTTTCTGACAGTGATCTGGGGGCTTTTGCGGCGGGTTGGGCGCGCGGGCGGCACAGTTTGCCCAGCGTGCGGCTGGCCAGCCTGATGGCGCTGAAACATCCGTTGTCGGTTGATACCTATGTCGAGCAAACCTTGTCGGGTGCCAAGGGCATCTTGATCCGGCTGATCGGCGGGGCGGGGTATTGGGCCTATGGCATGGCCTCGGTCCAGGATATCTGCCGCCGCCGTGGCATTGCCTTGGCGGTGCTGCCCGCCGACGGTCGCGATGATCCGGCGTTGGACGCGCTTTCGACTTTGCCGGTTTCCACGTTGCGCCGCCTGCAGGCGCTGTGTGATGCGGGTGGGGCGGTGGCGGCGCAGGCGGCGTTGGCGCAACTGGCGCTGGCGGCGGGACTTTATGCCGGGCCGGTGATCGGCGCGAAATCGGTGCCCGATTGTGGCTGGTATCAGCCCGGACAAGGCGTGGTGCCGGGGCCGGTTGGCGTTGCCGGAGGTGCTGGCGGCGGCGGTGGCCCCGCGCTGGCGGTGGCGGTGACGTTTTATCGCAGCTATCTGACCGCCGCGGATACCGAACCGGTGGATGCCGTGATGCAGGCACTGCGGGCCCGCGGGTTTGCGCCGCAAGGGCTGTTTGTGCCGTCGTTAAAAGCACCGGGTGCTGCGGCCTTTCTGGTGGATGCGTTGGCGCAGATCGCCCCGGTTGCGGTGGTAAATGCGACCGCGTTTTCCGGCAAGGGGGCCGATGGCACCTCGCCCTTGGATGCGCCCGGTTGTCCGGTGTTTCAACTGGCATTTTCAACAGCGCGACGGCGCGATTGGCTGGGGTCTGATCGTGGGCTGTCGCCGGCTGATCTTGCGATGCATGTGGTGCTGCCCGAAGTCGATGGCCGCATCTTTGCGGGTGTGGCGTCGTTCAAATCGCCCGGCAAGCGTGATCCGGACACGCAGTTTTCACGCTTTGCCCATCGCGCTGATCAAGGCCGGATTGAGACGGTGGCCGACCGGGTAGCGGCATGGCACCGCTTGGCGGCAACCGATGCCGCCGGCCGCGACATTGCGCTGATCTTGTCGACCTATCCCGGCAGGCCCGACCAGATCGCGCATGCGGTGGGTCTTGATGCGTTGGCGTCGGTGTCGGCCATTCTGGGTCGGCTGCACGATCACGGCTATGCGGTGTCAACGCCTGCAAACCTTGGCCAGCGGTTGGTGGGGGAAACGGTGCAGTGGCCATTGGCCGACTATCTGGCGGCGCTGCACGCCATCCCACAACCCCTGCGCGACAGTCTGACGGCGGCTTGGGGGGATGCGGCAAGCGATCCTGCCGTCCGCGACGGGTATTTTCATTTTGCCGCCATGCGTGCGGGTCGCGCCCTGATTGCGCTGCAACCCGAACGCGGCGATGTCGGCTTGCGGGATGCGGAATACCACGATCTGGCGCGCACCCCACGCCATGGTTATGTGGCGTTTTATCTGTGGCTGCGGGCGCAAGGTTTGCATGCGTTGGTGCATGTTGGCGCGCATGGCACGCTGGAATGGTTGCCGGGCAAATCGGTGGCGCTGTCTGATACCTGTTGGCCCGAAGTGTTGTTGGCGGCAATGCCGGTGATTTATCCGTTCATTGTCAACGATCCGGGTGAAGCTGCGCAAGCCAAGCGCCGCATCGGCGCGGTCACGCTGGGCCACATGCCGCCGCCCATGGCCGATAGTGCGGTGCCTGCGGGTCTTTTGCGGCTAGAGCAGTTGTTGGATGAATATTCCACTGCCGACGGGCTTGACCCGGCGCGCCGCGACCGCCTGATCGGGGCCGTGCGCGCCGAGGCACAGGCGGCGGGGGTTGAGGCGGATCTGGGTCTGCCCGCCGGGGCCTCGATGGCCGAGGCGATCACCCGGATTGACCGGTTTGTTTGCGATATCAAGGAAAGCCAGTTCGGCGACGGCCTGCACGTTTATGGTGCGGCACCCGGCGAGATGGACGGGCTGTTGGCGGCGCTGTCAGGTCGCTTTGTGCCGCCGGGGCCAGCCGGATCGCCCTACCGGGGCCGGGCGGATGTGCAGCCCACCGGGCGCAATCTGTTTTCGGTTGATCCTCGGGCGGTGCCATCGCGCGCCGCACATGCCCAAGGCGTCAAGCTGGCCGAGGAACTTTTGCGCCGTCATTTGCAAGACAAAGGCGATTGGCCGCGCGGCATGGTGCTTGATCTGTGGGGATCGGCTACGATGCGCACCGCGGGCGAAGAAATTGCCATGGCGCTGCATCTGGCGGGTTTGGCGCCCGTGTGGGATGCCGGATCGGATCGGGTTACCGGGTTTGAGGTGGTGCCACTGGCGCTGCTGGGACGGCCCCGGATTGACGTGACCTTGCGGGTATCAGGTTTGTTCCGAGATATTTTTCCCGGTCTGGCGCAACTGTTTCAGGCGGGGGTCGCAGCACTGGCAGCCCGCGACGAGGCCCTGCACGACAATCCCTACACCGCCGATACCGCGCGGGTTTATGGCCCGCAACCCGGTCTTTATGGCATGGGAATGGGACAGGCCCTGACCGAGTATACCGACGAAGGCCGTGCTGCGGCGGGCGAGGCGTGGTTGGCTGGCTCCAGTTGGGCCATCGACGCCAAGGGCGGTGTCAGTCGAGATCGCGCTGGCATCGAGGCCCGGTTGCGCGGTGCCGACAGCTTTGCCCATGTGCAGGATCTGGCGGAAACCGATGTGCTGATGGCCCCGGATTACGCCGCGCACGAAGGGGGCATTGCCGCCGCGATGGCGCATCTGGGGCTGGGTGACGCGGCACTGTATCACCTTGATACCAGCCGGGCCGATGCCCCACGCGCAAGATTGGTGACCGAAGAAATTGGCCGTGTGGTGCGCGCCCGCGCCGCCAACCCGGATTGGGCGAATGGCATGATGCGGCATGGGTTTCGCGGTGCTGCAGAGATCACCGCAACTTTGGACAATCTGGCGGCCTATGCCCATTTGACCCGGGCGGTGCCGGCGCATTTGTTTGACTTGTATTATCAGGCGACACTGGACCGCGATGATCTGGTGGATTTCATGGCGCGCGAGAATCCGGCGGCGTTGCAAGCGTTGCAAGACCGGTTCGCGGCGTTGCGTGATGCAGGCTTGTGGGTCACCCGGCGCAATTCTATTGCGGCGCAGGTGGGCGGATGAGCGGAAGTTCCGTCCCCCCAAGCCCGATCATCCAAGGCTGGTGCCCCGGTGCGCTGCGCCCCATGATGTCCGGCGATGGGTTGGTGGTGCGCCTGCGTCCACGCGCCGGGCGGCTGACACCCGATCAGGCCCTTGGGGTTGCGCGGCTGGCACAGGCACATGGCAATGGTTTGATAGATCTTTCGGCCCGCGCCAATGTGCAGGTGCGCGGCGTGGCTGATGCGGGCCATCCAGTGTTGATCGCGGGTCTGGCGGCGCTGGGAATGATTGACGAAAGCCCGGCAGCAGAGGCCGCACGCAACATCATCGTCACCCCGTTTTGGGTGGCAGGCGATGGCACTGACGCGTTGGCCGCAGCCCTGATGGCGGCAATTGCGCGGCCTGACGCGCGCGTTTTGCCGGGAAAATTTGGCTATGCTGTGGATACTGGCCCGGCACCGGTGCTGCGGGGGGCGTCAGCGGATATCCGGATCGAACGACACGCGGGCGGTCTGATCGTGCGCGCCGACGGCGCGGCAACTGCGGCTGCGGTGACGCCCGATACCGCCATTGCTGTGGTTCAGGAACTGGCCGCTTGGTTTGTGCGCGCGGGTGGTATCGAGGGTGGCCGGGGCCGGATGGCGCAATTGCTGGCGGCGGGGGCGCAGTTGTCAGACCGGTTTTGCGCTTTGCAGGTTGATTTCGCAGCAGACGACCTCCCCAAACCGGGGGTGACCGGGGCAGGGGCACTGGTGGGGTTTCAGTTTGGCCAGATGCAGGCCGGAACGCTGGCCGCGTTGGCGCGGTTGGGGGCGATACGGGTCACCCCATGGCGCATGCTGTTGATCGAAGGACTGGACCGGATGCCCGATATTGCGGGTGTTATCACCGACCCCGACGATCCGCTGCTGCGGGTGGTGGCCTGCACCGGTGCGCCGGGCTGTTTGCAGGCGCATCAGCCGACGCGCGATCTGGCCCGCACCCTTGCCCCTTATGTGCAACAATCGCTGCATGTATCGGGCTGTGCCAAAGGGTGCGCGCATCCAACAGCCGCCGCGATAACGTTGGTGGCGACGCCGGATGGCTTTGATCTGGTTCACCACGGCCCCGCAGCGGCACAACCCGTTCGCCGCGGACTGACAGCCGCCGAAATCATCGCCCGCCCCACCGTACTGACCGGAACCACCCCATGACCCACAGGTATATCACCGATGGTGCCGAGATATATCGCCAGTCGTTTGCCACCATCCGTGCCGAGGCGGATTTAGCGCGCTTTACCGCCGAAGAAGAAGTGGTTGCGGTGCGGATGATCCATGCGGCGGGCATGGTGGGGCTTGAGGCTTTTGTTGATTTCACCCCCGGCATGGCCATTGCCGCGCGCGCAGCACTAGAGGCTGGCGCACCGATCCTGTGCGATGTGCGCATGGTGTCCGAAGGCATCACCCGGCCCCGGCTGCCTGCGAACAACCGGGTGATCTGCACTTTGCAAGACCCGCGCGTGGCGGCGATGGCGCAAGCGATGGGCAACACACGGTCTGCAGCGGCGGTAGAGCTGTGGCGCCCCGATCTGGGCGGCGCCATCGTGGCGATTGGCAACGCGCCAACCGCGTTGTTTCATCTTTTGAACATGTTGGAAGACGCGTCTTGCCCGCGCCCTGCGGCGATTATCGGCATACCGGTCGGGTTCATCGGGGCCGCCGAATCCAAAGAGGCGCTGATGCGCGACGCTCCGGTGCCGTCGATGGTGGTGCGCGGGCGGTTGGGGGGATCGGCAATCACGGTGGCGGCGGTCAACGCGCTGGCCAGCCGGAAGGAATAGGTATGGGCAAGATCATTTGCACAGGTCTGGGGCCGGGCGATCCTGATTTGATGTCGGTGCGGTCAGACCGGTTGATCCGCACCGCGGCGCATGTGGCCTATTTCCGCAAGGCCGGGCGCAAGGGGCAGGCCCGGCGTATCGTTGATGGCATGCTGGTGGCGGGGGTTGTCGAATACGCCATGGAATACCCGGTGACCACCGAACTGCCATTTGACAGCCCGGACTACATCACCGCATTGGCGCAGTTTTATGACGACTGGGCCGACCGTCTGGCCGATCTGGCGCGCAGCACCGATGTGGTGGTGCTGTGCGAGGGGGATCCGTTTTTCTACGGCTCGTTCATGCATCTATACACCCGCCTTCAAGGGCGCGCGGTGATCGAAGTTGTGCCGGGGATCACTGGCATGACAGGGTGTTGGCATGCCACGGGCGCGCCGATAACCTGGGGCGATGATGTGATGACGGTGTTGATGGGCACTTTGCCAGAGGCGGATCTGGTGCATCACATGGCGGCGGCCGATGCGTTGGTGATCATGAAAACCGGGCGCAATCTGCCACGGGTGCGCCGGGCCTTGGCGGCGGTCGGACGGTTGGGCGATGCTTGGCTGGTGGAACGCGGCACCATGCCGGATCAACGCATCGCGCGGTTGATGGACGTGCCAGACGCCGACTGCCCCTATTTCGCGATTGTGTTGGTGCATGGTCAAGGCCGTCGCCCCGAACTGGCAGGCAACGAATGACCGGCTGGGTTATGGTGGCAGGGCTTGGCCCGGGGGATGACGATCTGGTAACGCCGCAAGTGCGCGCGGCATTGGACGCGGCCACCGATATTGTCGGCTATATTCCTTATGTCGCCCGCATTGCCCCGCGGGCAGGACTAACGCTGCATGCGTCCGACAATCGGGTGGAGTTGGACCGCGCGGGCCATGCCTTGGCCTTGGCTGCGTCAGGCGCGCGGGTGGTGATCGTATCATCGGGCGATCCCGGCGTGTTTGCCATGGCCTCGGCCCTGTTTGAGGCGATAGAGACTGCACCGCAGTATCTGGATCTTGATATCCGCATTCTGCCCGGCATCACGGCCATGCTGGCGGCGTCGGCAATGGCGGGTGCGCCCTTGGGGCATGATTTTTGTGCGATCAACCTAAGCGATAATCTCAAACCGTGGGATCTGGTGGAACACCGGCTGCGATTGGCGGCGCAGGCCGATTTTGCGATGGCGTTTTACAACCCGCGCTCGGCCAGCCGCCCGCATCAGTTTGCCCGCGCTTTGGAGATTCTGCGGCACGAATGTGGGCCGGACCGTCTTATTATCTTTGCCCGCAATGTGACGCTGCCCGATGCCCGGATCACCACGGTAACCTTGCGCGATGCCACGCCCGAGATGGCCGATATGCGCACGGTGGTGATTGTTGGCAATGCGTCGACCAAGCGGCTGGGGCGATTTGTCTACACCCCAAGGCGGGCGGAATGATCCAGCCAATCCATTACCGCAGGCACGGTTCGTGCAATCTGGCGGGCGGGCAGAACGGGCCTGTCGATCATGATGACGGGCAAGTGCAGAGTGCGGGCGGCGGCCAGTTTGGCCTGCGCGCCTTTGCCACCCGCGTTTTTGGCAACGATATGACTGATCCGGTGGCTGCGCATCAGGGCGGTATCTTCGGCTTCGGTGAACGGTCCGCGCGCCAGAATGACGGTGGTGATGGGCAAGGGCAGCGGCGCTTGCGGCGGATCAACAAGGCGGAGCAAATAGTGGTGCTGCGGTTTGGCCGCAAAATCGACCAAGGTTTGTTTGCCAATGGCCAGAAAGATGCGGGCAGATGCATCGGGCAGGGCTGCAACGGCCCCCAGACTGTCTGGCACTGCGGTCCAGGTGTCGGCGGGCGTGGCCGCCCAGGGCTTACGCTCCAACGCGATCAGCGGCGTTTGCAGGGCGGCGCAGGCCGTTATCGCATTGACGCTCATCCGGGCGGCAAAAGGATGGGTGGCATCGATAACATGGGTGATGTTTTCGGCGATCATATAGTCAACCAAGCCTGCGCTACCGCCAAACCCGCCGACGCGCGTTGGCAACGGTTGGGCTGCGGGAGCATCGGTGCGGCCCGCATAGGAAAACACCGCCGCAAATCCGGCATAGTCCAAGGCATGGGCCAAAAGGCTGGCCTCGGTGGTGCCGCCAAGAAGAAGGATGCGCATGGTGGATAGGCCTTGGGTGTCTATTGTTGGTCTGGGCGAAGATGGACTGGCGGGGCTGTCCGATGCAAGCCGCAACGCGATAGAGCAGGCCGAAGTTGTTTTCGGCGGGCCGCGACATTTGCAGTTGGCGGCGGTTGGCGCACGCGGGCAGGCTTGGCCGGTGCCGTTTGATGTTGCGCCGGTGTTGGCATGGCGGGGGCGGCGCGTGGTGGTGTTGGCCTCGGGTGATCCGTTCTGGTTTGGCGCGGGCGGCAGCTTGGTGCCGCATTTGCAGCCGGGGGAATGGGTGTCACATCCGGCCCCATCGACGTTTTCGCGGGTGGCATCGGTTTTGGGCTGGCGGCTGGAAACGGCAGTGTGTCACGGGTTGCATGCAGCGCCTTTTGCCCGGCTTCGCCCCGATTTGCACCATGGTGCGCGGCTGATCTGCTTGTTGCGCGACGGTGATGCGCCGCGCGATCTGGCCGACTGGCTGGTCGCGCTGGGCTTTGGCGCGTCCACTTTGCATGTGTTGCAAGCACTGGGTGGACCGGGCCAGCGCGTGCAAAGCTGCTTGGCGCAAGCGTTTGATATTGAACATATCTTACCCCCGGTTGCCGTAGCTGTTGAGGCGGTGGGACTGGGCTTGCCGCGCGGTTTTGGGCTGCCCGACGCGGCATTCGCGCAAGATGGCCAGATCACCAAGCGCGCCGTTCGGGCGATGACACTGGCGGCACTGGCGCCCCGACCAGGCCAGCGGCTGTGGGATATTGGTGCAGGGTCGGGATCGGTTTCGGTCGAATGGTGTCTGGTAGGTGGGCAGTCGGTGGCGTTTGAAGCCCGCGCATCCCGCGCCGCAAACATTCGCACCAATGCGACGGCGTTCGGCGTTGATCACCGGCTGTCGGTGGTTGAAGGCGCGGCTTTGGCGGGGCTGCACGATCAGCCTTCACCTGATGCCGTATTTGTCGGGGGCGGCGGTGACGCTGCGCTTTACGAAGGCCTGTTGCCGCTGTTGCGCGTTGGCACCCGGCTGGTGGCCAATGCGGTAACATTGGAAACGGAATCGCTGCTGGTGGGTCTATGTGCCAGCCATGGTGGCAATCTGACCAAGATCGACATCGCCACCGCAACGCCTTTGGGTGGCATGCGCGGCTGGACGCCCGCGCGCCCTGTCGTGCAATGGAATGTGCAGCTATGAGAGTGGCAGGCATAGGGTTTCGTGCCACAGCACCGCTGGCCTCTATGGCCGAGGCTTTGGCGCTGGCGGTGGCGCGGACTGATGGGCTGCCGGTTGATGCCTTGGCCACGGCCGAAGTCAAAGCAACGGCCCCGGTTTTTATTGCCTTGTGTGATCAGTTGGGCCTGCCTTTATGTGCGGTGGACGTTTCAGGAATTTCAACGCCAACGCAGTCTGAACATGTGCGGAGCAAGTTTGGCACAGGGTCGGTGGCCGAAGCAGCGGCTTTGGCGGGTGCAGGCGCGGGCGCACGGCTGATCGTCGGCCGGGTCGTGTCGGGTGACGGCATGGCCACGGCAGCAATCGCAGAAGGGGCAGACCAATGACGGTGCATTTTATTGGGGCCGGGCCGGGAGCGCCCGATCTGATCACCCTGCGGGGGCGCGATCTGATCGCGGCAAGTCCGGTCTGCCTTTATGCAGGGTCTTTGGTGCCCGCGGCCTTGCTGGCACATTGCCCCAAGGGCGCGCGGATTGTGAACACAGCAGCCCTTAGTCTGGACGACATCATTGCCGAACTGGTTGCGGCGCATGCAGCAGGGCAAGATGTGGCCCGGCTGCATTCGGGTGATGTGTCGGTGTGGTCGGCGATGGGCGAACAGTTGCGCCGCCTGCGTGCGCTGGGCATTCCCTATGACGTTACCCCCGGCGTGCCCGCCTTTGCCGCCGCCGCCGCCGCGTTGGGGGCCGAGTTAACCTTGCCCGGCGTGGCGCAATCACTGGTGTTGACGCGCACTTCAGGGCGGGCCACAGCGATGCCGCCGGGTGAAAATCTGGCGGCTTTTGCCGCAACGGGGGCGACGCTGGCCATTCATTTGTCGGTGCATGTGCTGGAAAAAGTGGTGGCTGATCTGACGCCGCATTACGGTCCCGATTGCCCGGTGGCTGTGGTCTGGCGCGCCAGTTGGCCGGATCAGCGCGTTGTGCGCGCCACCCTTTCCACACTGGAACTGGCCGTTGGTGCGCAGATGGAGCGCACGGCGCTGATTCTGGTGGGTCATGCGATCGGGGCCGAAGAGTTTGGCGACAGCAGGCTTTACGCCGGGGATTATGATCGTCGCTATCGCCCGGTTGGCACCGATCCACGCTTTCCGGATCCTGCATGATGGTGCCGCCGATGACTTTGCCCCCCGGATTGCTGATTTCTGCCCCCGCCTCGGGGACCGGAAAAACCACGCTGACGCTGGGGTTGCTGGCGGCGTTGCGGGCGCGTGGTCTGCGTGTGCAGCCGTTCAAATCCGGGCCGGACTACATCGACCCCGCGTTTCATACGGCGGCGGCGGGGCGGGTTTCGATCAATCTGGACACTTGGGCAATGTCGCCTGCCCGGCTGTCCGGGTTGGTTGGCACGGCTGCGGGCGCTGATCTGATCATCGCAGAAGGGTCGATGGGGTTGTTTGACGGCGTGGCTAAACCCGGTGAGGCAGGCACGGGGGCCAGTGCGGATACCGCCGCCCTGATGGGCTGGCCCGTGGTGTTAGTTCTGGATGTTTCGGGGCAGGCGCAATCGGCGGCGGCAGTGGCATTGGGGTTTGCGACCATGCGCCCGGATGTGCGCCTTGCGGGTGTTGTGTTGAACAAAGTGGCCAGCCCCCGGCACGAGGCTTTGGTGCGGCACGGCATGGCGCAGGCGGGCATTGCGGTGTTTGGGGCTTTGCCGCGCAACCCAGCAATCGTTTTGCCCGAACGGCATCTTGGGTTGGTTCAGGCCGAAGAACATCCAAAACTGGCCGCCTATATGCTAACGGTGGCGGCATTTATCGCAGGGCATGTCGATCTGGATGCGATGATTGCTGCGGCATCCGGGGCTGTGGCGCCGACCGCAGCGGTGCCCGTGCGCCCGCCTGCCGAACGGATCGCCTTGGCGCGCGATGCTGCCTTTTCATTCGTCTATCCACATCTTATCGACGGCTGGCGCGGCGCGGGGGCGACGATCCTGCCGTTTTCGCCCTTGGCAGACCAAGCGCCAGACCCTTCGGCAGGGGCCTGCTGGTTGCCGGGCGGATATCCGGAACTGCATGCAGGCAAGCTTGCGCAAGCGGCCACGTTTCGCGCCGGGATGGTGGCCTTTGCGCAGACCAAGCCGGTGCATGGCGAATGCGGGGGGTATATGGCAATGGGGGCCGGGTTGATTGATGCGGCGGGGGTGCGCCATGAAATGATGGGGCTTTTGGGGTTGGTGACATCGTTCGAGCGGCGTAAAATGCACCTTGGCTATCGCCATGCCACTTTGGCCAACGCAGTTCCGGGCCACGGCGCGGGCGCGCGTTTGCGGGGGCACGAATTTCACTATGCCTCGATCCTTGACCAGCCGGATGCGCCTTTGGCCCGGGTCGTTGACGCCACTGACACGCCGGTGCCGGAAACCGGATCGTGGCGTGGGCATGCCACCGGCACGTTCTTTCATTTGATCGCAGAGGCCACATGAGCGGGTTTGTTTCCTTCGTGTCCTCTGGTCCGGGCGATCCGGAATTGTTGACACTTAAGGCCGTGGCACGGCTGGCCGCTGCCGATGCGGTGTTGTTTGACGATCTGTCATCGGGGCCGATTTTAGCGCATGCGCGGCGCGGCGCCGATCTGGTGGGCGTTGGCAAACGCGCCGGGCGCGCATCACCCAAACAAGACCATGTCAGCCGCTTGCTGGTCGACTATGCCAGCACGGGGGCCAAAGTGGTGCGGCTGAAATCCGGCGATTGCGGGTTGTTCGGGCGGCTGGAAGAGGAAACTGATGCGCTGGATGCGGCCGGTATCGGCTATGAAATTATTCCGGGGGTGACGTCGGCTTCGGCGGCGGCGGCGGCGGCGGGCATTCCGCTGACCCGCAGGCTGACGGCGCGGCGGGTGCAGTTTATCACCGGGGCCGACACCAAAGGCGGTTTGCCCGATGATCTGAACTGGGCGGCCTTGGCAGACCCTTTGGCCACAACGGTGGTGTTCATGGGCAAACGCACCTTTGGGGTGCTTGCGGCGGGGTTGATCGCGCATGGTTTGCCCGGCGACACGCCTGCCTTGCTGGCCGAGGCCGTCAGCACGCCGGATCAGGTGCTGATCCGGGACAGTATTGCCGGATTGGCCGTGCGGTTGGCGCGTGAAAAGGGTGATCTGCCGGGGTTGATTCTGTATGGTCCGCTTGCGGGGACCGGGCGGTGAAAATCACCCTTTGCAGCAGTTGTGCCTTGGGCGCGGCGGGCTTTGATGTGGTGTTGGGCAAGCGGCTGGCGGCGGCGGGGGTTGCGGCCGCCGTGGCCAAGGCAGAGTGCATGTCGGGCTGCACCCGGGCTTCGGCGATTGCCTTTCGCGCGGCGGGTAAAACCGCGTATTTGTTCGGCGATCTGGCCGAAGGTGATCTGGATGATCTGGTCAGGTTTGCCCAAGCCTATGCCGCCAGCAATGATGGTAATTTTGCCGATGCGCGCGTGTTAGGGGCGCTGCGCCACAAGGCGATTGCCCGGATACCCGCGTAAGCGTCGCAATCGGACGCAGCACGGCGCAAATCGGCTTGACCCTGTGCTGATCTGCGGTGCAAATGATCGAGCTAAGGTGTTCCATCAGCGCAAAGCGCCGGGACTGAAACGGGAATGGGACAAGGGCTGACCTGAACAGGTGCCCAAAACCCCAGCCGCCCCCGCGACTGTAATGCGGAGAGCGGGCTTTCAATCGGCCACTGCCCAAGCCTTGGGTGGGAAGGCGAAAGTCCGCATCGACCCGCAAGCCAGGAGACCGGCCTTGCACGGGTGAAACATAGGGCTGTCGGGTGTGACGGTCAGGAGAACAAAGATGACAACGACCATTCTGGCGAAAACCACCACCTTGGCACTGGCGCAAGTTTTCTGCATGGCCATGCTGGGCGGGATGCTGCTGTTTGCGGCAGGCCATGCGCAATCGGCAGTGTTGCATGATGCGGCACATGATGTGCGGCATGCGACCGGCTTTCCTTGCCACTGATCTGATGTTTCAACGGATGTTGGCCTGCGCGTTGTTCGCAGGCGTTGCAGCGGGGCTGATTGCCGCCGTGCTGCATTTTGCGTTTGTGCAGAAGTATATCCTTCTGGGCGAGCAGTATGAAACCGGTGCGTTGACGCATTTTACCACTGGCAGCGCCGCAGATGGCTTGGCGGCCGGGGCGCAGGCTGGGGCAGGGACCGGGCATGATCATGCGGCAACGGCTGGCGCCGATGGGGGCGACGTTGCCCCGCATGATCACCCTGCCGCGCAATCAGACGTGCAGCGCAACGCATTTACCGCGCTGTTTATCGGGCTGGTCTATGTGTCTTATGCCATGGTGCTGGTGGCGGGCTTTGGTTTGATCGAAAGCATGGGCCACAAGATAGACGCAACGGCGGGGTTGCTCTGGGGTTTGGCAGGGTTTGTCGCGTTTCAATTGGCCCCGGCGATCGGGCTTGCCCCGGAATTGCCCGGCACCATAGCGGCGGAACTCGGCGCGCGGCAAATCTGGTGGTGGGGCACGGCGCTGGCCACGGCTGCGGCATTGGCACTGTTGGCCTATGGGCCAAAACCTGTGGCGGCGGTCGTGGCATTGGGACTGATCGCCGCGCCGCATGTCATTGGTGCGCCACAGCCCGATGCGTTCCATGGCGTCGCCCCGCCCGAAGTATCAGCCTTGTTTGCTGCGCGGGTTCTGGCGACGGGGATGGCAGTTTGGGCAGTGCTTGGCTGGATTGCCGGACGGTTGTGGGCGCGGTCGGCAGCGCGCTGAACGAAATGGTCCGGCGCAACAATGCGCGCCGGTTCCCAACAAAGGACACGGGCCAATGCAGGAACTGATTTTGGTCGGCATCGGCACGGGCAATCCCGATCATCTGACGTTGCAGGCTGTGAAAGCGCTGAACAGCGTTGATCTGATCCTGATCCCGCGCAAAGGCCCGGACAAATCCGATCTGGCCGATCTGCGTTTGCAGATTTGCGCGGCGGTTGTCACCAACACGGCCACGCAAATTACCCAATTTGATCTGCCGGTGCGCGATGCTGCCAACCCTGACTATCTGGCCCGCGTCGAAGATTGGCATAAGGCCATTGCCCGTATCTGGGCCAGCACCATTGCCGCGCATCCGGGGGCGGGGCGGGTGGCTTTGCTGGTCTGGGGGGATCCGTCGTTGTATGACAGCACCTTGCGGATTGCGGCCCGGCTGCACCCTTTGCCAAAGATCACGGTGATTGCGGGTATCACCTCGATGCAGGTGCTGACGGCGGCGCATGGGATTGCGGTCAATGACATTGGCGCTGCGTTTGCCGTCACCACCGGGCGGCAGTTGCGCGATGGCGGCTGGCCCGCGGGCATTGATACGCTTGTGGTGATGTTAGACGGAGACTGCAGCTTTACCTCGCTTGCGCCAGACGGGGTGACGATCTGGTGGGGGGCCTATGTGGGTATGCAAAACCAGATTTTGATAGCGGGGGCTTTGGCGGAAAGGTCGACGCAGATTGTTCGCGCGCGCGCAGAGGCACGGGCCGAACATGGCTGGATCATGGATATCTATATGTTACGGCGGTAAAAGATGCCGGGTTGGCAAAGAAAGAAGGGGGTTTCGCACCCCCTGCTGCCATTGCTGACGCAATTGCAGCCCCCCGTGGAGTATTTTTTCCAAAATGAAACGCAATTTAAGCTAAATTTTAGCGATTGGTCGGGCGCAGGGCTGCCGTCAACCGTGCCCATTCAAGTTCGGTTCCCGGCAAGCCAAGGCGCAGCCAGTTTTGGTGCCAAGGAAAGATGCGCGACCAGATATGCGCATGGGCAAGCTGCGTCTGGGCAAGGGCTGCGTCTGGTGTGTGATAAAGCCGAAACAAGGCAGTGCCGCCCACAACCTGCCAGCCGGCAGTTTGCGCAATGGCATCAATCCGGGGCATTTCATGCTGCAGCCGGGCGCGGGTTTCGATCGCCCATTTTGGGTCTCGGTAAGCGCGTTCGCCAATTGCCAGCGCAGCACCTGACACCGGCCATGGGCCAGCCATGGCCTGTAAGTTCGCGATATCCGCCGCAGCCCCAAACACAAAGCCAAGCCGCGCCCCCGCAAGCCCCCAGAATTTGCCAAAGGAACGCAAGACCAGCAGGCGATCTGTTCCGGCATGGGGCAGCATCGACAGATCGGGGGTGATGTCACCAAAGCTTTCATCAACAACCAGCCGACCCAGGATTGGCAACAGCGCCAGCAGATCGGCGGCGGCATGGGTTTGGCCATCGGGGTTGTTGGGGTTTACCACCACCGCAAGATCAGCCCCGCCAAGGTCGGCCAAATGCGCCACCTCTTGCACTTGCCATCCCGCCGCGCGCAACGTGGCTGCGTGTTCGTTATAGGTCGGGCCCAACACACGGGCCAGTTTGCGGCCGCCGGGTGGGGTAAGCCATGGCATCATCTGGATCGCAGCTTGCGCGCCTGCAACTGCCAATACCGGGGCGGTGGTCTGGTAATGGTGGCTGACCGCCGCCAACAACGCCTGTGTCGCCGCATAGGTTGGCAGCATGGTCCATGCCGACGCTGGCAGATGGGGCAGGGGGTAGGGTTGGCGGTTGATGCCGGTAGACAGATCAATCCAATCGGCGGGCGCGCCACCGAAAGTTGCCATTGCGCTGTCAATATTTCCGCCGTGATCTTGCATCGGTGCCGCCTTTGGCCGCGATTGCTACCCCAAGCCCAAGCCACCAGCAAGGCCTGCCAACACCGCCAGCAGCACCGCTGTCAGCGTCATTGCGCGCCGATACAGGGACAGGCCGCGCGCAATGTCTTGCGGGCTGGGGTCGGGGGCGTTTGAATTCAACCAGGGCTCGTTTGCGATATGGTCGTGATAGACGCGTGGACCTGACAAGCGGATGTTCAAGGCCCCCGCCAGTGCAGATTCGGGCCAGCCTGCATTGGGGGATCTGTGCTGCGCTGCGTCGCGCCACATGGCATTCAGGCTGGCGCGCGGGCGCCTTGAGGCAAGCGCGAACAGCCCCCCCGTCAGCCGCGCCGGGGCCAGATTGACCAGATCGTCAATCCGCGCCGACGCCCAGCCAAAGGCGTTATATCGCGGCGTGCGATGGCCGATCATGGAATCAAGCGTGTTGATCGCCTTATAGGCGGCGATGCCGGGCAGGCCAAAGATCGCCCCCCAAAACAAGGGTGCGATGATGCCGTCCGAGGTATTCTCGGCCAGACTTTCCAACGCGGCCCGGGCCACGCCCGCGGACTCAAGTGTGGACGGATCACGGCCAACGATCATTGACACGGCATGTTGCGCCGCCTTCAGATCGTCTGCCATCAGCGGCTTGGCCACAGCCGCCACATGATCGTGCATGGATCGCATGGCCACCAAAGGCCAGGCCAGCACCCCGATGCAAAGGGCCGCCATCCAACCTTGTGGCAGCAAGGATTGCACGATGTATCCGATCCCTGCAGTGGTGCCGATCACGATAAGGGCAGCACAAACGCCCATGCAGCGGCGGATAAGATCGCTGTCGCCGTCGCGGTTCAACGCCTTGTCCAAGCGCCGGATCAGCGCGCCGATCCATGTGACGGGATGGCCAATGCGGTGGTAGATCGCATCAGGCCAACCCACCGCGCAGTCCACAACCATGGCCACCAGCATTGCGGATGCGAAGATCATGCGGCCCCCCCGGCGGTGAAGGTTAGAATGGCTTTGAACCCGGCCTTTGACAACACGGTGCGCGCGGTTGTGGGCACCGCGCCTTTTGCGAATATCAGCCCGCGTGCGGAACCGGTATGGGCGATAACATGGCCCAAGGCGCCCAAGTCGTTGGTCAATTGTGCCGTGGGGTCGTTGTTTGGACCGCGCCGCGCCAAATTGCGCTGGGCGGACGTTGCGGCCAGGTTTGCCAGTGCTGCCACATCTTGTGCCACTGCTGCGTGGTGCCAGTCTTGCACAAGATCACTGACATCGGGGAAGTCGGTGTCACTGGCATCGGTGCGCAGCGGTGCGCCATAAAATCCGCCAACAATGTCAAACGCCGGAAGGGCGGGCAGCGGTTGGATCACCTTTGCGCGCCGCGACGCCCACAGCATCTGTTCGGGGTAATCAAACATCAGCGGATCGGTTGCGCCTTCCACCGCCAAACACGCAGCGGCAAGGGTTTGCGGCGGGCCAGCCCAGCCTGCCAACCGCGCCAAGGCCACCAACGCCGCCGTTGAACTGCCTGCCCCGCCGCCGGGCGGCATGGTGGCCGCAAGGATAACGCGGGCGTCGCAGCCAAGACCCAAAAGCCGCAGGAATTTGCGCGCCCGCAGCGGGGTCAGCAGCGCTGCGTTCGGGCTGTAGATCGACAGGCAACGGGCTGGCGTCGCCGTTGCCGTGACGGCCAGCGCCGGGCAGGGCAGGCTGATCAAAACCACCGGGCCAGCCGCGCCAAGGCGACCTTGGATCAACTCTCCAAAATGACCGCCAACGCGGGTTGTGCCGCGGATCATGTAAAACTCCGGTTTACCGACGCAATCGAACAGGTGCCACAGGCATCAAGCATCAACAGCGTCGTCACCGACAAATGCGCGATCTGAAACGCCAATCCTGCGGGAACTGACCCGGTTGCCTGCGCGATTGCGCCGCGTGCGGTGCCTGCGTGGGCGACGATCACGATATGCCCGCCCAAAGTTGCGGCACGCAGCAGGGCCGGGGTCATACGGGCGCACATATCGGCAAAACTTTCGCCATTTGGCGGGCGATGCGTGGCCAGATCGGCTGCGGGCAAGGGCCCAAGATCTGGCAGGTCGGCAAAGGGCAGATCTTCCCAATCGCCGAAATCCTGCTCCCACAGGGCGGGGTCAATCACGGTCGGCGCGTGCGCCGGCCACAGCGTGTTGGCGGTTTGCACACAGCGCAACGCCGGGCTGATCACCAGATGATCAAATTGGCCGACCCCGGCGCGCAGGGCCGCAAATGCCGCAGTGTCAGAACAATCCGCCGCAACATCGCGCCGCCCGGCCATCCGGCCATCGTTTCGCGCGGGCGCATGGCGGATCAGGCTTAGCTGTGTCGGCGCAAGGGGTGTCACGGTCGCATTTCTTCTTTCGTTGGCCTGCCTTATCTGCTTTGTTCCGCGACAAGGAACAAGGGGTTCCGGGGGGCTGACTGCCAGATGATCATACTTGTGACAGGGGGCGCGCGGTCGGGCAAAAGCCTGATTGCCGAGCAGCGCACGCTGTCACTGGGCCCCCGCGCCAGCTACATCGCCACCGCCCAAGCCTTTGACGGCGAAATGGCCGCCCGCATTGCCGACCACCAGTCGCGGCGCGGGCCGGAATGGACAACCCATGCCGCCCCTTTGGATGTGATCGGCGCGCTGGCAGCCACCGATGGGCAGGGGCCGCGGCTGGTGGATTGCCTGACGTTGTGGCTGACCAATATGATGCTGGCCGATCTTGACTGGCGCATGGCCGCTCAGAATCTTCTGGCGGTGCTGCCCGGCCAAAAGGATCCGATCATCTTTGTCACCAACGAAGTTGGCTCTGGCATTGTTCCCGAAAACGCCCTTGCCCGCGCCTTTCGCGATGCGGCAGGCACTTTGAACCAATGGATCGCGGGTGCGGCTGACGAGGTTATCCTTGCCGTTGCAGGCCTGCCAATGAAAGTGAAATAGCCGATGACGTTTGTTTTGAATTCACTGGATCAACTAGCCACTTTGGCGGGGCAATTGCCCAGCGCTGATGATGCGATGATTGCGGCCGCACAGGCGCGGCAAAACAGCCTGACCAAACCACCGGGTTCCTTGGGCAAGCTGGAAGATTTGGCGGTGTTCATGGCAGGGTGGCGTGGCACCGCACGCCCAACGATCACCCGTGCGCAGGCATTGGTGTTTGCGGGCAATCACGGGGTTTGCGCCCAAGGGGTGAATGTTTATCCCCAAGCGGTGACCGCGCAGATGGTGGCCAACTTTACCGCAGGTGGGGCGGCGATCAACCAGTTGTGCCGGGCAAATGGGGCCGCGCTGTCGGTGATTGCGCTGGATCTGGACCGGCCCACGGCCGATTTCACCACCGGCCCCGCCATGAGCGGTGCTGACTGTCTGGCCGCGATGAATGCCGGGGCTGCGGCGGTCGATACTGCGGCGGATGTGCTGATCTTGGGTGAAATGGGTATTGGCAATTCGACGGTTGCGGCGGCGCTGTGTGCGGCGCTGTTTGGGGGCGAGGTTGCCGATTGGGTGGGGCCGGGCACCGGGTCGGACGCGGATGGTATCGCGCGCAAAGTATCGGCGATAAAGGCGGGCCTTGCGCGGCATCATGGGCTGAATGCGGCGCATGTGCTGGCAGCCCTTGGCGGGCGCGAGCAAGCAGCGATTTGCGGCGCGGTGCTGGCGGCCCGGGCGGCGCGCATTCCGGTTATTCTGGACGGGTTCATTTGTTCGGCGGCGGCGGCGGTGCTGTATGCGGCAGACCCGGCGTTGCTGGATCATTGCCTTGTCGGCCATGCCAGTGCCGAGCCGGGCCATCGCCATCTGCTGGCGGCCATCAACAAACGCGCGATTTTGGAATTTGACATGCGGTTGGGCGAAGGATCGGGTGCTGCCCTGGCTTTGGGCATTTTGCGCGCAGCCCTTGAATGCCACAACGGCATGGCCACCTTCGGCGAGGCCGGGGTCTCTGAAGCATGACAGACGCGCGGCAGGTCTTGGCGCAGGTTCAGGTGGCGATGATGCTGCTGACGCGGCTGCCTGCGGGAAATATTGCCGGGGCGGCGCCCCAGTTGCGCGATGCGGCATGGGCGTTTCCTTTGGTGGGATTGATCGTCGGCGCGGTGGCGGGTCTTGCGGTGTCGGTTGCCCATTGGTTTGGGCTGCCCCCGCTGTTGGCTGCGGGCCTTGCGGTGGTTGCGGCGGTTCTGGCCACGGGCGCGTTGCACGAAGACGGTCTTGCCGATCTGGCGGATGGCTTTGGCGGCGGACAGACCCGCGCGCGCAAGCTGGAGATCATGCGCGACAGCAGGATCGGCAGTTACGGCACTTTGGCGTTGATTTTGTCGATTGGATTGCGTTGGCAAGCGCTGGCATTTGTCGCTGCCATAAGCCCCGCCAGTGCGGTTTGCGCCGTCGTGGCGGTGGCGGTGGTCAGCCGTGCCGGATTGCCCGCGCTGATGGTGGCCTTGCCACCGGCCCGCGACAATGGCTTGGGCCGGTCGGCATCGGGGGGGGATTGGACAGGTGCGGCGATTGCGGGCGCAATTGGGGTGGCGGGGGCCGTTGTCTTGCTGGGGCCGCTGGTTGCAGTTTTTGTGACGCTGGCGGTGGCCTTTGCGTTGGTTGGCCTAGGCACGCTGGCCCTGCGCCAGATTGGCGGGCAAACCGGCGATGTGTTGGGGGCCGCCCAGCAAATCACCGAAATAACGTCGTGGCTGGTGATCGCGGCAAGTGTCGCCGGTCAGGGCGCGTAACTTTCCTGGCTGGGCCACGTCGAAACGGATGTCAGGCTTGCGGGGCTGCACAAAAGGTTTGCAGCCACCAAAAGTGCGATCTTTGGCGCGGGGGCACCCAGCGTGATTTGTCTGGCAGCCCGAGCGCGCCTTGGGCATCCGGGCCGATCCCAGTTTTCACAAGTTTATTGCCGTGCCTTTGCGCGATGAATTGGCCCGCGAGTGATCTGGTCTACCCCCACGCGGCGTATAAAATGCAAATATTAAGGAGCAGTCCGATGAGCAAAAAGATTAGCCATGGCGCGTTGGTGGTTAGCATCCTGTGGATGGCAAGTGCCGCCACTGGTGGCGTCGATGCGCCAGCCTTTAGGTTTGCCTCAATCGACGGCGGCACCTACGAGACATCGGATTGGCGCGGTATGCCGGTTTTGATCGTCAACACCGCCTCTATGTGCGGCTATACCCCGCAGTATCAGACACTGCAGGTTCTGTCGGATCAGTATCAGGGCCGCGCCATTGTGTTGGCGGTGCCGTCGAATGATTTCAATCAAGAATTGGCCTCGGACGCCGCGGTGAAAGAGTTTTGCGACCTGAATTATGCCCTGACCCTGCCGATGACCACGATCGAACATGTGGCCAGTGGCGATCTGCATCCGCTGTTTGGCTGGCTGCGCGATACTGCTGGCTTTGTGCCGGACTGGAATTTCAACAAGGTTTTGCTTGGCGCAGATGGGCAGTTTATTGCGGCTTGGGGATCAGACACCGAACCGACGGCGACCGTGATCACCGAAGCGATTGATCGGGCCATCCAACCCGGTTAACCCGCCTGCGTTTGGGGCGATTTTGCCTTGCAGCCCGCCCGCGTTCTGGCCAAAACTGGCAACAACTTTGGTCAGACAGGATTGCGGGTATGGGACGGTTGACGGGCAAGCGGGTGCTGATTACGGCGGCGGGGCAGGGAATTGGCCGCGCCAGTGCCCTTGCCATGGCACAAGAGGGCGCGCAGGTTATTGCCACCGATCTGAACGCCGACACACTGGCAACCTTGCAGCATGACGCCATCGAAACCCGGGTGCTGGATGTGCGCGATCCGGCGTCTATCGCGGCGGCTGTTGCGGCGGCGGGCGATGTGAACGTGCTGTTCAATTGCGCGGGCTTTGTTGCGGCGGGCAACATTCTGGACTGTGACGAAGATCAATGGGCCTTTAGCCTTGATCTGAATATGACCGCGATGTACCGGATGTGCCGAGCATTTTTGCCCGGTATGCTGGCAGCCGGTGGCGGCAGTATCATAAATATGGCTTCGGCGGTGTCGTCGGTTATCGCCGCCCCGAACCGCTTTGTCTACGGTGCCTCGAAGGCCGGTGTGATCGGTATCAGCAAGGCAATTGCCGCCGATTTCATCACCCAAGGCATCCGCTGTAACGTGATCTGTCCCGGCACAGTGGAAAGTCCGTCATTGGAGCAAAGGCTGCATGCCACCGGTGACTATGACGCGGCGAAAAAGGCGTTTATTGCCCGCCAACCGATTGGCCGGATTGGCCGGGCCGAAGAAATTGCCGCTTTGGTGGTGTATCTGGCGTCCGATGAGGCGGCCTATACCACGGGGACCACGCATTTGATTGATGGTGGCTGGACCAATACCTGACTCTTTGTTCATTTTGGCTCTGTCATGCGGCTGATCGACCAACTGCACGGCAAATATGACTCAAAGCGTGCTGCTGCAAAGTGAAGGCAGCGCAAAACGTTGCATTTGATTTGCGCACCTCATTGACAGTATAAGATCACAGCGCGGCGCGGGGCCAATATGTTACGTCCAACCATCAATGATTTGGCAGATGCCGCGGGCGTCAGCCTTGCCACTGTTGACCGAGTGCTGAACTCGCGTCCCGGTGTGCGGCAGGTCACGGTTGACAAGGTCAATCAGGCCATCGAAAAAATCGGCTTTGTGCGCGATCCGTTCGCGGCAAATCTGGCGCGCAAACGTGATTTCAAGGTGATTGCCTTTGTGCCCAAAGGGAACGGCCAGTTTCTGACCGAAGTCTGTTTTGCGGTGAAAAAGACGGCCAAAGCCGCCATTGCGGACCGGGTTGATTTGCGGCTGGAACAGTTTGAAGGTGACGATCCGCACGCTTTGGCGGGCTCGCTGGATCTGATTGCGCCCGACGGTGTTGACGGCGTGGTGATCATGGCGCTGGAAACCCCGCCTTTGCGCGATGCGGTGCGGCGGTTGCGCGCGCGCGGGGTGGCGACGGTGGCGATTATCTCGGATTTGCCAAACTCTGGTGTTGATTACTTTATTGGCATCAATAACTTGGCAGCCGGACGCACCGCTGGCAGCTTGATGGGCAAAATGCTGCCGCAAGGCAAGGCCAAGGTGGCAGTGATGACCAGTTCGCTGCAGGCATGGGATAGTCTTGACCGTCGTTTGGGATTTGATCAGGCAATTGCCCAAGGGTTTTCGCAGATCGAAGTGCTGGCAACGATCGAAGGCCACGACGATCCGGTGACGCTGGACACGGCCTTGCGCCGGATGTTGTCGACCCATCCTGATTTGCAGGGAATCTATTCCATGGGCGGCGGCAACCGGGTGATGATGGGACTGCTGGCGCAAATGGGATTGATCGGTAAAATCCGGATCATTGCGCATGAATTGACCGAAACAACCCGCGACGGATTGCGTCGTGATCAATTGGATGCCGTGATCACCCAAGACCTTGGCCACATCATCCGCAGCGCCATCCGCACCCTGCGCGCCACCCGGGATCAGCGGCCCATCATGGCAGAGCAAGAGCGCATCCGCATCGAGATATTGGTAAAAGACAACCTCGACTAAGGATTTTCAAAATTTGAGGTGCGCACCTCAAAAATGACTGGACGGACTGGGGATGTTTCGGTTAACAATTTGACAGCCCGGTGCGGACTCGATTCGAAATCCGGGATCAATGGGAGGACTACCAATGAAATTTCGCAAAACAGCGCTGGCAATGGCCGCGCTTTCTGTTTCAACACTGGCCACAAATGCCGCGATGGCGGAAGAATTGACGCTGTGCTGGGCTGCTTGGGATCCGGCAAATGCCTTGGTTGAACTTTCCAAGGAATTTGAAGCCGAATCCGGTCATACGATGAAATTCGAATTCATTCCGTGGCCAAATTTTGGCGATCGTATTCAGAATGAGCTGAACTCGGGCGGCAAGCTGTGTGATTTGCTGATCGGTGACAGTCAGTGGATCGGCGGCGGCGCTGAAAACGGCCATTACGTCAAGCTGAACGACTTCTTCGACAAAGAAGGCATAAGCATGGATGATTTTGCCCCGGCGACCGTGAATGCCTATTCGACCTGGCCAAAGGGCACGCCGAATTATTACGCCCTGCCCGCGATGGGTGATGCCAACGGGTGGTTCTACCGCAAAGATTGGTTTGCCCGTGAAGATCTGCGCGCGGAATTCAAAGCCGCCTATGGCCGCGATCTGGCAGAGCCGAAAACCCAATTGGAATTGCTGGACATCGCCAAATTCTTTAACGGGCGTGAAATTGATGGCCAGACCGTTTATGGTGCGTCGATCTTTACCGAGCGAGGGTCCGAAGGCATTACAATGGGCATCACAAGTGCGTTGTATCCCTTTGGTTTCAAATATGAAAACACCCCCGGCAAGTATGACATGGAAGGGGCCGTCAACAGCGCCGACGCGGTGGCTGGGCTTGAATTCTACAAGGAACTTTATAAAAATACCCCCCCCGGCTATACCAATGCCTACATGGGTGAGACGTTGGATGCGTTCAAATCTGGACAGGTTGCCATGGGCATGAACTGGTTTGCGTTCTTCCCCGGCCTGGCGCAGGACGCGGCGCTGGAAGGCAAGATCGACTTTTTTGTGAACCCCGGCCAAAAGGTTGCGGCGTCTACTTTGGGCGGTCAGGGCATTTCGGTGGTGGCCTATTCCGACAAGCAAGACGCAGCTTTGGAATACATCAAGTGGTTCGCCAAGGCTGATGTGCAGGCCAAATGGTGGAAACTGGGCGGCTATTCCTGTTCAAACGCGGTGCTGAACGATCCGTCTTTCGTAACCAGTCAGCCTTTCGCCGGTGATTTCCTTGAAGCGATGTCGGGCGTGCAGGACTTTTGGCAAGAGCCGGTCTACGCCGAGCTGTTGTTGGCGATGCAAAAGCGGATGCATGATTATGTTGTGGCCGATCAGGGCACCGCAAAAGAAGCGTTGGACGGGCTGATCGTTGATTGGACCGGCATTTTCGAAGAAGAAGGCAAGCTGTAAGTCGATCTGCAGCGCAGGCAGGCCAGTTTTTGGCAGTGTTTGTTTCGTCTGCACTGCAACCGCCTTTGTCAGTCAACCGCCCGGGCCAAGGGCGACTGACGCGGGGGCATCCCAAATCCACCGGGATGCCCCAATCCCCTACAGGAACATCACATGTCGCAATCCCCCATCATGCGCGCGGCCAACGCGACGCCAAAGCCGTTCGCACGCCGGGTGCGTGGCCTGTCTGACCGCGCCATCGCCTGGCTGTTTGTTGGGCCGACGATCGTTTTGTTGTTGGCGGTCAACATATTCCCGCTGATCTGGACGATTCGGTTGTCGTTCACCAATTTTCGCGCCAACCGGCCGGGAAAAGAGGTTGAATGGGTGGGTTTGGACAACTACCGCAAAATTCTGACCGATCCCGACACTTGGGCGTCAATGCAGGCCACCGCGCATTTCTTGTTCTGGACCATCCTGTTGCAAGTCTTGATCGGTTTTACCCTTGCCTGGCTGATCAACCGCAAATTTCGCGGATCAGACATGTGGACCACGATCATCGTGCTGCCGATGATGCTGTCGCCGGCGGTGGTGGGAAATTTCTGGACGTTTTTGTATCAGCCGCAAATCGGGTTGTTCAATTACATCGTTTCGTTTTTCTCGGGCGTTGATCCGTCCAGCTTTCAGATGATCGGGTCGGTCAGTCTGGCACCCTGGGCTATCGTGATAGTCGATACTTGGATGTGGACGCCGTTCGTGATGCTGATCTGTCTGGCGGGGCTGCGGTCTATTCCCGACTATATTTATGAGGCCGCAGAAATTGATCGCGCGTCCAAGCTGCGGCAGTTTTTCACCATCACCATTCCGATGGTGCTGCCGTTTCTGATGCTGGCCGTGTTGTTTCGCGGCATCGAGAATTTCAAGATGTTTGATCTGGTGGTGCAGCTTACGGGTGGCGGGCCGGGGTCTACGACCGAATTAACCTCGATCAACCTGAAACGCGAAGCGTTTGAGAAATGGCGCACCGGCTATGCCTCGGCCTACGCGATTATCCTGTTTGTTACGGTCTTTGGCCTAGCCTCGATCTACGTCAAAGCCCTGAATAAGGTCAAAGAACGATGAGCTATTCCATAACAGAACCATCGGGGCGGCAAAAATGGGTGGCTGGATTTCTGGTGGTCACCTATGCGCTGATCACCATTCTGCCGATTGTCTGGATCATGATCACCGGGTTCAAATCTGGCCCCGACAGCATCAGCTATCCGCCAAAAGTGATCTTTGCACCGTCCTTGGAAGGCTATGTTAACCTGTTCACCACCCGCACACGGGTGACGCCGGAACAACTGGCCGCTTTGCCACCGCCCGAAACATTGGCCGACCGGGTGGCGCGGTCGCGCGATATGGTCATCGTCGGTCCGTCAAAGTTTGGCGAGCGGTTCATGAATTCGGTGATCATCGGCTTTGGTTCGACGTTCCTGTCCATCGTTTTGGGCACCTTGGCGGCGTATGGTTTTTCACGCTTCAAGGTGCCGCTGAAGGACGATCTGTTGTTTTTCATCCTGTCCACAAGGATGATGCCGCCCATCGCCGTGGCGATCCCAATTTTCCTGATGTATCGCCAATTGGGCCTTTCGGACACGCATCTGGGCATGATTTTGCTGTATACGGCGGTAAATATCAGTCTGGCGGTCTGGCTGCTGAAGGGGTTTATCGACGAGATACCGCGCGAATACGAAGAGGCGGCGTTGATTGACGGCTATACCCG
>JANPLZ010000056.1:0-74555 GCA_031422555.1 Cypionkella sp. | reverse complement strand
TGCGCCTGAAACGTATTCTTGGCGATATCCAGCCCGATTATGCTAACCTCATCCATCGACGCTTCCTCCTTTATAGAGCCAAACCACGCCCTACCTTGGCACAAAGATGCCGTCAGAGGGGGCGTCCACCCCATCGCTAACCCGGTTCCGCTTCCGGCATCGCTTCCATTGCTGCTGGGCGCGATAGGTGCTGTGGCTGCTTTCCGCAGCCGCAAGGCTGCCTGATAGCTGCGTATCGTTTGTGACTGAAATCAGCAGTCTCCGGCACTCGCGCGGTGCCGGGGCCTTTTCATTTGCGCTGCGAAGGGTGCCAGAATGTCACCCCCCGTTCGATCAGCGCGATCGCCCCGTAAAAGGCCGATCCCGCCAAGGCCGCCACCGCGATCTCGGCCCAGATCATGTCAAGCCCCAGCCGCCCGATTTCTGCGGTGATGCGAAATCCCATGCCCCGCGTCGGGCTGCCGAAAAACTCGGCCACGATCGCGCCAATCAGCGCCAGGGTCGAGGCAATTTTCAATCCATTGAAAATGAACGGCATCGCTGCGGGCAAGCGCAGCTTCCACAACCCCTGCCAGTAACTGGCACCCCATGTCGCCATCAGATCGCGCTGCATCCGCTCGGATGCCGCAAGCCCCGCCACCGTGTTCACCAGCACCGGAAAGAACACCATGATCACCACCACCGCCGCTTTTGAATGCCAGTCAAACCCGAACCACATCACCATGATCGGTGCTATTCCGACAATCGGCAGGGCTGCGACAAAATTTCCCACCGGCAGCAGACCCGCCTGCAAAAACGCCGAGCGGTCAATCGCTATCGCCACCAACACCGCGGCAGCGCAACCGATGACGTAGCCGGTCAGCGCCCCTTTCAGAAAGGTCTGCACGAAATCAAGCCAAAGCGTCGGCAGTTCTGCGGCAATACGGACGCCAATCGCCGTGGGAGCGGGCAAGATCACCGGGCTGACACCGTAAAGCGTGACCACCATCTCCCACAACACCAACAGCGTTACCCCGAAAACCGCTGGCACCGCGTAGCGCACAAACCGCTGTTGCTGCAGAGCAAGCCCGGAATTCAGCAGCCACGCCCCCAGCCACATCGCCAGTATCAGCCCCAGCCGCCAATCCATCGTCGTGGCAACGCTCATGGCCTGATCCCCATCCGCCGCAGTGTCGCCCGCTCGGCGACGCCGATCAACGCGACCAGTGATGCTGCCACTATCGCCGCCACGAACAGCGCCGCCCAGATCTGCACGGTCTGCCCGTAATAGCTGCCGCTCAACAGCCGCGCACCCAGCCCCGCCACCGCGCCGGTCGGCAATTCCCCGACGATCGTCCCCACCAGCGACGCCGCAACCCCCACCTTCAGCGAGGTAAACAGATAGGGCACCGAAGACGGCAAACGCAGCCCCCAGAACACCTGATTGCCCCCCGCCGAATAGGTGCGCAGCAAATCAAGCTGCGCGGCTTCGGGGCTGCGCAAGCCCTTCACCATCCCCACCACCACCGGAAAAAAACTCAGATAGGCCGAGATCACCGCCTTCGGCACCAGCCCCGTCACCCCCATCGAATTCAGCACCACGATGATCATCGGTGCTATTGCGAGGATCGGGATGGTCTGGCTGGCGATCGCCCAGGGCATCACCGACATGTCCATTGCCCGGTTGTGCACGATCCCCACCGCCAGAAGAATCCCGGCCAGGGTGCCGATCACAAACCCCAGAAGCGTGGCCGAAATCGTCACCCAGGCGTGATAGACCAGCGACCGCTTGGAGGTGACGCTTATCCCGAGGGTGGATTTCACAAGTTCGCGGATCACCTGATGCGGCGCCGGCAGCACGGGCCGTTCCTGATGCAGGGTGTCCGCCACCACCTCACCCAGCGAAACCTGCACCCCGGCCCGCGCGGCCTGATCATAGGTCCACGTGGCATTCATCCAGATCGCCGCCGCGTACCAGATCGCCACGATGGCAGCCACGACGCTCAGGATCGGCCACGCCCTGCTCATTCGGCGGCCCAGCCGGCCACGATCAGCGCAAGCTGTTTCATGCCCCGCCGCCCTGCGGCCAGACGATCATCACCACCGCCACCACGCCCAACGCCATCCCCGCCAGTTGCAGCCCGCTTGGCCGCTCGCCGAAAAACAGAAACGCCACACCGCCGATCAGTACCAGTTGTGCGATCGACGATACCGCAATCGCCACCCCCAACCCACTTTCGCGCATCAGTCGCACCATCATGATGTTGCCGACACAAAACAGCAGCAGTGCTCCGATCAAGGTGGGGATCGAACCGGAACCGGCATAGGTTTTCAGCACCGAATTGGCGGCAATGAACACCGCCATCGCGCCGCACAGCCACAGGATCAACCCGCCGCTCATCGCAGCGTTTCCATGTGCATGGATTGTGCAACGGTTGTGCGTTGAATGTCCATCGCTTCAAACATCCTCTGCATGCCCTGCCCTCAACCCTTCGCGCACCCGTTGCGATATCTCGATAAACGCCGTGCTGTCGCGAATGCCCAGCGGCCTTTCGCGCGGTAAAACGCTGTCGATCACGTCGGTGATCCGGCCCGGACGTGGGCTCATCACCACGATCTTGGTCGAAAGATATACCGCCTCAGGAATGGAATGGGTAACAAATGCAATGGTTTTGCCGGTGCGGTTCCAAAGCTTCAGCAATTCTTCGTTCAGGTGATCCCGCACGATTTCATCCAGCGCCCCGAAAGGCTCATCCATCAGCAGGATATCGGCATCAAAGGCCAGCGCCCGGGCAATCGACGCGCGCTGCTGCATGCCGCCCGAAAGCTGCCAGGGAAACTTGCGCCCAAAGCCCGAAAGCTCCACCAACTCCAACACCCGCCCCACCCGTTCCGCTTGTTCTACCTTGGAAAATCCCATGATTTCAAGCGGTAACCTGATGTTGCCGGTAATCGTGCGCCAGGGATACAGCCCCGCCGCCTGAAACACATAGCCATAAGCCCGCGCACGGCGAGCCTGATCCGCGGTCATGCCGTTGACCGTCAAGCTGCCACTGGTCGGGGTTTCCAAAGCCGCGATTGCCCGCAGGAACGTAGTCTTGCCACAGCCACTTGGCCCGATAAAAGAAACAAAATCCCCTTTATTTATCTGCAGGTTGACATCTTTCAGCGCCTGTACCGGCCCGTCACCGGTTTCAAACACCAGGTTCAGGTCGCGCGCTTCGATCACGGGGCTATGGGTTAGGGTATCCTTCATTCCGATGCCTTAGTTTGTGTCACGAAATCCATCTGCGTCATCACAAACTCAAACCCCACTCGCCGGAACACCCGTCCGCACCACCGGCCTCGGGGCGCTCAGATCCTTCCACTGGCTCAGCGCCCGGTTCACCGCCCCATTCGGAGGTCGCGCCACGAACTGCCCGTGGCCTTCGCGGGTTTTCACCGCACCATCCTTGATCGCCACATGGCCACGCGTCAGGGTAAAGCGTGGCAGGCCCGTCACAACTTTACCCTCGAACACGTTGTAATCAATGGATGACTGCTGATTGGTCGCTGATATGGTCTTGGTTTTCTTCGGGTCCAACACCACGATATCCGCGTCCGCCCCCACAAGGATCGCACCCTTTTTTGGGTAACAATTCAATATTTTGGCTATGTTTGTTGAAGTAACCGCCACGAATTCGTTCATCGTGATCCGCCCCGTCGCCACCCCGTGCGTCCACAGCATCGGCATCCTGTCTTCCAAGCCACCGGTTCCATTGGGAATTTTGGTAAAATCCCCCACGCCAAACCGCTTTTGCGCGGTGGTGAAAGCGCAATGATCCGTCGCAACCACCTGCAACGATCCCGCGGCCAAGCCCGCCCACAGGCTATCCTGATGCCGCTTATCCCTAAACGGTGGCGACATCACGCGGCGCGCGGCATGGTCCCAGTCGGGGTTGCGGTATTCGCTGTCATCCAAGGTCAGATGCTGGATCAAAGGTTCACCATACACCCGTTTCCCGTTCATCCGCGCCCGCCGGATCGCCTCATGCGCCTCTTCACAAGAGGTGTGCACAATATACACCGGCACCCCCGCCATGTCGGCAATCATGATCGCACGGTTGGTGGCCTCGCCCTCTACCTCGGGGGGCCGCGAGAACGCATGCGCCTCGGGGCCGGTATTCCCCGCCGCCGTCAACTTGCGCTGCAACTCCGCCACCACATCGCCGTTTTCGGCATGCACGAACGGCATCGCCCCCAGTTCTGCACAGCGGGAGAATGAGGCGAACATCTCGTCATCATTCACCATCAACGCGCCCTTATAGGCCATGAAGTGCTTGAACGAATTGATCCCCGCCTCGGTGACGGTTTTCATGTCGTTGAAAATCTGCTCCCCCCACCAGGTAATCGCCATGTGATAGCTGTAATCACAGGTCGCCCGCCCCGATTTGTTGTGCCACATCTGCATGGCATCCATCAGCCCCTGCCCCTGCCCCGGCAGCACGAAATCCACCACCATCGTGGTGCCACCCGACAGCGCCGCCCGCGTGCCGCTCTCAAAATCATCCGCCGAATAGGTGCCCATAAACGGCATCTCCAGATGCGTATGCGGATCAATCCCGCCGGGCATGACGTAGCAGCCGGAGGCATCGAGCGTGGTGTCGCCCTTGAGGTTAGGGCCGATGGCGGTGATCTTTCCATGGTCAATGGCGATGTCGGCGGGGTAGGTCAGGTCCGCCGTGACGATGGTGCCGTTTTTGATGATTGTGGTCATGGACCGCTCCTCATGGATGCGGGAAATCCCGTCCCGGGCGTGGCCCGGGACCTCTCGGCGCGGAGTGCGCGGTAATGTGACAGAGGTCCCGGGTCACGCCCGGGGCGGGGTTTGTCTAAACTGGGATATGCGCGGTCACGTCCTGCCAGTTTGGGTTGTGCGCGGCGATCAGCGTGTTCTTCCATGCACGCGGCCAGCGTTTGAGGCTGCGTTCGCGCCGCAAACTGGTCTCGAAATCCTCGTGCACCTCGAACCAGACCAAACTGCGGATTTTGTATTTCGCCGTATGCACAGACAGACCTGTGCGGTGCGCCTCGACCCGCGCGGCAAGGTTTGCCGTTCTGCCGATATAGATGGCACCGCAGGGGCGTGAGGCCATGATGTAGACGAAATGTTGCATGCAACCGGTTTGGCGCAACAAGGTTAAGGATGTGTGTATCCCGCCCGAGACCTGATCCGGGGCCTTGCGCTGTTGGCGGCGAATGCGTCTGAAAGAGGTCCCGGGTCAGGCCCGGGACGAGAAAGCCCCTGACCCTCACCCCACCACCCCCGCCACATCCAGCACCGCGTGCAGCAACACATCCGTCCCCGCCGCCGCCCATTCCGGGCTGATCTCCTCCGCCTCGTTATGCGACAGCCCGCCCACGCAGGGGCACATCACCATCACTGTGGGGGCAACCCGGTTGATCCAGCAGGCATCGTGGCCGGCGCCCGAGATGATATCCATGTGGGAATACCCCAACCGCTCTGCCGCACCCCGCACCACCTGAACCAGCCCCGCATCAAACGTCACCGGGTCGAAATGGCCGACCGCTTCAATCGCAAACCCCAAGCCCAGGTCCACAGCCACCGCAGCCACGGCGCGTTCCACCTCGCCGCGCATCGCATCGAGTTTGCCCAGATCGGGCGACCGGATATCGACCGTGAACACCACCCGGCCCGGGATCACATTGCGCGAATTCGGGAACACAAGCGTCTGGCCAACCGTGCCCACCGCCCCCGGCTGATGCGCCATGGCGATCTGATGCACGCGTTCCACGATGCGCGCGGCGCCCAGCCCCGCATTCAGCCGCATGTTCATCGGCGTGGACCCGGTATGCGCATCACGCCCCGTCAGCGTCACCTCCAGCCACCACAGCCCCTGCCCGTGCGTGACAACGCCAATCATGCGGCCCTCGGCCTCCAAAATCGGCCCCTGTTCGATGTGCAACTCCAGCATCGCGTGGATCTTGCGCGCGCCGACCACTTCGTCGCCGACCCAGCCGATCCGCGCCAACTCTTCGCCAAAAACCTTGCCGTCCGGATCGCGGCGGCTTTTCGCGTAATCTTCGGTATGCAAGCCCGCAAAGACGCCCGACGCCAGCATCGACGGGGCAAAGCGCGCGCCTTCTTCATTGGTCCAGTTCGTCACCACAATCGGATGACGGGTTTGCAACCCGAGATCGTTCATCGTGCGGACCACTTCCAGCCCCGCCAGCACGCCCAGCACGCCGTCATAGCGCCCTCCGGTCGGTTGGGTGTCCAGATGACTGCCCATATAAACCGGGGCCAGATCTTCGGTGCCCGCGCGGGTGGCAAACATATTGCCCATGGTATCGACGCCCATGGTCAGGCCCGCATCGGCGCACCAACGCGCAAACAGATGACGGCCCGCAGAATCGGCATCCGTCAACGTCTGGCGGTTGTTGCCGCCCGCCACGCCGGGGCCGATCTGCGCCATCTGGTCCAGACTGTCCCACAACCGCGCGGCATTGATGCGCTGATTGGCCCCTGTTGCTGGCGCTTCGGCTGGCATGATGGTCTCCCCGTGCCACAGAGGTCTTGATGCCCCTTGCAGCGAATCTTTTCCTGACCGTATGGTCAAGCAAAAGGCTATAGAACCTGACCAAGCGGTCAACACTTATCTGACGGGTTTTGCAATGTCTGACACCCTTCGCCCGTTGCGGCGCAACGAGATCCGCCAACAGAACGAGCAGCTTATTTTGCAGGCAGCCGAAAAAGTCTTTGCCGAGGCGGGCTTTGGCGGGGCCACGATGCAATTGATCGCCGATGTGGCCGGGCTGCCCAAGGCGAACCTGCATTATTATTTCACCTCGAAAGAAGAACTTTACCGCAAAGTGGTGCAGAACATCTTCGAGATCTGGTTGCACGCGGCGGACAGCATGGATCACGCCCCCGGCCCGGTCGAAGGTATCGGCGCCTATATTGACGCCAAAATGGAAATCTCGCGCCGCCATGCCGATGGATCAAAGGTATGGGCATCCGAAGTGATGCACGGCGCGCCGGTTATACAGGATTATCTGGAAACCACCCTGCGCGACTGGACCATGGGGCGGGTGGCGTTGATCCAGCGCTGGATAGATGAGGGCCGCATGGCCGCCGTCAATCCCGAACATCTGCTTTATATGCTGTGGGCCACCACCCAGCATTACGCCGATTTCGGCCATCAGATTGAAACGCTGAACGGCGGTGCGCCTTTGTCGGATGCGCAGTGGCGGGCGGCGAAAATATCGGTCAAAACCATGATCCTGCGCGGCATCGGCGCGGTTTAGCGCGTGCAAAACCGGTTGATCTGGCCCTGTATCTGCAACATGATCTGCGCAGCCCAATCTTTGGTGGACCCTTAAACCCGATGCCTGATCCAGAGCCGCGACATCAGCCCCAATCGCAGGATGCCCAACACCGCGGCATCGCTTTTGCCACCATGGTCGGCGACGAGCCGTTTTTCCTGCCGATCTGGATCGACTATTACGCGCGTTTTGTGCCCAAGGATCAGCTGTTTATCCTGGTCGATGGCGCGCAGCGGGTTTTACCACCGCAGGCCCAGGGCTGCCAGATTTTAACTCTGCCGCATTTGGTGCCCGGCCCCGGTTGGGACCGCCTACGCTGGCAGATGATTTCGGACTTTACCCGCCTGTTGCTGGGCCGCTTCGACGTGGTGGTGTTCAACGACGTTGACGAGATTATCGTGGCAGACCCGGGGTGCGACACCGGCCTGCTGGATCTGATCGGCCGGGCGCGCGAGGTCGGCGTTATCTCGCCCTTTGCCATCGAAGTATTGCACCGGCTTGATCTGGAACCGCACGCCTTGCACGCTGGCGCGCCGATCCTGTCGCAACGCCGCTTTGGCCGCATCAATGCCAGCTATTGCAAACCCTGCATCACCGCGCGCGCGCTGACCTTCAGCCTTGGCGGCCATTATTCCGACTTCCCGCAGCTGCATCTGGACCCGCAGTTGTTCTTGTTCCACCTGCGGTTTGCCGATCACACCATGCTGCTGGCGCGGCAAGCCAACCGGCAAGGCCTGATGGCAGGCACGCACAAGGGCGTCGAGGGTGTGGCAGGTGCGGGCTGGTCCAAGGGCGCGGCCGAGATGGATCATTTCTTGCACAGTTTTGTCGATACTGGCCCGCCGATTGACACCGATTTCAGTTTTGGCTGGCAGCGGGCAAAGATCACCAAAAGCTGGGTGCAGGATGTTGAAAACGGCATCTGGCGGCATGACAAGCTGCACAACCGCAAAACCTACACGATTCCACCGCGCTTTGCGGCGGTGTTTTGACAAAGGCCGATGATGACCAAACCTGACCAAACTGTGGACGATTTTCTGGCCGAGGCCGCAACCCTGATCTTTACCGCCTTTGATGAAACCCGGGCTTGGGAATTGGGCACTGTTTTGATGGCGCAAGCGCAGCGCGACAACTTGGGCGTGGTGATCAATATCCGCACCGCCAACCGGGTGTTGTTTCATGCAAGCACGCCCGGCGCGGCCCCGTTGAACGACATGTGGGCGCGGCGCAAAAGCAATGTCGCCTTGATGTTTGCCCAAAGCTCGATGCTGGTCGGCACCCGCAACCGCGCAAAGGATCAGACCCTTGCAGATCAGGGGCTGGACCCGGCTGATTTCGCTGATCATGGCGGCGCTGTGCCGATTGTTGTGGCGGGCACCGGGATGGTGGCGGTGGTGACGGTGTCGGGCCTGCCACAGCGCGAGGATCACGCCATGGTGGTAGCGGCGATCCGGCAAGTGTTGGGCTGACGCCGACCCTATTTCAATTCCGTCTCGATGAAACTCATCACCGCATCACCGCCGTTGATCACGTTATGCTCGACCCCTTCGGTGCGCCGATACACCGTGCCCGCGGCGACAAACGCGTCTGCAGTCTGACCTTCAGGCAATTCCAGCAACATATGGCAATCGGTCAGCGTGGTGATGACATAGTCATGGCCATGCCGGTGCCAGCCGGTTTCGGCACCCGGCGCAAAATCATAGCGCCAGACCCGAACGCGGTGATCGTCGATCAGCAGGGTGGCGGTGCAGGCAGGGCGCATGACAAGAACCTTTCAGAATGAACACACCCCCGCAGCAAAACCGATAATCGCCTCCCCTGCAAGGCCAGCGCCGCTTTGGCGTTTGCATCAGCGCCGCCTTTGCGCCACCTTGCGGGGGGCGCCCGCGACTTGGGCCTGAACCCAAGGCCCGGCTTTCGTATGATCAAACCCCGCACCCGCATTCAAGCCCGCAATTCAACGGCCATTCTGGAAGCCGCGCTAGAAGTGTTTTCTACCCACGGCTTTCGCGGGGCAACGTTGGATCAGATCGCCGATGTGGCCGGGCTGTCAAAGCCCAATCTGCTGTATTACTTCCCGTCCAAAGAAGCCGTGCATACAACGCTGCTTAGTCAGTTGTTGCACACATGGCTGGACCCGTTGCGCGCGCTGAACCCGCAAGGCGACCCGGTCAGCGAAATCATGGGCTATATCCGCCTGAAGTTGGAACTTTCGCGCGATTTTCCCCGCGAAAGCCGCCTGTTCGCCAATGAGATCTTGCAAGGCGCGCCCCGCATGCGGGCGGTCATCGAGGGCGAGTTGAAAACCCTGGTCGATGAAAAGGCCGCCGTCCTGACGCTGTGGATGGATCAGGGCCGCATCGCGCGGATGCATCCGGTGCATCTGCTGTTCTCGATCTGGGCCCTGACCCAGCATTACGCCGATTTTGACGTGCAAGTGCGCGCCGTTCTTGGGCCGGGCCATGACCCTTTCGCCGAGGCCAGCGAATTTTTGCAAACCCTATTTGCCCGGTTGCTGGCCCCCCACCCTGATACGCTGCCCTGACGCGCCGCAGACATGATACCCATCGTCACGCTGGACGGAGGGCGGGCAAACGTATAGAGGGCGGGGTCTGTTTAGCCCATGGTGCACGTAATGACGACGACCAAAGCCACGCCGGACAAGGGGCAATCCCCCCCAGACAAGGCTGCGAAATCAGATCATAACCCGCAGAAAAATCTACCAAAATTGGTGCTGGGCTGCATTGGTGTGGTTTACGGTGATATCGGCACCAGCCCGCTTTATGCGTTGCGGGAATCGTTGCATGCGGCGGGCGGCAATGGCCTTGCGCGGCATGAAGTGATCGGCGTCATCTCGCTGTTGATCTGGACGTTGATCCTGATCGTCACGATCAAATATGTCTTGTTGATCATGCGCGCCGACAACAAAGGCGAAGGTGGCACGCTTTCGCTGGTGGCCTTGGTGCAACAGGCGCTGAAACGCCGTCCGGGGTGGCTGCTGGCCATCGGCGTTGTGGGCATTTCGCTGTTTTTTGGCGATGCGATCATCACCCCGGCGATGTCGGTGCTGTCGGCGGTCGAAGGCTTGAAACTGGTGACGCCGCAGTTTGCCGATTATGTGGTGCCGCTGACCATTGTGATCATTCTGGGGCTGTTCTTGTTTCAAAGCCAGGGCACCGAACGGGTGTCAACGTTTTTTGGCCCGATCATGGTGACGTGGTTTGTGGTGATGGCAGTGATGGGCATCGGCCATATCTTTGACGACATCGGCATTCTTGCAGCGCTGAACCCGTGGTATGCCGCCAGTTTCCTTGTGGAAAATGGCCGGGCCAGCTTTATCGTGCTGGGGTCGGTGTTTCTGGCCGTCACCGGTGGTGAGGCGCTTTATGCCGATATGGGCCATTTTGGCCGCCGCCCGATCCGGCTGGCTTGGGCCATTTTGATCTTTCCCGCGCTGACGCTGTCGTATCTTGGCCAAGGCGCTTTGGTGCTGGCGCATCCTGAAACCGCGGAAAATCCGTTTTTCCAGATGGCACCGGCCTGGGCCTTGCTGCCTTTGGTGATCCTTGCCATGGCGGCCACGGTGATCGCCAGCCAAGCGGTGATTTCGGGCGCGTTTTCGATGATGCAACAAGCGGTGCAAATGGGCCTGCTGCCGCGTCTGGAAATCCGCCACACCTCGGACACCCAGTTGGGGCAGATTTATCTGCCCAAGGTCAACACCATCCTGATGGTGGGCGTGCTGTGTCTGGTGGTGATTTTCGGCTCTTCCTCGAACCTTGCCTCGGCTTATGGTATCGCAGTGACCGGCGATATGGTGATCACCTCTATTCTGGCGTTCATCCTGTTCCTGAAAGCGTGGAAATGGCCGTTGTGGGGCGTTTTGGCGGTGATGGTGCCGATCTTGCTGGCGGAAACGGTGTTTCTGGCGGCCAATATGGTAAAGATCCCCGATGGCGGCTATGTGCCGGTGCTGATGGCAGCCACCATGTGCTTTCTGGTCTGGACCTGGGTGCGCGGCACCAAACACGTCAAGCGCAAGGCGGCGGAATCGGCGGTGCCGTTGGTCAAGCTGATCGGCATGCTGGAAAAATCCCGCCCGATCGAAGTGCCGGGCACCGCCGTCTTTCTGACGCAGGATCCTGATACTGCCCCGTCAGCGCTGATGCACAACATCAAACACAACCGGGTTTTGCACAGCCAGAACTTTATCGTCACCGTCACAGTGGCCCCGTCGCCGACCGTCAACGACGATGCCCGCCTGACGCTGGAGCGGCTGAACGAAAAATTCGTTCGGGTAAACATGGTGTTTGGCTATATGGAAACCCCCAATGTTCCCAAGGCTTTGGCTCTGGCGCGGCGGCGGGGCGAAAAGTTTGACATCATGACGACCTCGTTCTTTTTGAACCGCCGCTCGTTCCGCGCCGCCCGCCATCAGGGCCTGCCATTCTGGCAAGAGCGGGTCTATATCTCGCTGACAAAATCCGCATCCGACGCCACAGCGTTTTATTGCCTGCCGTCAAACCGGGTGGTGGAAATGGGTCAGCAACTGGCGATCTGATCGGTTTACCGAATTTTAACCAGAATCGTGAACCCTGCAGTCATGCAGATGTTTACCCCACCGATGCCGAATGCCAAATGGTGCGATGCCATGTTCACCGCCAAGGCCATCCAAAAGGGCGGCGTAATCCGGCGGGCCGTCCGCGACGTTGAACGCGAAATCGGCCGCGCCGCGTTTGAACGCGAAGTGCGCAACCGCGGCTTTCATCTGGTCGAAATCGGTGGCCAATTCATTGTGATCTGCAACGCAGGGCAAATGAAACTGATCTGTTGACATAAAAATTTTCGGCGAAAATTTTTTGGCAGCCGAAGATTTTTCGGCGAAAAATCTTCTATTCCGCCGCCACCGATGGATTGTTCGGATGTGTTGTCCAGTTGCCATAATCGACAACCTTGCGCCCGGTGCGTTCGTCGACAGCACCCAAAGGCACTTCAACCATGGTGATGCAGTTTTCCACCGGGCAGACGTTGACGCACAGATTGCAGGCCACGCATTCATCATCCATCACTTTGAACACCCTGTCGGGCGACATCGAAATCGCCTGATGGCTGGTGTCTTCGCAGGCGGCATAGCAGCGCCCGCATTTGATGCAGTCATCTTGGGAAATCACCGCTTTGGTCACGTAATTCAGGTTCAGGAATTGCCAGTCGGTCACATTCGGCACCGCGCGGCCCACCAGATCGGCGGTGCTGGCCATGCCTTTGGCGTCCATATAGTCGGACAGGCCCGATATCATTTCCGCAACAATCTTGAACCCATAGGTCATCACGGCGGTGCAAACCTGCACGTTGCCCGCGCCCAAGGCCATGAATTCCGCCGCATCGCGCCATGTGGTGATGCCGCCGATGCCCGAGATTGGCAGGCCGTGGGTTTCGCGGCTGCGGGCAATTTCCGCCACCATGTTCAACGCAATCGGCTTGACCGCAGGCCCGCAATAGCCGCCATGGGTGCCTTTGCCGTCGATCATCGGTTCGGGTGCAAAATCATCCAGATTGACCGAGGTGATCGAATTGATGGTGTTGATCAGCGATACCGCATCCGCGCCACCGCGTTTGGCGGCCTCGGCGGGTTTACGGATGTCGCTGATATTGGGGGTTAATTTTACGATCACCGGCATACGGGTGTGCATCTTGCACCAGCGGGTGATCATCTCGATATATTCGGGCACTTGCCCCACCGCACCGCCCATGCCGCGTTCGGCCATGCCATGCGGGCAACCAAAGTTCAACTCGACCCCGTCCGCTTCGGTATCTTCGCAATGGGCAAGGATATCGCGCCACGAAATCTCATCGCAGGGCACCATCAGGCTGATGATCATGGCGCGGTCTTTATAGTCGCGCTTGACCGACTTTATCTCGCGCAGGTTCACCGCCAGCGGACGGTCGGTGATCAACTCGATGTTGTTCAGGCCTAACAGGCGCCGGTCCGCGCCCCAGACAGCACCATAGCGCGGGCCGTTGACGTTCACCACCGGCGGGCCTTCGGACCCCAAGGTTTTCCACACCACCCCGCCCCACCCGGCGGCAAAGGCGCGGCGCACGTTGTATTCCTTATCCGTGGGCGGCGCCGAGGCCAGCCAGAACGGGTTGGGAGATTTGATGCCGATGAAATTGGTTGTCAGCTCTGCCATGATACGTGTCCCTTCAAGCCATCAGACTTGCATGAATATCCATCGCCGCATCGCGGCCCTCGGCCACGGCGGTGACCGTCAGATCAGCCCCGCCCGCAGCACAGTCGCCGCCCGCCCAAACGCGGCCCGCGCGCGTGACCAGTTTGCCACCGTCGCGGGCAATCGGGGCGGCGGTCAGGGTTTGGCCGATGGCCTTGAACACCTGATCGGCCTTCAGGGTAAAGGTTTCCGCCGACAGGGCCAAACCATCCGGCCCGTCGCTGGTATAGGCAAATTCAACCGCCTCGGCCTGCGCTTCGCCCAACACCCGCACCGGGGCTGCGTTATAAAGGATACGGACACCGATCTGGGCGGCATGGTCTTGCTCATAACCACTTGCGCTCATCTTGTCGCGGCCACGGCGGTAGACGATGGTCACGTTCTGCGCGCCCAACAGTTTGGATTGCACCGCGGCATCCACCGCCGTCATCCCCCCCCCGATCACCACCACATCGCGGCCAATCGGCAGGGTTGATTTGTCCGCCACTTGCCGCAATTCCGCAATGAATTCAACGGCGCTGCGCACGCCCGCCAGATCTTCACCCGCGCTGCGCAGCGCATTCACCCCCGCCAGACCAATGCCCAGAAACACCGCGTCATAATCGGCCTGCAACCCGGCCAGTGTGATGTCGCGGCCCAGTTCCACCCCGGTTTTCACCGTGATCCCACCGATTTTCAGCAGCCAGTCCACTTCGGCCGCCGCATAATCATCCGGGGTCTTATAAGTGGCGATGCCGTATTCATTCAGCCCGCCCGCGCGGGGCAGCCGTTCAAACACCGTCACCTCGTGGCCCAGCAGCGCCAGCCTGTGCGCGCAAGACAGACCCGCAGGCCCCGCGCCTACCACGGCCACGCGGTAGCCCGAAAGTGCGGCCCGGGTGAAAGGATGAATGCCCTTGGACATCAGACTGTCAGTGGCAAAGCGTTGCAAACGGCCAATTTCTACCGGCTTGCCCTCGGCAGCCTCACGCACGCAGGCCTCTTCGCAGAGCTGTTCTGTGGGGCAAACCCGGGCGCACATGCCGCCCATGATGTTTTGCGCAAAGATGGTTTTGGCCGCCGCATCGGGCGTGCCGGTGGCGATCTGGCGGATGAACAACGGAATATCGATGCTGGTCGGACAAGCGGTAATGCAGGGCGCGTCGTGGCAGAAATAGCACCGGTCTGACGCCACCCGCGCCTCATGCGGATCAAATGCCGCCTGCACATCGGTGAAATTGTCGATATAGGCGGCGGCGGGCAAACGGTTGGCGGCAATGCCGGGCGTCATTTGGCTGTTGGACAAGGCGGCGGTCCTTTTGGCTATGATTTGATCAGCGTGCCATAGGCTTATTTTTTTATCAAACGGTAAATTTTGCCCACCCCGGATTTTGCAGGGATTTTGCGGTGACTGCGTCAAGGGCCTTTTTTCCCATCGCCCCGTCGGGTATACAAACAAAACCATTGGCCGGGCTTTGCCCCTGCCCGCCCGAAAATAGCCAACCAGAGGACGGCATGAGCAAACAATCAACAGACGCCGACGTTGCGTTCATTTCCGCCTTGGCCGAACTTTTGAACAAGAATGAGCTGACCGAACTGTCGGTCAAACGCGAATACGGCAGTGATGACAGCCTGGAAGTGCGGGTGATGAAACAATCCACCGTTGTGCAAATGGCCGCAGCACCGCAAATGCACTACGCCCCGCCATCCGCCCATGCAGCGCCGGGCGCTGCCGCAGCACCCTCGCCCGCCGCCCCCGAAGATCCCGCGCAACACCCCGGCGCTGTGACATCACCGATGGTTGGCACGTGCTATTTGTCGGCAGAACCCGGTGCCGCCGCGTTTGTCACCGTTGGTGCAACCGTGACCGAAGGCCAGACGGTGCTGATCATCGAAGCGATGAAAACCATGAACCACATTCCCGCCCCGCGCGCAGGCACCGTCAAGCGCATTCTGGTTGCCGATGGCAATTCCGTCGAATACGGCGCCCCTTTGATGATCATCGAGTAAGCGGCGATGTTTGACAAAATCCTGATCGCAAACCGGGGTGAGATTGCCCTGCGTGTGATCCGCGCCGCCCGCGAAATGGGCATCAAATCGGTGGCGGTGCATTCCACCGCCGACGCTGACGCCATGCATGTGCGGATGGCTGACGAATCTGTGTGCATCGGCCCGGCACCGTCTTCGGCCAGCTATTTGTCAAAGGCCGCGATCATCTCGGCGTGCGAGATCACCGGCGCGCAGGCGGTGCATCCGGGCTATGGCTTTCTCAGTGAAAACGCGGCTTTTGCCCAAGCCTTGCAGGATCATGGTATCACCTTTATCGGCCCCACGGCAGATCATATCCGCATCATGGGCGATAAGATCACCGCCAAGGAAACAGCCAAGGCGCTTGGCATTCCGGTGGTGCCCGGATCGCCCGGCGGCGTGCCGGATTTCGAAACCGCCATCGGCGTCGCAGCCGATATCGGCTTTCCGGTGATCATCAAAGCCACCGCAGGTGGCGGCGGGCGCGGCATGAAAGTGGCCAAGAACCCCGAAGAGCTGGAGATTGCCTTTCGCACCGCGCGGGCCGAATCCAAAGTGGCCTTTGGCAACGACGAAGTCTATATCGAGAAATATCTGCAAAAGCCGCGTCACATCGAAATTCAGGTGTTTGGCGATGGCAAGGGCCGCGCTGTGCATCTGGGAGAGCGCGATTGCAGCTTGCAGCGCCGCCACCAGAAAGTGTTTGAAGAGGCCCCCGGCCCGGTGATCACCCCCGCCTTGCGCGCCAAAATCGGCAAAATCTGTGCTGATGCGGTGGCCAGCATCAACTATATCGGCGCGGGCACGATTGAGTTTCTGTATGAAGACGGTGAATTTTTCTTTATCGAGATGAACACCCGGCTGCAGGTGGAACACCCCGTCACCGAGGCAATTTTCGGCGTTGACCTCGTGCGTGAACAAATCCGGGTGGCGGCGGGTCTGCCGATGTCGTTCTCCCAAGACGAGCTGGAAATAAACGGCCACGCCATCGAAGTGCGCATCAACGCCGAGAAATTGCCGAATTTTACCCCCTGCCCCGGCAAGGTTCGGATGTTTCATGCGCCGGGCGGTTTCGGTGTGCGGATGGATTCGGCGCTGTATTCCGGCTATTCGATCCCGCCCTATTACGACAGTCTGATCGGAAAACTGATCGTGCATGGCCGCGACCGTCCCGAGGCGCTGGCCCGGTTGCGGCGCGCCTTGGGTGAGTTGATCATCGACGGCATTGAAACCTCGGTGCCGCTGTTTGACATGCTGTTGGCCGAGCCTGACATTCAGAATGGCGAATACAACATCCATTGGCTGGAAAAATGGCTGGAAGTGCAGTTTGGCAGCTAAATTTTGGGCGGTCTGCGCGGCGCGGCGCTGAAGGGCGCTGATGCAAACCATCACGCCAGAGATGTTGTTGCGCGCCTATGCGCTGGGGATATTCCCCATGGCGCAAAGCCGCAATGACGCCGAAATCCATTGGGTTGATCCAAAACGCCGCGGTGTGTTTCCTTTGGATAATTTCCACATTTCCCGCCGGTTGGCCCGCGAAATTTGCCATAGTCCTTGCACTATTCGAACCAACAGCGCGTTTTCCCGGGTTGTTGCCGCCTGTGCTGACCGCGCCGAGACCTGGATCAACGCCGATATCGCGGCGCTTTACGACGCCTTGCACGCCGCAGGCTTCGCCCACAGCCTTGAAGTTTGGCACGATGATACGCTGGTGGGCGGCGTTTACGGCGTGGCTTTGGGAGCGGCGTTTTTTGGCGAGTCGATGTTTTCGCACCGCACCAATGCGTCAAAAATCGCGCTTGCCTATCTGATGCACCGGCTGCGCGCGGGCGGCTTCCGGCTGTTTGACACCCAATTCCTGACCCCGCATCTGGCGTCCTTGGGCGCGGTGGACATCAGCCGTGCCGATTATCATACACAGTTGGCGGTGGCGATTGCGGCGCAGGCCCGGTTTGACCCGGACGGCTACTGCCCGTCGGCGGCATCGGTATCCTCGGCGGGCGCGTCCCCCTCTGCGGGCACCTCTTCGACCGCGGGCAGCGCCAAATCCGCCACATCGCAGCGCAACACCCAAACATCATAGCGCGGATGATCCAGCGCCGACAGCGCCGGACTGGAGGCCACCATCCAGCCATTGAACACCGGATCACGCGCTGCAGCGTCAATCACCGTGATTGACGCCAATGCCTCGGCGGTCTGGTTGTCCGCCGGATAGCGGCATTCGTTCATTGCGATGGTCAGCCGCCCCAGTTTCGCCGTTTGCCCGGTGGCCAGCGTCAGATCGGTCACCGCCCCGGTCAATTTATCCAAAAATCGCAACTGCGCCCCAGATGCCGTGGCCATGTCCTGTGCGTTTGCCATCGGCGCAAACGCCAGCGCTGCCGCGACAATACCCCTGATCATGGTGCGGCTGGCGCATCGGCGCTGTTGTTGCCCGACACGAATTTCATCAGCAAGGAAATCAGGCTGACCGATCCTTGGGTGTCTTCAATCTCATCCCCGGGCTGCAGCGTTTCCACCGACCCGCCGGGCACCAATTCGATGAAATTGCCGCCCAAAAGCCCCTCGGACGAAATCAGGATCGCGGTGTCGTCGGGCAACAGAATGTCCTTTTCGACAGAAATCGTCGCGTCAGCAAAGAACGTCACCGGGTTCAGCTTTAGCGACGTGATCGTGCCAACCTTGACCCCTGCCAGCCGCACATCGGTGCCAGAGCGGATGCCTTCAACCGATCGGAACGATGCCGTCAACGGATAGCTGGCAGGCCCCGCCCCAAGGTTCGACCCACCCGAAGCATAGATCAAAAAGCCAACCGCCGCGGCAACCACCACAGCCCCGGCCGCTATTTCTGCACGATTTTCCGCCATTATTCGGGTTGCCACGCCTCGTAGTCGCGCCGCGCCACCGGGGTGCTGGCCCGAATGGATCCGGGCGGCGCATAGGCGGCGGCAGAGCCGGTCAGGTTTTCAACATGCGGCTTTTCCCAAGACTTGTGGGACAGCGGCGCGGTTGTCGGTGGCTGATCCCAGGTGAAATGCAGCCAGCCATGCCAGTCTGGCGACACGCGCGACGCCTCGGATTCGCCATTGTAAATCACCCAGCGGCGTTTGGCATCGCGGGTTTGATAATAGATATTGCCCTGATCATCGCTGCCCACCTTGATGCCTTTGCGGGCGGTAAAGATTTGGGTGCCGATGGTCTGGCTGTTCCACCAGGTCAGAAGTCGTTTCAGGAAATACATGTGCGCCCCGATTGTGGTTGCAACAGCTATGGCCGATCGGGGCCGCAAGGTCTAGGGCGCAGTGGCCGCTTGTGCAAAGAACCGCGCGTGGGTTTGAAAAATTTTCGCCAGGAAAATTTCGGCGAAAATCTTTCGGCTTCCCGAAGATTTTTCGCCGAAAAATCTGCCGTCAACTCGCCGTCGCGGCTTCTTTCTTTTTCGGTTCGGTCAACACCAACAGCGGCTTGGCCCCGTTGTTGACCGCCTCTTCGTTGACCACAACTTCTTCGACATTGTTCATGCCAGGCAATTCAAACATGGTGTCGAGCAGAATTTCTTCCATGATTGACCGCAGCCCCCGCGCGCCAGTTTTGCGTTTGATCGCGCGTTTGGCAATCGCCGTCAGCGCATCGGTGGTAAAGGTCAGTTTCGCGCCTTCGATTTCCAAAAGCCGTTGATATTGCTTGACCAAAGCGTTTTTCGGTTCGGTCAGGATGGTGACCAAAGCCGCCTCATCCAGATCGGTAAGGGTGGCAATCACGGGCAGACGGCCGACAAATTCCGGGATAAGGCCGAATTTCAGCAAATCTTCGGGTTCCAATTCTTTGAACAATTCGCCAGCCCCCCGGTCTTCGGGGCCTTTCACTGCCGCACCAAAGCCAATCGCCGATCCTTTGCCCCGCTGGGCGATAATCTTTTCAAGACCGGCAAAGGCGCCGCCACAGATGAACAGGATATTCGTGGTGTCCACCTGCAAAAATTCCTGCTGCGGATGTTTGCGCCCGCCTTGCGGCGGAACGCTTGCAACGGTGCCTTCCATGATCTTCAAAAGTGCTTGCTGCACGCCTTCGCCCGACACATCGCGGGTGATCGACGGATTGTCCGACTTGCGGGTGATTTTATCGACTTCGTCGATGTAAACGATGCCGCGCTGCGCGCGTTCCACGTTGTATTCCGACGCCTGCAACAGTTTCAGGATGATGTTTTCAACATCTTCGCCGACATAGCCCGCCTCGGTCAGGGTGGTGGCATCCGCCATGGTAAAGGGCACGTCCAGTATCCGCGCCAACGTCTGCGCCAGCAAGGTTTTGCCGCAGCCGGTAGGACCTATCAGCAGGATGTTCGATTTCGACAGTTCAATATCGGTTTTGCTGGCGTGGTTCAGACGTTTGTAGTGGTTATGCACCGCCACCGACAACACGCGTTTGGCATGGACTTGGCCGATCACATAATCATCCAGCACTTTGCAGATATCGCGCGGCACCGGCACGCCGTCAGAGGATTTCAGACCCGTGGTTTTGGTTTCTTCGCGGATGATGTCCATGCACAGCTCGACGCATTCGTCGCAAATGAACACGGTTGGCCCCGCGATCAGTTTGCGCACCTCGTGCTGGCTTTTGCCGCAGAAGGAACAGTAAAGCGTATTCTTGCTGTCGCTGCCGGAATTGCTCGCCATGGGTATCCTCTGGGCTGCACCCGGTTAGGGGCATCTGGTGTCAAGTCTAGGCCAAGGCCCGCGCGGCTTCAATCTGAAAACGCCCCCGGTGCGGACCTTCGCCCGCGCCGGGGACAAAGACGTTACTTTACTTCGTCCAGCTTGGGGCGGTTTTCGAAAATCTCGTCGATCAGACCCCAGGCTTTGGCATCTTCGGCCGACATGAAATTGTCCCGCTCAAGTGCTGCTTCGACGGTTTCGTAATCATTGCCGGTGTGTTTGACGTAAATTTCGTTCAAACGGCGCTTCAGCTTTTCGGTCTCACGGGCGTGGATCATGATATCGGTCGCCTGCCCCTGATAGCCGCCCGACGGCTGGTGCACCATAACCCGGCTGTTGGGCAGCGAAAACCGCATACCCTTTTCGCCCGCCTGCAACAGCAGCGACCCCATCGACGCCGCCTGCCCGATCACCAAGGTTGAAACCTTGGGCCGGATATATTGCATCGTGTCATAGATCGACAGGCCAGAGGTCACCACACCACCCGGCGAGTTGATATACATGGCAATTTCCTTCGACGGATTTTCCGCCTCAAGAAACAGCAACTGCGCACAGATCAGCGCCGACATGCCGTCATGCACCGGGCCGGACAGAAAGATGATCCGTTCCTTAAGCATGCGCGAGAAGATGTCATAGGCCCGCTCTCCACGGCTGGTTTGTTCAACCACCATGGGCACAAGGGTATTCATGTAAAGGTCGATGGGATCGCGCATGTCAAACGTGCCTCTTTTGCCGTTTCAGATTTATCGCCGGATACTTGACAGAGTCTTAGTATTGCGCGCCGGGGGCTGCAAGGGCGGGGGTTTATTTTCATCGTCCCGCCACCACGACGCCCCGTCGATTAAGGTCAGGTAAAAATCCGGCGCGCCAGCAAAACCCGCGACAGGGCGGTTACAAAACACAGCGCGCCAAAGCCCCAGGCCAGCGGTGCAAAGGCTGCGGGCCAAAGGCAAAAGGCGATGAACAAGGCGATGGTTTCCGCGCCTTCCAGCAGTCCTGCAGTGAAATACAGCGATTTTTCGCCCCGCGCCCGGGTTTCCATCCCGCGTTTGGCCGCCAGAATGGCAAAGCCCAGAAACGTCGCCCCATTGACATAAAAGCTGCACAACAAGAACGCCCCCGCCGCCGCGTTCGCATCTGTGTCGCGCAGCACAAAGGCCAAGGGGATCGCGCCATAGACCAAAAAGTCGCAGGCAATATCCAGATAGCCGCCGAAATCTGATGCTTTGGTCACCCGCGCCACCGCCCCGTCCAGCCCATCAGCCACCCGGCCCGCCAGCAATGGCCCCAGCGCAAGCCAACCCGGCGCGCCCGCCGCGATCAACGCCGCTGCCAACAGCCCAAGCCCAAGCCCCACCAGTGTGATTGTGTTTGCCGCAACGCCACCTTGCGCCAGCCGCTGGCCCCAGCGGTTTACGATGGGATCAATCGCCTTGCGCAGTATCCCGTCCAGCATTGCGCGCCCCCCGATATTCCCCGCCAACAGACCCCGGCACCGTCTGCCATCGGTGCCATGACAACCCCAAAGGTGCAATCACGGATCGGCATCCCCGGCTCACATTGGCGTCAGGGATGAAATCTTTTGATTGCGCGGGGCCTGCAATGCCCCCTATGCCTTGGGTCAAAGCCGCAACCAGAAGCGGCAAAAAGGGGAAACACATGAACAGACGCGAATTTGGCCAGGTATCGGTCTCGGCGATGGTGCTGGGGCTTTTGGGCGGCAAGGCCCTTGCAGGCGATTGGCAGGCGGTGCTGGCCGAGGCTGCGGGCCAAACCGTCTATTGGCATGCCTGGGGCGGCGATACCAAGATCAACGATTTCATCGCCTGGGTCGGTGCCGAGGCCAAGGCGCGGCACGGTGTGATGATCGAGCATGTCAAACTGGCCTCTACCGCCGATGCCGTGGCCCGCGTTCTGGCGGAACAAGAGGCCGGGCTAACCAGCGGTGGTGCGGTTGATATGATCTGGATCAACGGCGAAAACTTTGCCGCAATGAAATCCCAAGGTCTTTTGCACGGGCCCTTTGCCGATGGATTGCCAAACTGGCCTTTGGTTGATGTGGTCGGCAAACCGGCGGTTGTTACCGATTTCACCCTGCCCACCGAAGCCTACGAATCGCCTTGGGCCATGGCGCAGCTGGTGTTTGAATATGACAGTGCCCGCCTAGCCGCCGCCCCGCCCAAAACGCTGGTGGCTTTGGTGGACTGGATCAAGGCCAATCCGGGCCGCTTTACCTATCCGCAGCCGCCGGATTATCTGGGCACCACCTTTTTGAAACAAGCGCTTTATGGCGTGATGGCCAATCCAAGTGTGTTGCAATCGCCGGTGTCCGAGGCCAGCTATGCCACCGACACAGCGCCGTTATGGGCGATGCTGGACGATATTCACCCCTCATTGTGGCGCAAGGCGGCGGCGTTTCCGGCCAATGAACCCGCCTTGGGGCAACTGCTGGCCGACGGCGAAACCGACATCTCGTTTGCCTTCAACCCCGGCCGGGCCAGCGCCGAGATTGCGGCGGGCAACCTGCCCGACACAATGCGCACCTTCGTTTTGGACGGCGGCACCATCGGCAACGCGTCTTTTGTGGCGATCCCGTTCAATGCGGCTCACCGCGCCGGGGCTTTGGTGGTGGCCAACCTGCTGCTGGATCCGGCCGTGCAAGCCCGCGCGCAGGATCCGGGCGTTTTGGGATTTCAGACCGTGCTGAACATGGCGGCTTTGGGGCCGCAGGACCGCGCCCGGTTTAACGGCCTTGCCTTGGGCGTGGCCACCCTGTCGCCCGCCGATCTGGGCCCCGTTTTGCTGGAACCGCATGCCAGCTGGATGGAGCGCATTGCCGCCGACTGGACCGCCCGTTACGGCGTGGCGCAATGATCAGGGCCGCCGCCCAAAGGTGATGCCCGCCCGCGCCCCCCGCCCGCGGTTCAGCCTGTTGCGCTTTGCCCCGCACCTGACGGTTGCCCTGTTGATTGTGCCGGTTCTGGCCGGACTGGCGGGCACCATCCTGCCGGCCTTTGGGCTGACCAACGGCGAGGGTGCCGCGGCGTTTCGCGCCTTGGCCGATTGGCCGGGCCTGTGGCGCGCCGTGCATCTGTCGGTGATCACCGGGGCGGTATCGACCCTGGTGTCGTTGGGGATCACGCTGGGGATCGTTGCCGCCTTGCTGGGCAGTCGCGTCTTTGGGGTGATCCAGCATCTGCTGTCGCCGCTGCTGGCGGTGCCACATGCCGCCGCCGCCTTGGGCCTTGCGTTCCTGATCGCGCCGTCGGGCTGGGTGGCGCGCGCGCTGTCGCCTTGGGCAACGGGGTGGCAAAATCCGCCCGATCTGTTGATCCTGAACGATCCGGGCGGCTGGGCGCTGATTGTGGGGCTGATCGCCAAGGAAGTGCCGTTTTTGCTGCTGATGACCCTTGCCGCCTTGCCGCAAACCGATGCCACCCGGCGGCTGATGTCGGCGACGTCTTTGGGGTATGGCCGGGTCTGGGGCTTTGTGCTGACGGTGCTGCCCGGCCTTTACCGCCAGTTGCGCCTGCCGGTCTATGCGGTGCTGACTTATGCGATGACCACGGTGGATATGGCGGCGATCCTTGGCCCCAGCCTGCCGCCGACGCTGTCGGTGCAAATCACCCAGTGGATGATGGAGCCCAGCCTGACCATGCGCAGCACCGCCGCCGCCGGGGCCGTGGTGCAACTGCTGGCGGTCGTCGGGGTGCTGCTGGCGTGGCACGGAACCGAGCGTGTGGCCAAGGCGGCACTGATCGCCGTGGCAGGTCGGGGCTGGCGCATGGCCGGGGCCGATGCCCCGGCGCGGCTGACGGCAATTGCGGTGGGCAGCGTTCTGGCGGGGCTGTTGTTTGCCGGGCTGGCAGGGCTGGCCCTGTGGTCCGTCGCCGGGTTATGGCCGTTCCCGGACGCCCTGCCCCACCAGATCAGCCTGCAAACCTGGGCCCGCGCTGCCCCGGATCTGGCTGCCACAGGCGGTGCCACTCTTGCAATCGCGGCGCTTGCCACGGCGCTGTCGCTGATCATCGTGCTGGCCTGCCTTGAAGCCGAACACCGCTTTGATCTGCACCCCAAAGCCCGCGCGCTGTGGCTGCTCTATGTGCCGCTGCTGGTGCCGCAGATCGCCTTTTTGCCGGGATTGCAGATGCTGAACCTGTGGATCGCAGCACCCGGTCTGGCGCTGTGGGCGGTGGCGCTGGCGCATGTGGTGTTCGTTCTGCCTTATGTGTTCTTGTCGCTTGGGGGCCCCTACCGTCAATGGGATGCCCGTCAGGCGCTGATCGGGGCCGCCTTGGGGGCCAGCCCGGCACGGGTGTTCTGGTGCCTGCGACTGCCAATGCTGATGCCAGCGGTGTTGACCGCCACCGCCTTGGGGCTGTCGGTGTCGGTGGCGCAATATCTGCCCACCTTACTGATCGGTGGCGGGCGCATTGAAACCCTGACCACCCAAGCGGTTGCGCTGTCATCTGGGGGCAATCGGCGGATCATCGGGGCTTATGGGCTGTTGCAAATGCTGGGGCCTGCGGCGGGCTTTGCGCTGGCCATAGCGCTGCCGCGGCTGATCTATGCCAACCGGCGCGGCATGCGGCAGGCAAGCCTATGACCCAAACCGGGTTGGATCTGCGCGATCTGCGCGTCACGCATCTGGGCACGCAGATTGCCGCCTTGAACACCCGGATCGCCCCGGCCGAGGTTCTGGTGGTGATGGGGCCGTCCGGGTCGGGCAAATCAACATTGCTGTCGGCGATCATCGGCAGCCTGCCTGCGGGGTTCGGCGTGTCTGGCCAGATCGTGTTGAACGGGCGTGACGTGTCGCATCTGCCTACAGCGCGGCGCCGCATCGGGATATTGTTTCAAGACGACGTGCTGTTTGCGCATTTGTCGGTTGGGCAAAATCTGGGCTTTGGCTTGCCAGCAGATGCGGGCAACAAGGCCCAGCGGCGCGAGATCATCGATCAGGCGCTGGCCGACGCCGATCTGGCGGGCTTTGCAAACCGCGATCCTGCCACGCTTTCGGGCGGTCAACGCGCCCGCGCGGCTTTGTTGCGCACCCTGCTGGCCCAACCCGCAGCCTTGTTGCTGGACGAGCCGTTTTCAAGGCTGGACCTTGGCTTGCGCCATCACATCCGCCAATTCGTGCTGGACCGCGCCCGTAGCCATCGCCTGCCGGTGATATTGGTTACCCATGATCCGGGCGACGCCGAAGCCGCCGGGGGCCGCATCATTGGGCCTGATGGATCGGCGCTGTGAGATTTTCTTGCTGACATCTGGCTGAAATTGCGGATGATTCTGGCGCAAGTCCTGCGGGTGCAGCGGGTGCAGCAGGTGCCCGACATCTTGCTGGCGGTATCTTACCGCGCCAGCGTCAATTCTGCCCGCAAGCCGCCCATCGCCTCGCTTTCGCCCAACCGCAGCGCCCCGCCGTGGCTGCGGGCAATATCGGCGGCAATCGACAGACCCAACCCGACGCCGCCGCCCTTGTTCGGGTCGCGCGCCGCGTCCAGCCGTTTGAACGGCACCATCGCCTCGTCGCGCAACTCTCGCGCTATGCCCGGCCCGTCATCTTCGACGATCATCCGCACCGCGCGGTCGGTCATCGCCAGACTGACGCGGGCATGGGTGCCATAGCGCACCGCGTTGCCGATCAGATTTTCCAACGCCCGCATCACCGCTTGCGGGCGCAGGCGCACCGCTTCTGGCCCGTCAACAGCGCCCAACACCACCTTCTGCCCGGCCCGCACCGCATTTTCCACCGCCAACCGCAGCAATGCGCGCGGATCAACCGTTTCCGCATCCTCCATCGCATCGCCGCGCACAAAGGCCAGAAATTCGTCAACCAGCCGTTCCATATCCACCACATCGCGTCTCAGCGCCTCGGTTTCGTCATCTTCGGGCAAAAACGACAGCCCCAGCTTCAGCCGCGTCAAGGGCGTGCGCAAATCATGGCTGACGCCGGACAACAGCAACGTGCGGCTTTCGATCTGACGTTCAATCCGCGCCCGCATGTCCAAAAACGCATTGCCCGCCGCGCGCACTTCGGTCGCCCCGCGCGGGCGATACGCCACGGTCTGACCTTTGCCGAACGCCTCGGCGGCGCGGGCCAGCCGGGTGATCGGCGTCAGTTGGTTGCGCAAGAAGATATAGGCGATAAAAGTCATCAAGGCGGCGGTAAACACCATCCAGACCAGCAATTGATGCGAGTTGGTCGGTGACATGCGGTTGCGCGCCACGGTGATCAATGCCGGGCCTTGCGCGGTGGTAAGGTAAATCTGCACGATCCGGCTGTTGCTGGCCAAATCCACCGCCACCAAACCCGGTAGCCCTTGGCGCAGCGTGGCAACCACGCCGCGGCCCGAAAAATCCAAGCCGGGCCGCAGATCGGCTGGGGGGGCCGCGGGGCCGGTTGGCGGCAAGGCGATCTGCACTTGCAAGGCCTGCGCCAGTGCGGCGGCGCGCAATTGTGCCTGCGCCAGATCATCGGCGCTGGCGATGGTTGCCAGAACCGCCTGCACCTCGATGGCCACCGCAGTGGTCATCTGCTGGGTGACATCTTCAAAATGGCGCTGAATGAACACCACCGACACCGCCAATTGCACACCAATCACGGGAACCACCAGAATAAGGGCGGCACGGCCAAACAGGCTGCGGGGCAAAAAGGGCTTCAGGCGAAAGCGCATGGGCGGCAGAGTATCAAGCCGCATGGGGCGAGAAAAGCCTTGGTTTTTCTGGCAGCGCCAATCGTGCGGCCACAGATCGCGGGCGGCGGGCGCATTGGCTGGCGCTAACACAGTCGTGACCCAAAGCTTATGGCCAAAGCCGGTTGGCCCTGCTAATTACAACCGCATGACAACATATGCCATTTCTGGAATGACCTGCGGCGGCTGCGCGCGCAAAGTCGAATCCGCCCTGCAGGCCGTGGCCGCCTCGGCCTCGGTCACGCTTGATCCGCCGCGCGCGACTGTGCCGGGCAGCAATCTGGAACAAATGAACGCAGCCCTTGCCGCGATTGGCAGCTATCGGGCCAGCCCGGTCACGCAGACATTTGTGCTGCCTGGCTTTGTGAAAACCTATTATCCGCTGTTTTTGGTGCTTGGCCTTGTCGCCGTTGCCGCTCTGGCCGGGGACAGCTGGATGATGAGTTTCATGGCCGGGTTCTTCATCGTCTTTGGCGCGTTCAAACTGTTGGATGTGCCCGCCTTTGCCGCCTCTTATGCCCGCTATGACATCATCGCAAAACGTCTGCCGGTGTGGGGATACCTCTATCCGTTTGTGGAACTGGGCTTGGGGTTTGCCTTTCTGTTCTGGTATCAGATGCAGGCGTCAACCTGGCTCGCCTTGGGCCTTAGCCTTGTTGGTGCCATCGGGGTGATCCAATCGGTGCAGCGCAAGGAAACCATCCAATGCGCCTGCCTTGGCACCGTGTTCAAGCTGCCAATGTCAACCGTGACGATTGTTGAAAATCTTGGCATGGCTGTCATGGCCGGGTGGATGCTGGTTTTTGGGATGTAACCCGAAACACCGGCCCTAGTCAGGGCGGCGGCATATGCGCGATGCATCTGAAACCCTTGAAATAGCCCCAGACCTTTTGCGCCTGCGCGCGGCCAACCCGGGGCCGATGACGGGCAGCGGCACCAATACCTATGTGCTGATCGGGCCGCAGGGCGCGGTGGTGATCGACCCCGGCCCAAATCACGCGCCCCATCTGCAAGCCATCCGGGCGGCGGTGGCGGACTGCCCGCTGCGGGCCATCCTGATCACCCATGCGCATCTGGATCACACCGCCTTGACGCCCGCGTTGACGGCCGCCACCTCGGCGCCGGTGATGGCGTTCGGGGCGGCTGCATCGGGCCGCACAGTGCGGATGCAAGCCTTGGCCGATCAAGGGCTGGGCAGCGGCGGTGAAGGCGCTGATCTGACCTTTGCCCCCGATGATTTGCTGGTGGATGGCCAGATCCTTCATATCGCGGGGCTGACCATCGACGTGATCCACACCCCCGGCCATATGGGGGGACATCTGTGTTTTGGCTGGCGCGATCAGTTGTTTTGCGGCGATCATGTGATGGGCTGGTCCACCTCGCTGATCTCGCCGCCCGATGGCGATATGGCGGCTTATATGGCGTCGCTGCACCGGCTGTCGCAGCAAAACTGGGCGCAGTTCCTGCCCGGCCATGGCGATGTGATCACAAGTCCGGCCGCCAGACTGGCCGACCTTGTCGCGCACAGGCGCGCGCGCGAAGCGTCAATCCTTGCCGCCTTGCGCGACGCCCCCGCCAGTGCCGCGACCCTTGCAACCCAGCTTTATACCGACACCCCGGCGCCGTTACAGCCCGCAGCGGCGCGCAATATCCTTGCCCATCTTATTGATCTGCATGACCAAAACCGGATTCTCTGCGAGGGGCCGATCACCTTATCCGCCCGCTTTCGCGCGATCTGACCCCCAGCGCGGCATTTCTTCACCCAAAGACCCTTTACGCCCCCAAATCCCCTTGCTATACGGCCCCCATGTTCCGACGTAGCTCAGCGGTAGAGCAGTTGACTGTTAATCAATTGGTCGTAGGTTCGATCCCTACCGTCGGAGCCAACCTTACAAAAAGACTGCACTTCGGTGCGGTCTTTTTGCTTTTTGGGGGTGCGTTTGGCCGCAGGCTTTGCCACACTGTGGCGGGGCGCGGCCCGGTTTGACCGGCCCGGTTTGACCCGGTGCGGATCCCGGTCCACCGCCCGATTGATGCCCGACCCAAAAGGATAGTTTTATCGTGACTGACACATCTTTTCTGCGTGCGGCCCCGTTCCATCTAAAGGATGCTGACATGGCTTGGGTCACGGCCACGCTGGCGGCGATGACGCCTGCGCAAAAGATCGGGCAGTTGTTTGTGCATGCGTCAATAGGCAAAGACCCCGCCGAACTGGCGCGGCTGGCGGGGTTGCATCCCGCCGGGATCACCCGGTTTTATACCGATGACGCCGCCTATGAGGCGGATTTCATTGACCGCGTTCGCGCGCAATCAGCCATCCCTTTGTTGATCAGCGCCGATCTGGAAGGCTCGCGGATGAGCCTGCCTTTCGGCACCGAAGTGCCCAATCCCTTGGCGCTGGCGGCGATTGATGACGTGGCGGCCAGCCGCGAGATTGCCCGCATCATGGCGGATGAGGCGCGCATCATGGGGATCAACTGGTCGTTTACCCCGGTGTTAGACATCAATGCCGCCTTTCGCAGCCCGATTGTGGCGACGCGCGGCTTTGGCGCGGACCCTGCCCGCATCGCCCGTCATGCGCTGGCGCAGATCGAGGTGTTTCAGGCCCATGGCATTGCGGCCACGGTGAAACACTGGCCCGGCGAAGGCAATGACGACCGCGATCAGCATCTGGTCACCACAATCAACCCACTTAGCGTAGACGAATGGGAGGCCAGCCATGGTGCGCTGTATCGCGCGGCGATTGCGGCAGGGGTGATGTCGGTGATGTCGGCCCATATCGCCTTTCCGGCCTTTGTGCAGGCCCTTGACCCAGAGGCGGGCGTCGAGGCGTATCGCCCGGCGTCGGTGTCGCGCGTCTTGAACATGGATTTGCTGCGCGGGCGGTTGGGCTTTAACGGGCTGATCGTATCGGATGCAACCGTGATGGGCGGCTTTGCGGCCTGGGGGCCACGGGCGCAGATGCTGCCCGAGATTATCGAAAATGGCTGCGATATCATCTTGTTCTCACGCGATCCTGAAGCAGATTTTGCGCTGATTTCGGGCGCGGTTGCCGATGGCCGCCTGTCGGCTGCGCGGCTGGACCAAGCCCTGATCCGGGTGTTGGGGCTGAAGGCGGCGCTGGGGTTACACCGGGGCGGTTTTGCATCAGCCGTGGCGCTGCTGGGCAACCTTGGCGGCGCTGCAGACCGGGCTGCGGCGGGTGCGATCACAGCCCGCGCGCCAACCTTGGTAAAAGACGTGCAGCGCCTGCTGCCGCTTGTCCCAGCCACGCACAAACGCTTGCTGGTGGTTTCGGGGGGGGTGATATCCCCCATCCACCCGCCAGCGGCGTTCGAGTTGCCCGACATGCTGGCGGCCGAAGGCTTTGCGGTGACGCATTACACCCCCGAAACCCCGGTCAACCGCGATGATTTTGACGCCATGCTGTTTTTGTTTGGCGAAGAAACCTTACTGACGCGGGGGCGGATTTTCCTTGATTGGGCGCGGATCATGGGGAATTTCTTTAACGCGATGGAGCGGCATTGGCACGATATCCCGACCGCGATGATCTCGTTTGGCTATCCTTATTACCTGTATGACGCGCCGCGCGTGCCGACCTATATCAACGCGTTTTCCACCATGCCCAGCATGCAGCGCGCCGTGGTGGACTGTTTGCTGGGCCGCAAGCCCTGGAACACCAATTCACCGCATGATCCGTTTTGCGGCCTGCCGGATGCGCGGTTTTAGAAACTGCCTAGGCGTGCTCGGGTGGCAAAGGTGAGTATTTAGACCAAAATGAAACGCAATTTTAGTCAAATGTGACGGGTTTGCGCGGCGGTTTGGCCCGCGCCGCAGCCAATATCGCGGCAAAATTGGGCGATCAAGCCTTGATGCGGGCATTGCCGGGATCGTAAAGCGCGCCAAGATGCAGCAGGGCTGGCACCCGTTCGGACGCCACTTCCAGCTCATAGCTGCCCGCCGTCAAGAACGCGGCATCAACGCCGCCGGGATGGCGGACATAGCCATAACCTATCGGCTGCCCCAAGCTGTGGCCGTAGCCGCCCGATGACAGCCAGCCCACCCGCGCGCCGTTCCGGTAAATCGTCTCTCGCCCCAGCAAAATCACCGAAGGGTCGGCAACCGTGAACCCCGCAAGCCGCTTTTTCACCCCGCCCGCCAATTGCGCCGCAACCGCCGCACGCCCCCGGAACGGCACGCCCGATTTCATCTTGCACGCCCAGGCCAACCCTGCCTCAACCGGGGTGTGATCCGGCCCGATATCGGCCCCCCACGCGCGGTAACCTTTCTCCAGCCGCAAAGTTTCAATCGCGCGGTAGCCCGCGTTGACCAACCCGAACGCCGCCCCCGCCCCCATCAGCGCGTCATACACCGTCACCGCCACATCGGTCGGCATGTGCAATTCCCAGCCCAATTCGCCAACATAGGTCACCCGCAACGCCAGCACCGGGCAATTGGCCACCGAAATCTGCCGCGCCGTGCCAAAGGCAAAGACGCCATTGCCCAGATCATCGCCGCAGATTTGCGACAAAATCGCCCGCGCCTGCGGCCCCATCAGCGACAGAACCGATGACCCCGCAGTGACATCGACCAGTTCACACCGCATCCCCGCCGGAATATTTTGCACGATCCAGTTGAAATCATGGGTGGCAAAGCCGGTGCCAGTGACGATGTAGAACTGATCCCACGCCTCGCGCACCACTGTAACATCGGCCTCTATCCCCCCGCGATCATTCAGAAATTGGCTGTAAGTCAAACTGCCGACAGCCCGGTCGACATTGCCCGCCGCGATCCAGCTTAGTGCCGCCGCCGCATCGGGGCCACGCAAGACAAACTTGGCAAAAGACGTCTGATCAATCACCACCGCCGCGGTGCGACAGGCCAGATGTTCGCGCCGCACCGCCTGCCACCAGCCGGGGCGCTGATACGAATAGCGGTCAACCGGCTGCTCGCCTGCCGCCAGATCGGCGAACCAATTTGGCCGCTCCCAGCCCAGTTTTTCGCCAAACCCCGCCCCCGCGCGGGCCAGTTGCGCATAAAGCGGTGAGCGGCGCGTCGGCCGGGCCGAGCGCATTTCCTCATTGGGCCAGGCGATGGTGTAATGCTTGCCGTAAGCCTCAATCGTGCGCGCACGCACCCAATCGGTCGACAGATGCACCCGGCCAAAGCGGCGGATATCGACCGGCCACAGATCATAGGGGGCGGCGCCTTTGGTCGCCCATTCCGCCAGTGCCATGCCCGCGCCACCGCCCGATGCGATGCCAAAGGCGTTAAACCCGGCGCCTACATAGAAATTCTTCAACTCCGGGGCCTCTCCCAGGATGAAATTACCATCCGGGGTGAAACTTTCCGGCCCGTTCAGCAACTGCTTGATCCCCGCCGTCTCAAGGCTGGGCACCCGTGCAATCGCATCGGGCATGAACTGACTGTAATGGTCAAAATCCGAGGTCAAAAGATCAAAATGAAACCCGTCCGGAATGCCTTTCGTGGCCCAAGGTTTCGGGTTCGGCTCATACCCACCCCACACCAGCCCGCCAACCTCTTCCTTCCAGTAGGTCAGCCGATCGGGGTCGCGCAGCGTTGGCAAATTGGCGGTAACCCCTTCAATTTTCTCGGTAATCATATATTGGTGTTCGACAGATACCAAGGGCACATTCACCCCCACCGACCCCGCCAAAACCCGGCTCCACTGCCCCGCACAGCAAATCACCTTTTCGCATTCAATCACGCCTTGCGGCGTCTCCACCCCCCGTATGCGGCCATTGTCGACAATGATACGCAAAACCGGGGTGTCTTCAAAGATTTTTACCCCCGCCATCCGCGCGCCACGCGCCAAAGACATCGTGATATCCGACGGATTGGCCTGCCCGTCGGTTGGCAAAAACGCAGCCCCCACCAGATCGTCGATCGTCATCAATGGCCACAAATCCTGCGCCTCTTGCGGGGTCAGCAAGTGCATTTCCAAGCCAAAACTATGCGCCGTGGTCGCCTGACGCCTGACTTCGGTCCAACGATCGGCGTTGCAGGCCAGACGCAAACCACCGTTCATTTTCCAGCCGGTCTGCAAGCCGGTCTCGGCTTCAAGACGCTTGTACAACTCAACCGAATATCCCAGCAATTGCGTGATGTTGGCGGATGTTCTTAATTGCCCGACCAGCCCCGCAGCATGAAAGGTCGTGCCCGAGGTCAGCTTTTTGCGTTCCAGCAAAACCGTATCGGTCCAGCCCAGTTTGCCCATGTGATAGGCGGTAGAACAACCGATGATGCCACCGCCAATGATAACCGCGCGCGCCGTGCTGGGTAGGTCTGCCATCATGTCCTCAAGATTGCCGGAACGCATCAAATGCCGCCCGATACGTGGTTAATTGGGTCTGCGTATACGTCGAATAATCAAAGTCGATGTCTGAAAACACCTCGGACACCATGCTCCACAACGCTTCGCGCAGCGCCGCTGCCGCTTTCATCGCACGGTAACGCCGCCACAGGGCCAGATCGGGCGCTGTTTCAAAATAATGCGTCAGCATCCGGGTTTCTTGCACCTCGCTCAACCCGGTGTTCGCCGCCAGCCCGCCCAGATCAAACAGGGGTGAGTTGAATCCCGCATAATCCCAATCAATCAACCACATGCGGGATGTATCTAACAAAAAATTCGCCGCCAGAAGATCATTATGCCCGAACACCAGATCTATCGGCCCCACCGCGGTTTCAAGGGCGGTAGCCTCGTGCAGAAGGGCTGCAAACACCGGGGCGTGGCGGCTGTTGGCCTGCCGCAACGTCGCCGCGTAATTGCGGATCACATGGAATACCCAAAAGGTTAACGCGGGCCCGCGATGGTGGTTGGGGATATCACGGTGCGCCCTGGCCATCAAGGCAACCGCTTGATCCAGAACGGAATTATCGCGAAAGTCTTGCGCCTCCAAAGTGCGGCCTTCGATATAGTCAATCACCAAAGCGCCGGGCGCATGGTAAATCACTGCAGGCGATACCCCGGCAGCCTGTGCTGCGCGACTGGCGTTCAGTTCATTGAAGCGCATGATGTGATGCACCGGAATGTCTTGGCCCAACCGCACAACCGCGCGGCGCACATCGTCTTGCACCAGCATGTTAAGATTGGTCAAACCGCCATCCAGCGGCTGCATGCGCAACGGGCCTTGCCAAATTGGCAGTGCGGCAATCAACGCTTCGGTGGTGTTCATCGCCCGGCCCCCCGGCCAATGATGGCGGAAAAATCACCCAACGTCAAAGCCCTGGCGTTTGCCATAGTAAAGGCCGACAACGTGTTCGGCTTGGGCGAAAAACAACCAGCGCGCCGCCAGTGCCCCCACCAGATGGCATAGCGCTGCCGCGCCGAACACCACCGGGTGATGCGGCAACAGCACCAGCAACAGCGCCGGACCAACCGAGGCCAAGCCAACCGCGATCAGCCGCAGGCGCACCACATGTTTGCGCGCCACCACAAAAATCATCTCGCGCAGCAGATAATTGCCCGCAGTGTGCGCCTGTTCAAACACTGTCACGTCGCCGATCCGGTCCAATCCAGTGGCCGTGCCCAAGGTTTGCGCCCGCAGACCAAATTGTTGGTCGCCAATATGCCAAACCCACCACAACAGCGGGGCCAGACCTGCCAAAGCATAGCCCGCGAAAGGTTGCAGGGCCAAAACCGCACCGCCGGTCAGACAAAAAGCCAAAAACATCACCGGGTTGCTCCAATGGTTCCAGCGCGGCACGGCTTTGATCTGGGTGTAAATCATCGACGTGGTAAACACGGTGAAAACCGCCAAAGCCGCGCCAAGAAGGCCAATTTGACGCGGCCACCCCAAGGTTAACCAGTCTGACAGCGCCACCGGTGCCAGCACCACCAGCGTGGCCACCGCCGCAATCGCCTCACGCGACAGCCAACTGCTGCGCCACTGCGAAAAGGCTTTCAGCGCGTTTTTGGGGTTGGCCAGATGCAAAGTCGCAGCCAAGAGGCCAATGATTGCAAGGCCATAGCCCAGCCCCCACCACATAAAAGCCAGCCAGCCGGACAGATGTACAAGACCCACACCCAAATAGGCGAGCAGGCCAAATCCCATGCCCGACAGCACCGAAAACACGATGACAGACGGCGCGGGATGCATCAGATCTTGCCCAACAAACGGTCCAGCCAACCGGCAAACCCGGTGGCCTGAATGTCCAACAGCGGGGCCAGCAGGCTTGCGTCCTGACGCATATCCTTTTTGCGCGGCGGCAAATAGCGGTTGGTGGGCCGGGTGCCCAGATCGGGCATCAGGGCATAACCGCCGCGCGCCGCACTGAGTGTGCTGACCGCGCTGCCTGGATCGGCAAAATCACCGAAATGGCGCGCCCCGGTCGGGCAGCCGCGCACGCACGCCGGTTCGCGGTCTGCCTCTGGCAGGTTGTCATTGTAAATCCGGTCAACGCACAGGGTGCATTTCTTCATCACCCCCGCATCGGCGTCCATCTCGCGCGCGCCGTAAGGACAAGCCCAGGCGCACAACCCACAGCCCATGCAGGCATCTTCATTGACCAGAACAATGCCGTCCTCGGCGCGTTTATAGCTGGCACCGGTGGGGCAAACGGTGACGCAGGGCGCGTCTTCACAGTGCAGGCAACTGCGCGGAAAGTTTATGATTTGTGCTGCGCCCTCAGGAGGTTGCACGGCATAGCTGTGAACGCGGTTTAAGAACGTGCCCGAGGGGTTTGCGCCATAAGGATCTTGATCCGACAGTAGCGCACCGTAGCCCTGATCGTTCCAACCCTTGCATGCCGTCACACAGGCCTGACAGCCAACGCAGGTGTCCAGATCAATCACCAACCCCAGTTTTTTCACCGTTGTGGCGGGCAAAGTGGTCATCGTTTGTCCCCTTTTGGCACAACGCGCGGCAGCGGCGCAAAGCTGGGTTCGGCATGACCTTGCGGGCCCACCCGTTCGATTTTCACCCGCAGATCAAACCATGCCGCCTGTCCGGTGACGGGGTCGGAATTGCTGATCCGGCGTCCGTCACCGCGGTCGGGCAACAGTTCGGAAATCAGATGGTTCAGCAAAAACCCCTCGGTCGCCTCTGTTGCACAGTTGTCCAAGGCCCAGGCCCCTTTGCGTTTGCCAATCGCATTCCATGTCCAGACGGTATTTTCGTTCAGCGCCGCCATATGCGCCACCGGCACGGTGATTTCCCCGCTGGGCGAGGTGACGCGCGCGTAATCCCCCGGCTCAAACCCGTTGGCCCGCCACACTTTGGTCGGCACATACAGGTAATTCTTACCCCTGATCTGGCGCAGCCACGCGTTCTGGCTGCCCCAGGAATGATACATATCCATCGGGCGCTGAGTGATCGCGTGCAGGGGGAATTCCGCCGCCGCCGCATCACCAAACGGGGGATACCACGTTGGCAGCGGGTCCATCGCCACTTTCAACTGCTCGCGCAAGTGGTCGGGGGGTTGCACAAAGCCCACACCCTCGGCGGCGGCCTGAAACTTGCGCATCGGTTCGGACCAGATCGAAAACAGATACGGTTGCGGGGTTTCAAAGAACGAGGTTTTCACCGCCCAATCCTGATAGGCGGCATTCCAAGGCTTGTAAAACGCTGCATTATCAGGGACATGCGCCTGATAAAACCCGCCGTTTTCAACATAGGCCGCCAGTTGGTTCGGGTTGGCATCACCGCGCCCCTCCTGATTGCCATCAGCGCCCCGAAACCCCATCAGCGGCCCCACACCGGGGCGGCGGATATGGTTGACGATGTAATCGGCATAATCCTTGAATTTCGGGCTGCCATCTGGGTTGACCATCGGGGCCAGTCCCAGCCGCACGCCCAGATCCAGCAGCACCGACTGAAACGGGCGCACACCCGCATGTCCGGGACGGTCGGGCTCCACAACCGGCCAGCGGATGCTGTCACCCGCCGCCCCCGGTTCTGATATGGGGCGGTCCAGCAGGCTGATGCAGTCGTGACGTTCCAGATAGGTGGTGTCGGGCAGGATCAGGTCGGCATAGGCGACCATTTCGCTGGCGTAAGCGTCGGAATAGATGATGCGGGGGATCACGTATTCGCCGTCAGGCCCCGTGTCCGTCAGCATGTCCATCACGGCGGCGGAATTCATCGACGAATTCCACGCCATATTCGCCATGTATAAAAACAGCGTGTCGATGCGGTAAGGATTACCGGCATGGGCATTCGGGATCACCATGTGCATCATGCCATGCGCGGAAAACGGGTTTTCCCAAGTGAAGGCCTTGTCAATGCGCACCGCCGTGCCGTCCTCGTGCAGCGCCAGATTTTCGGGGCCGCGCACATAACCCAGATGCGGGCCGGACAGCGGTTTGCCGGGGGCGGTGACGAAATGCGGGGTGGGATGCGCCTCCATCGGTTTTGGGTAGGGCGGCTTTAGCCGGTAGCCGCCGGGCACTTCGACGGTGCCAAGAATGATCTGCAAAAGATGAAGGGCGCGGGCGGTCTGAAAGCCGTTGGAATGGGCGGAAATACCGCGCATGGCGTGGAAGGATACCGGGCGGCCCGGCATATTTTCATGGGTATCGCCGCGAAAATCGGTCCAGGGTTGATCCAGCACAATGGCCTGATCAAACGCCACCTGCGCCAGCTCTGCCGCCAGCGCGTGAATGCGCACGGCCGCGATGCCACAGCGGTCTGCCACCGCCTCGGGCGCGTAATCGGGCGACAGATAGCGCTCCGCCATATGCTGAAAAACCGTGCGGTTGCCGCCGTAAACCGCCCCCAGATCGGGCTGCACGCCACGCCCGTCCCATGGGGCAGGCATGCCGGTGCGCCGGTCTATAACAAAGGGTTGGCTTTCGGCGTTCTTGGCGATCATGCCTTTGTCGGGGCCGGTGTCCACCACCAGCAAAGGCGCGTTGGTGAACTTAGCCAGATAGTCCAGATCAATCTTGCCCGCCACCAGCAGGCAATGGATCAGCGACAGGATCAGCAGCCCATCGGTGCCCGGCGTGATGCCGATCCAATCATCGGCGACCGCGTTATAGCCGGTGCGGATGGGGTTCACCCCGATCACGCGGCACCCGCGTTCTTTCAATTTGCCCAGACCGATCTTGATCGGATTGCTGTCGTGATCTTCGGCGACACCAAACAGCACGAACAGCTTTGTGCGCTCCCAATCGGGTTGGCCAAACTCCCAAAACGCGCCGCCGATAGTATAAATACCGGCGGCGGCCATGTTTACGCTGCAAAACCCACCGTGGGCTGCGTAATTCGGGGTGCCGTAAGCCTGCGCCCACCAGCCGGTAAAGGATTGCGACTGATCGCGCCCGGTAAAGAACGCCAGCTTTTCCGGGGCGGTTTCGCGCAAGGGTTTCATCCAGTCGACGGCGGTTTGCAACGCCTCATCCCATGAGATTTCCTCAAACGCGCCCGATCCGCGCGGGCCAACCCGGCGCAAGGGCGCGCGCAGGCGGCTGGGGGCGGTGACCTGCATGATGCCCGAGGCACCCTTGGCGCACAGCACCCCCTTGTTGATCGGATGGTCGCGGTTGCCTTCGATATAGCTGACGCGATCTTTGCCGTCGGGGCCCGATTTCAGATGCACGTCGATGCCACAGCGGCAGGCGCACATATAGCAGGTGGTTTTGCGCACCTCATCCGATACCGGAGGCGAGAGGTTGATTTTGGGCTGAACGGTCATTGCGGCCTTTATGCTGCAGGGTATGCGCCAAGACGTTAAAGCAGTTTGGACGGAAGATTTTCAGCGAACAAGCCTGTTTGCGACACGGCGTTGCAATTTACCCAATCAATCCGGAATTTCGTTCGGTGTTTGGGGCTGGACACGGAATATCAGCGCCCCTTCCTGATTTCGGCCATCGCCTCTTGCGCGATCTGGCGTTCTTCGGCGGCGGCGACCACATAGACCGGCTTGCCTGCCGCCGCCCACGCCAGTTGATCCAGAATCGCTGTGCGCACGGCTGCATCATTTTCACCAATGCCGCCGGTAAAGGCGATGGCATCCAGCCCGCCCATCGCCGCCATCATCGCGCCCGCGTGCCGCGCCGCCCAATAGCAAAAATGCTGCACGGCAAAGTGGGCTTCGGGGGTGCCTGCGGTCTGCAGCGCGCGCATGTCGCTGTGCCCGCCCAAAGCCAGCAAGCCACTTTCACGGTTCAGGATATGCGCCGCGCCGTCGATGCCGTGGATGTGCGCCAGTGCCAACACCGCATTGCCGTCGATGCTGCCCGCCCGCGTGCCCATGCTTAGCCCGTCCAGCGGCGAATACCCCATGGTGGTGGCGACGGACTGGCCGCCTAAGATCGCGCACAGCGACGCGCCGTTGCCCAGATGCAGCGCCAGCAAACGGTCTGGCAACGGCGCGCCAGACTGTGCGGGCAGGCTTTGCACCAAACCGGCATAGCTGAGGCCATGAAAGCCATAGCGGCGGATGCCCGCGGCGTGATGGTGGGGCGCGATGGCGTATCTGGTGGCCACGGCGGGGTTGGTGGCGTGAAAGGCGGTGTCGAAACTTGCAAATTGCGCCAGACCGGGCGCCAGCGCCGCCAGCGCCCGGATCGCCAGCAGATTGGCGGGATTGTGCAACGGCGCAAGCCGGGTGCAGGCGTCAATCGCCGCGATGGTTTGCGCGGTCAGACGGCAGGGCGCGGTCAGGGTTGCGCCGCCATGCACAACCCGGTGGGCAGCGGCGGTCAGTTGCGCCACATCAACGCCCATCTGTGCCAGACCCGCCTGCAGAGCCGGGCCATGGCCGGCCGCGTCTATTTCGGTGATCCGGGCAGCGCGCACCTCGGTCAGGGCCGCATCGTATAGCGCCAGTTTCAGGGATGATGATCCGGCGTTGACCACCAGCATCTGCATTCAGATCACCGCCTTGATCAGGCTGGCCGCCGCCAGCGCCGCCAGCAAAACGATGGCAAAGCGGCGAAAATCCTGTGGGTCGGTGGTCAGGAAATGCCGCGATCCCAGCCAATTGCCCAAAGCTGTGATCGGTAACGCCATCAGCGCCGCCCACAGCGTATCCCAACTGACCAGCCCCGCCAGCCAATACAAAGGCGCGGAATAGAGATCAAGCAGTGGAAAATATGCAATCAGCGTGGCGCGAAACACCGCCGGGCGCATCGGTTGGGCCGCGAAAAACGCAGCAATCGGCAGGCCCCCCATGCCCGGCGCATTGGCAAGACCGGACACCAGACCCGCCAGCACATTGCCGGTGCCGCGCACTTCGGCTGCCAGCCGCCAGCCTGCCAGCAGCACGCCGCACATGAGCAGAACATAGCCCGCAATCACCGCACGGGCGGTATCTTCGCTGGATCCGGTCAAAATCCACAGCCCCAGCGGCAATCCTACCGCGGCCCCCGCCATCAGCCAGCCCACCCGCCGCCAATCAATATCGGGGCCCGCGCCGCGCGCCGCTTGCAGCGACATCACGGTTTCCAGAATGACCACCACGGCGACAAAGTTCAAAGGGTTGGTCACCAAGCTGGACGCCGCGATCACCATCGCCGAATAGCCAAAGCCGGAATAGCCGCGCACAAAGGCGGCGACCAAGATGGCAACGCCCATCCAGATCAACGCGGCGGGGCCAAGATCAAACGGCATGGCGGCGGCCGGCGGAAATTTTTCGCCGAAAATTTCAGACCACCGCATTACCCGGCCACTTGCTGGCGCATATCTGACGCCGAAATTCCCGCCACGGCCACCGGCTTTTTCATTGCATCGCGGCGGAACGGCTCTCCCAGTTCCTGATTGATCATCGCTTCGATCAGGGTGGTCTTGCCGTGCTGCATCTGGTCGATCACCGCTTGACGCAAGGCAGCCGTCAATTCGTCCATCGTATGGGCGAGCACGCCTTGCAAGCCGCAGGCCTTGGCGATGCCCGCGTAAGACACGCCCAGATCCAACTCGGTGCCGATGAAATTATCCTCATACCACAGCGTCGAGTTGCGCTTTTCCGCGCCCCATTGGTAGTTGCGAAACACCACCATGGTGACGGCGGGCCATTCCGGCCGTCCGATGGCGGTGAGTTCGGTCACCGCAATGCCAAAGGCCCCGTCGCCGGAAAACCCCACCACCGGCACATCGGGACAGCCGATTTTGGCCCCCACCACCACGGGCAGACCGTATCCGCAGGGGCCAAATAGCCCCGGTGCCAGATATTTGCGGCCCTGCTCGAACGTTGGATAGGCATTGCCGATGGCGCAGTTGTTGCCAATATCGGATGAAATGATCGCATCGCGCGGCAGGGCCGCCTGAATTGCCCGCCACGCCATGCGAGGCGACATCCAGTCGGGTTTGGCCGCCCGCGCGCGGGCGTTCCATGTAGTGCCGGCATCATCGTCTTCGTGATCCATCGACGACAGCGCCTGCAGCCAGCTTGATTTTGTCTGGGCAATCCTGGCCCGGCGTTCAAGGCGCGCATGGTTACCTGCGGCAGGGGCCAGACGCGCCAATACCGCTTCGGCGACGGATTTAGCGTCGCCGACAATGCCAACAGTAACCTTCTTGGTCAGCCCGATACGATCCGGGTTGATGTCGACTTGGATGATTTTGGCCGAAGCTGGCCAATAGTCCAGCGCGTATCCCGGAAGCGTTGAAAACGGATTCAATCGGGTACCCAAACACAATACCACATCCGCAGCGGAAATCAACTCCATTGCTGCCTTGGAGCCGTTATAGCCCAAGGGTCCGGCAAACAGCGGATGGCTGCCGGGGAAGGCATCATTGTGCTGATAGCCGACGCAGACCGGTGCCTCCAACCGTTCGGCCAAAGCTATCGACGCCGGGATCGCGCCCGCCAGAACCACGCCCGCGCCGTTCAGGATGACGGGAAATTTCGCGGCTGACAGCAGATCGGCGGCGGCGGCGATGGCCTCTGCCCCCCCCGCGGGGCGTTCAAACATCACCATGGCGGGCAGATCAATGTCGATCACTTGGGTCCAGTAATCGCGCGGCATGTTGATCTGGGCGGGCGCAGACAGCCGCCGCGCGTTCAGGATCACCCGGTTCAACACTTCGGCCACGCGCGAGGGGTCGCGCACCTCTTCCTGATAGGCCACCATATCCTTGAACAGTGCCATCTGTTCCACTTCTTGAAAGCCGCCCATGCCAATGGTCTTGTTCGCCGCCTGCGGGGTGACCAGCAACAGCGGTGTGTGGTTCCAATAGGCGGTTTTTACCGGGGTCACAAAGTTGGTGATGCCGGGGCCGTTTTGCGCGATCATCATCGACATTTTGCCGGTGGCACGCGTATAGCCGTCCGCCATCATCCCGCCCGAGCCTTCATGCGCGCAGTCCCAGAACGTGATCCCCGCGCGGGGAAACAAATCCGAAATGGGCATGAACGCCGATCCGATGATGCCAAACGCATGCGCAATTCCGTGCATTTGCAGCACTTTGACGAAAGCCTCTTCGGTGGTCATGCGCATCCTGCGTCTCCTCAAGGGCAAAAGGGGTCGTTCTGTCTTAACCGGACGGGCTGGCCCGCCTTAGGGCCAGTCATTAAGGCTGGATAAGGCCAGATTGCACCGCCCCAGATTGAACCGCCTTTGCAATCCGGGCAATCCCTTCGGGTATGCGCGCCGGGCTGATCGAGGAATACCCCAGACGGTAGAAGTTTTGTGGCGCTGCTTTGGGGTCAAAAAACGTCCGCCCCGGTTCGATCAGCACGCCCTCGGCGCGCAGCGTGGCGGCCAGCGTTTCGGTGTTCACGCCGTCCGGCGCGCGCATCCACACACTTGATCCGCCAAAGCCGCCCTGCCCGGCCATGCCCAGCCCATGATCGCGGATCGCTTCGTCCATCACCTGACGGCGGCGGCGGTAGGCGCTGCGCATCCGGTTGATCAGCGCATCGTAATGGCCCAGCGCCAGAAAATACGCGACGGTGCGCTGGATATGCCCCGGCGGATGGCGCAGCATCATCAGCCGCAGCGCCCGGGCTTCGCGGATAAAACTGGCAGGGCCAACAAGATAGCCCAGCCGCAAGCCCGGAAATACCGACTTTGAAAACGACCCGGCATAAACCACCCGGCCATCGGCATCGAGCGATTTCAGCGCCGGGGACACCGGTTTGAGAAACGACATCTCAAATTCATAATCATCCTCGACCACGACAAAGCCTTCGCGCGCCGCCGCCGCGAGCAAAGCCAGCCGACGGTCCAGCGGCATGGTGGCATTGGTCGGGCATTGATGGCTGGCGGTGGTGAACACCACATCGACGCCGGGCGGAATGGCGTCGGGCGGCAGCCCGTCTTGATCGACATCGACCGGGATAACGGTGGTGCCCGACGTATCCAGAATGCCGCGCAACCCCGGATAGCCCGGATTTTCCACCACCGCCCGCCGCCCCGGCCCGAGCAGAGTTGCTGCCGCCAGCCACAGCCCGTTTTGCGCGCCAAGGGTCAGCAGCACCTCATCCTCGCGCGCCGCAATGCCGCGGCGCGGCAGGATTGACCGCACCAGATGTTCGATCAGCAACGCGTCGTCGCGGTCATAGTAATCTTGGGTCAGCGCCACAAAATCGCGCCGCCCAAGTGCCCGCAACGCACAAAGCCGCCAGTTTTGGTGATCAAACAGGCTGGCATCGGATTGGCCGTAGATAAACGGATAGGGATAGCTTTCCCAATCCGTGGGGCGCGCCACGGCCGCCACCGCCGAAAACCGCTGCCCGGTCAGACGGGCAAAATCGGGGCTTTCGCTGCGGGCGGCAAGGCTGGGCAGGTCGGGTGCGCGCGGCGCTGTGTCAGAAATGTAATAGCCCGACCGGCCCTTGGCCATCAGGTAATCCGCCGAGATCAATTCCGCATAAGACAGCGTCACCGTGATGCGGCTGATGCCCAGATGCAGCGCCAGCCCGCGCGAGGACGGCATCTTTTGCCCCGGCGCAAAGCGGCCCGACAACACGCCTTCGGTGACCATCTGCCGGATGCGTTGCTGCAAGGTGCCGCGCGCGGGGCCGGGCAGCACAAAGGCTTCGGGCGGGATCGGCATGGCGGCCTATGGTCTTGGCGACAGGGCGGGATGCCTCCGGCGGGGATATTTAAGAACAGATGAAAGGATAAGGGAAGTGGGTTCGCCCCCGCAGTTGTTTTGCAGGGGCGACAAGGCGGTTCGGGGGTTATCCAAACACGCGTGTCAGCGCGCGGTCGATGGCATCGGTGATCTGGTCGATATCATCGGGCGTCGCAATCAGCGCGGGCGACAGGCACAGCGTGTTGTTCAACCCCGGCACCGAGCGGTTGGTCATGCCGATGATCACCCCTTGGGCGTTGCAATCGGCCACCACGGCGGCGACCATCTTTTCGGGTGCGGGTTCTTTGGTGATCCGGTCAGCCACCAGTTCGGCGCCACAAAACAGCCCCTTGCCGCGCACATCGCCGATGATTTTGTGCTTGTCCATCAGCGCGTTCAGATTGTCGATCACCCGCGCGCCCATGCGAATGGTGTTATCCAGCAGGTTTTCATCTTCGATGATGCGCATGTTTTCCAGCGCCGCCGCCGGCCCCGCCGTGCAGCCGCCAAACGTCGAGATATCGCGGAAATACGACATCGGATCGCCCGCATCATCCTTGAACAGATCAAACACCGCCTCTGTTGTCACGGTGCAAGAAATCGCCGCATAGCCCGAGGCGACGCCTTTGGCCATGGTGACGAAATCGGGCTTGATGCCGTAATGCTGATAGCCAAACCACGTGCCGGTGCGCCCGACGCCGCAAACCACTTCGTCGATATGCAGCAAGATGTTGTATTTGGCGCAAATTTCCTGCACCCGGTCCCAATAGCCTGCGGGGGGCGTAATCACGCCACCCCCTGCGGTGACCGGTTCCAGCACCAACGCGCCGATGCTGTCGGCGCCTTCCCGCAAGATCACCTCTTCAATGGCATTCGCGGCGCGCAGACCGTAATTTTCGACATCCCACTGGGCGCGGTATTCAAGGCAATGCGGCACCATCACAAAGCCGTCCGGGTATGGCCCATACTGCGCTGCGCGTTCCAACTGGCCGCTGGTGGCCAGCGTGCCGATGGTGGTGCCGTGATAATCGCGTTCACGGTAAAGTATCTTCCACTTTTTGCCGCCGTGATGCTTGTGCGAGATTTGCCGCACCATCTTGTAGACTTTTTCATTCGCCTCGGACCCCGAGTTTGAATAGTAGACCCGGCTCATCCCCGGCATTTTGGAAATCAACCGGTCGGCAAAGATCGCGCCGGGAATAGACCCGCCGACCCCTGCGAAATAGTTCATCTTCAACAACTGATCGCGCACCGCGTTGGCAATGCTTTCGCGCCCGTAGCCGACGTTTACCGTCCATACAGCGCCCGAAACCGCATCCAGATATTCCTTGCCGCGCGCATCCCAAACCCGCATGCCCCGGCCTTCGACCACGATGCGCGGATCATTGGTTTCGAACTGTTTGTGCTGGATCAGGTGGTGCCAGACATGGCGCTTGTCGGCAGCGATGACTTCGCTGATGTCATTGGCAGATGCGTAGCCGTCCATGGCTGACCCCTTTTGGTTTTCGTGACGCTGCGCGCCGGATTTCACCTATCGGCATAATCCAAGATAGCAGGCTTTGTGCTTATGACCAGATACAACAGTCAGCTAAGACCAGATGGCCACGGCCTTGGCCGAAAACTCATGGCCCGGCGATTGACAGCGCCAAGGGGTTCCGTCTATCTGACTGGAACGTTCCATATGCAGGTTCCATACACGGGAGTCAGACGATGATCTGGGGGTTGATCGGGGCCAGCACCATTGCGGCCCAACACATGATTGCGGCCATCCGCGCCACGGGCGGCACGATTGGCTGGGTGGTCAGTGGCACGGCGGATCATTCCGCACGCTATGCCCAAATCCATGGCATCCCCCGGCATGGCACCGATCTGGGCGCGATGTTGGCCGATCACAGCGTGGCGGCGGTTTACATCTCGTCCACCAATGACAAGCACTTTGCGCAAAGCATGACGGCGATTGCGGCGGGCAAGCATGTGCTGTGCGAAAAGCCGCTGGCGATGACGCTGCCGCAAGCCCGGCAGATGGTGCAGGCTGCGGCGGCGGCAGGGCTGACCTTTGCCACCAACCATCATTTACGCTGTGCGGGCAGCCATCATGCCATCCGCGATCTGATCGCGCATGGCCGCATTGGCCGGGTGTTGTCAGCGCGGCTGTTTCATGCGGTGCATCTGCCGCCAGCGCTGCAAGGCTGGCGGATCAATGATGCAGGCGCGGGCGGCGGGGTGATTGCCGATATCTGCGTGCATGACGCCGACACGCTGCGGTTTTTGCTGGGGCAAACCCCGGTGGATGTGGTGGCAACCGCCGTATCCTCGGGCATGGGCACTGGGGTTGAGGATTCGGTGATGTGGACCGCGACGCTGCCATCGGGGGTGCAGGTGATGGCGCATGAAAGTTTCACCCATCCCTATGCCGGATCGGGGCTGGAAGTGCATGGCAGCGAAGGTTCAATTTTTGCCCAAGGTGTGATGACGCAAAACCCTGTCGGCCGGGTGGAACTGGTCACCGCACTGGGGCGCGAGGCTGTGGCCTATGCGCCGCATAATCTGTATGAATATGGTGTGGGGCGCTTTGGCGATGCCACGCGGGGCAAGGGCCTGCCCGCCGCGACGGGGGCGGATGGCATTGCGTCATTGCAGGTCGCACAGGCCGTGCGCCAAGCGGCCCAGACCGGGATGCGGGTGCAGATTGCGGACATTTAGCAGGTTCAGTCGCGGCAGCGCGGTCTTGGCTTTCGCGCAAACCCGCCCTGCATTTCAGGCGCAAGGGATAGGCAAGGGACAGGATTGACATGAACGAACACGCCTTGCTGCGCGCGCTGTTTGACCGCGCCGTCGATGTGGCCGATCCGATGCGGGCCATCGCCCTGCATCTGCCGCCCAAGCCCGCGGGCCGGGTGCTGGTAATCGGGGCGGGTAAGGCATCGGCCCGTATGGCCGAAGCGGTTGAAGCGGTCTGGGGTCCATGCACGGGACTTGTGATCACGCGCTATGGATACGCGCGCCCCTGCCACAGCATTGAAATCGTTGAAGCTGCCCATCCGGTGCCGGATGCTGCGGGCATGGCGGCCACGGCGCGGATGCTGGATATGGTGCAAGCGTTGGGGCCGGATGATTTTGTGCTGGCGCTGATGTCGGGCGGGGCGTCCGCGCTGTTATGCGCCCCAAGGCCGGGGATATCGCTGACGCAAAAGCAGGCGATCAACGCCAGCCTTCTGGCATCGGGCGCGCCCATCGGCCAGATGAACATCTTGCGCAAACATTTGTCGTTGGTCAAAGGCGGACAATTGGCGGCGGCGGCCTATCCGGCCCGCGTTCTGGGGTTGATGATCTCGGATGTTCCCGGCGATGACCCGGCGTTTATCGGCTCGGGGCCCACGGTGGCCGAGGCCAGCTGTGCCGCCGAGGCGCGGGCGATTGCCGCGCGTTGGGGGATAAAACTGCCTGAAACTGCCGTGCTGGCCTTGCAAACCACCACGACGATTGCGCCAACCGATCCGCGCCTGACCACCACCACCAACCGGGTGATCGCAGCACCGGCGCAATCTTTGCAGGCGGCACAGTCCTTGGCGCAGTCGCAGGGTTGCGATGTGCGGCTGCTGGGCGACGCGCTGGAAGGTGAGGCGCGCGATGTGGCGGTTTTGCAAGCCGCGATGGCGGTGGAAATCGCAAGCGCTATGGCGCGGGATGCCAAGCCGATTGTGCTGTTGTCGGGGGGCGAATTGACGGTGACGCGCCGAGGCGCGGGCATCGGCGGGCCGAATGCCGAATTTTGTCTGGCCTTGGCGATTGCCTTGCAGGGCCATCCGCGCATCCATGCGCTGGCCTGCGATACCGACGGCGTTGATGGCGCGGCCGAAGTGGCGGGGGCCATCGTGACGCCGACCACGCTGGCCCGGTCGGCGCGGGATGCGGGACAGGCGCTGAATGACAACGACGCCCACAGCTATTTTGCAGCGCTTGGCGATCAGGTGATCACCGGGCCGACTTTGACCAATGTAAACGATTTTCGCGCGATTTTGATTGTGCCCCCGGCCTGAAAGCGGGGGGTTTCACACCCCCCAAGCGGCAATTGACACGTCAATTGCCGCCCCCCGTGGAGTATTTGCGCCAAAATGAAACGCAATTTTAACTAAAGTTTAGCCAACATCGTCAAACTGCGCCGGAAAGAACGCCGCCGCCGCCGCCAGCACCGTGGCCAGTGCCTCATCGCGCGAATAAGGCGTCGATTGCGTGATCATATCCATCCACACGCCTTCCAGCGCGATGCGGATCACCCGGGCTGCGCGGACCGACCGGTGATCCGCGTGGCCAAACAGCCGGGCACAGATGTCTTCCAGATGGCCGATGTATTGCGCATCATTCATCGCGCATTTCTCTTGGTAAAGCGGTCTGCATTGCGCTTCGGCCCAAAACGCGGCCCAGGCACCCTGACGGTCGGGGGTGCAGATGGCGGGGTCAAAATCGGCATGGATCAGCGCGCGCAATTGATCCGCCGGCTCACTGCCCGCACCTGCAAGGGCTGCCGCCCAATTCTGGCGATATTCAGCCCATAAAAACCCCAGCGTTTCGGACAGCAACAGCTCTTTGGTTTTGAAATGGAAATTGACCAAGCCATGCGCCAGACCGGCGTTGCGCGCCACTTCGGCCAAGGTGGTGCGGGCATAGCCACGCGCCGCAATCACCCGGATTGTCGCCTCGATCAACTGACCGCGCCGCACGTCGCGCGGTTGTTTGCGGGCAAGGCTTGCCTCTGGACTTGTTGGCAGGTGCATATCCCCCTTTGGCAACAGCAAAGGATATTGATCGCGCCGCGCGGCGATTGTCCAGAGCCTGACCGCACCGCGTGCACCCCTGGCCAAACCGCAACTTCGGCGCTGCCGAAAATCAAGGGTTTCCAATTCGACAAATTCGGCGCAGCTTTCAAACACGCCTGCCCCACCGCCCGCTATCAGCGAAAGCCCCGCCATGACCAGCCATCGCCCGATTTCCCCCATGGCCGAATTGCACGCCAATGTGTCGGTGCCGTTCACATCAGCCCATGCGATGCCAAAATCGGTCTACACCTCGACCGAGTTTCTGGCCGCCGAGCAACGCCATGTCTTTTCCCAAGACTGGCTGTCGGCGGGCCGGGCCGATGCCTTGCCCAGTCCCGGCGACTACCTGACGATGGAGATCGCCGGTGAGCCGATCATCGTGTTGCGCGACGCGGGCGGCCAGTTGCGCGCCATGTCAAACGTGTGTCGCCACCGGATGTCAACCTTGCTGACCGGGCGCGGCAACACCCGCAGCATCGTGTGCCCCTACCATGCGTGGACGTATAATCTGGATGGCCGTCTGCGCGGCGCGCCTGCGATGGCCGCCAACACCGATTTTTGCAAGGACCAGATTGCGCTGCCCACCATTGCCTGCGTCGATTGGCTGGGCTGGATCATGGTGTCGCTGAACCCCGATGCCCCCGATCCCTATGTGGCGTTGAAAGATGTGGAAAATCTGGTCGGCTATCTGGATATGGCCAGCTATGTTGAAACCTTTCGCGAGACGTTCCGCTGGAACACCAACTGGAAAGTGTTGGCCGAGAATTTCATGGAAAGCTATCATTTGCCGGTGTGCCATGCGGGCACCATCGGCGGGTCGGTTGATCTGATGCGCATGACCTGCCCCGAAGGCAGCCCGGCGTTCAACTATCACTACATCATGAAAAACGACACCATCCCGTTGTCGCTGGCGCACCCGTCGAACACGCGGTTGACCGGCGATCAGCGCCGCATCACCTGGCTGTTGTCGATTTACCCTGCGCTGCTGATCACGCTGACGCCGGGGTATTTCTGGTATCTGTGCCTGACACCGGATGGCCCGGATCATGTCAATGTGTTGTATGGCGGTGGCATGTCGGCCGATTGGTGCGCCGATCCGGCGGCGGCGGGCTATCTGACCACGATCAAGGCGCTGTTGGATGATGTGAATATCGAAGACAAGGACTGCGTCGAAAAGGTCTATGCCGGGATTTGCGCCGGTCTGTCAGCGCCCGGCCCGCTGTCGCATCTGGAGCGGCCGAATTTCGAATTTGCGCAATATCTGGCACGGCGGATCGCGCCCTGATGGGCGGGGCTTTGGCAAACAGGGGGGCGCCAAGTGACCGTTGAACGCACAGAGGCGCTGGTGGTGGGCGCAGGGCAGGCCGGCATCGCCGCCAGCGAACATCTAAGCCAGAACGGCATTCCGCATCTGGTGCTGGAACGCGCCCGCATTGCCGAAACATGGCGGTCGGGGCGCTGGGACAATCTGGTGGCCAACGGCCCGGCGTGGCATGACCGCTTTCCGGGGATGGCGTTTACGGGTGATCCCGAAGCATTTCCGGGCAAAGACGCGGTGGCGGACTATTTCGTTGATTATGCAGCCAAAATTGCCGCCCCGATCCGCTGCGGGGTAGAAGTTACCCAAATCAGCCGCCACGCAGGCGGGGCCGGGTTTGTGGCACAAACTTCGGGCGGGGTGATAGAGGCGCGCTATGTGATCGTGGCCACCGGCCCGTTTCAACGCCCGGTCATGCCCGCACTGGTGCCCGAGAGCGACGCGGTTGTGCAACTGCACTCGGCGGCCTACCGCAACCCGGATCAATTGCCGGCAGGCGGGGTTTTGGTGGTGGGGGCCGGGTCGTCCGGCGCGCAGATCGCGGCAGAGTTGCTGCAGGCGGGGCGCCATGTGACCTTGTCGGTTGGCCCGCATGGCCGCCCGCCGCGCCGCTACCGGGGCCGCGATTTTGTCTGGTGGCTGGGGGTGTTGAACAAATGGGACGTTGAAGCGCCGCCATCGACCAAGCATGTCACCATCGCTGTCAGCGGCGCGCAAGGCGGCACCACGGTCGATTTTCGCCAGCTTGCTGCCGCGGGCATGGTGCTGGTGGGCCGCGCACGCGGCTATGCCAACGGCGCGCTGACCTTTGCCGATGATCTGGCCGCCAATCTGGCGCAAGGCGACGCCGATTATCTGGCCGTGCTGGCCGAAGCCGATGCCTATATCTTGCGCAACGGCCTTGATTTCCCACCGGAACCTGCCGCGCACCACATTCCGGCTGATCCGCCTTGCGTCAGCCGCCCCATATTGACGCTGAACCTTACGGGCGCGGGGATCACGTCGATCATCTGGGCCACGGGCTATGCCCGCGATTTCGGCTGGTTGCAGGTGCCCTGCTTTGATGACGCTGGCCGCCCGCTGCATCAGCGCGGCGTGGGATTTGAACCGGGGGTGTATTTTCTGGGTCTGCCATGGCAAGCCCGGCGCGGCTCGGCGTTCATCTGGGGGGTCTGGCACGACGCCAAGCATGTGGTTGACCACGTAGCCAAGCTGCGCGCCTATCTGGCCTATGCGCCGTGACGCCGCTGCAATCCCTGACCTGACAGCCGCCGGAAGGAATCCCATGGCCCATACCCGCCACCGCAAATTCAACACCCGCGACACCTATCCTGAACAAAACCTTGACAATGATCTGGCCCAAGCCGTGGTGGCGCGCGGCACCATGATCTTTTTGCGCGGACAATGCCCGCAAAGCATTGAAACGGCGGAAAACATCAACAGCCATGATCCGGTCGAGCAAACTCACAAGGTGATGCAGAACATTCGGCAGTTGGTGCAGGAATGCGGCGGCCAGATGGAGCATGTGACCAAGCTGGTAGTCTACATCACCGATGTGCGCCACCGAGAGGCGGTGTATCGCGCGATGGGCGAATATATCCGCGGCGTGCATCCGGTCTGCACCGGGCTGACCGTGGTGGCGCTGGCGCGGCCGGATTGGCTGGTGGAAATTGACGCAACTGCGGTGATCCCGGATTGACCCGGGTGTTTTCATTTTGGCCAAAATACTCTCGGGGTCCGGGGCAGACAGCCCCGGCTTTTGCGGCAGGAGACATTGCATGACGTTTTCGCTGATCGCCCGCAGCCCCGCCACGGGCCAGTTTGGCATGGTCATCGCCTCGTCCTCGCCTGCCGTTGCGGCGCGCTGTGTGCATCTGCGGGCGGGCATAGGGGCTGTGGCCAGCCAGAATATCACCGATCCCGGTTTGGGCGCGGTGCTGCTTGCGCGGATGGTGCAAGGGCATTCGGCAGCGCAGGCGTTGGATTTCATAACAAAGTCTGCGCCCCATATCGCCTACCGCCAGCTTATGGTGATCGACGCGGCGGGTCAGACGGCAGTGCATTCGGGTGCGCAGTGCCTTGGGGTCTGGGCGCAGGCAGGCGGGGACAGTTGTGCCGCCGCGGGCAATCTGTTGGCCAATACCGCCGTGCCCGCCGCCATGATCGCGACCTTCACCGACGCTGCGGGCGATTTTGGCACAAGGCTGATGGCCGCCTTGTCTGCCGGGTTTGCGGCGGGCGGAGAGGCAGGTCCGGTGCAATCGGCGGGCTTGCAGATCGTTGACAAAATGGATTGGCCGCTGGTCGATTTGCGCGTCGATTGGTCGGACACCCCGATCGCGGATCTGGACAGCCTGTGGCGGCGCTACCGCCCGCAAATGGCCGCCTATGTGCAACGCGCAACCGATCCCACGGCAGCCCCGTCTTATGGCGTGCCGGGCGATTTGTAAGGCCCCGCATCAAACCGGGCGTCAAACCGCGCCTTTCAGCAAGGGCAGCATCAGCGCGAACAATTCGGCCTGCGAGGAAATCGCACAGCGGCTGTAAAGCTGTTTGCGAAACACTTTTACCGTTTGGGCCGCCACCCCCAATCGCAGCGCAATAGACACCGTCGAATGGCCGCGCAAGATCAGCAAGGCCACCTCAGCCTGACGCGGCGAAAGCACTGTGCCATGCGCCGATTTCAACGCCCGTGTCAGCATTTGCGCCAGATCATCGGCAGCGTCAGGTGTGCTGATCAAGCCCGCCCAGTGGGCATTGGCAAGCGCACAGACAATCGGCGCGATCCGGTGGCAAGTCTCTACTTCGCGCGGTGCAAATACTTGGCCCGACGTGCTGTCGCGCCCGATGCAAATGTTCAGTGACACCCCGGCGGCGGGGTATGTCAAAAAGGTGATCTCATCAATCAACGTGGTTTGTTCATAATATTCAATGAAATACCTGCTGCGGACAAAGGCATCCGGGGCGACGTCGCGCAGCCGGTATGCCCCGGGTGCTGCCCGCGTCAGGTGCAGATCATAAAACGGATCCAGCAAATAGGCCCCCGCCAGATAGGTTGAGTCCAGTTGCGCAAAAACCATTTTCTCGCCGGATTTCAGATACAGGATCTGTGGCAACCCGGTCGCACGGTAAGCAAGGATTGCAAGATTATCAAGTGCGGTTACCCGGCACAAAAGCTGCCAAAGGCTGTGTTCAAATTCCGGCTGTCCAAGGCTTTGCACAGCGGTGGCAAGGGCGGTTTCGGCCTGATTTGGCAAAGCGTCCATGAATACCTCTCTAGGGGTATATACCCCCCGATCTGACCAGCATAGCGTATTCACAGCCAATCCGGGGGTATAATTTTCGTGCAAGCCGCAGTCGAAATTGATCAGGCCGTCAAACGCTATGGCAGCATAACGGCGCTGCACGGTGTCACCCTGTCGATTGCGGACAATGAGTTTTTTACCCTGCTGGGCCCGTCGGGCTGTGGCAAGACCACGCTGTTGCGGATGATTGCCGGGTTTGAAGATGTGACAGCGGGCGAAATCAGGCTGTTTGGCCAGAATATCGCGGCGCTGGAGCCGAACTTGCGCCCGGTCAATACGGTGTTCCAACAATACGCGCTGTTTCCGCATATGACGGTGCTGGACAATGTGGCGTTCGGGTTGAAGATGAAGGGGCAGGATGTGCCGACCCGGCGCGCACGCGCAGCCCAGATGCTGGACATGGTGCATCTGTCCGATTTTGCCGCCCGGATGCCCGCGCAACTGTCGGGCGGTCAGCAACAGCGCGTAGCCCTTGCCCGCGCCTTGGCCCCGGCCCCCAAAGTGTTGCTGCTGGACGAGCCGTTGTCGGCGCTGGATCTGAAACTGCGTCAGGCGATGCGGGTCGAGTTGAAACAGTTGCAACGCGACACCGGCATCACCTTTATCTTTGTGACCCATGATCAGGAAGAAGCCCTGACCATGTCAGACCGCATCGCGGTGATGAGCGCGGGGCGCATCCAGCAAACCGGCAGCCCGCGCGATATCTACGAATCTCCCGCCAACCGCTTTGTGGCCGATTTCATCGGTGAGACCAATCTGCTGGCGGTGCAGGTGCTGTCGGTCACAGGCGGTGTGGCGCAAGTGCAGGTGCCGGGGGGCCAGACACTTGCCTGCCCCGCGCCCAGCGCCGCCGCCACTGCCACGCCCGGCGCGCATCATCTGTCGATCCGCCCCGAACATATCAGCCTTGTGGCCCCGGGCAGCGGTATTCAAGCCGTGGTTGACCGCGTGGTTTATCTGGGCACCGATCTGCAAATTCACACCCATTTGCCGGGCGGGGCGGCGTTTCATCTGCGGCTGCAAAATTCGGCGCGCATCGCGGTGCCAAATCCCGGTGACACGGTGGGCTTGCAACTGGACGAAGGGGCTGCGCGCCTGGTGGCCGACTGATGGCCGGTATAGCCCCCCAACCGCCAAACACTGGTGCCGACACTGGCGGCGATACCACCGGGTATCGCAGCATCCTTGCCCCGCTTTTGGCGCCCACCTGGGGCGTCATCGGCGTGTTTTTGGTGCTGCCGGTGCTGTTGATGCTGCTGTATTCCTTTTTGACCAAGGAATTTCGCGGCGGCGTTGACTGGCAGTTCAGCCTTGCCGCCTATGATCAGTTTTTCGTCACCCGTGGCCTGTTCGGCGACGAGCCGCCGCAGATCGAATGGACGTATATTGCGATCTTCTGGCGTTCAATCTGGCAGGCGGCACTGGCGACGCTGTTATGCCTGATCATCGGCTTTCCGACCGCGTGGTTTATCGCCGCCAGATCCCCGGCCAGCCGCAGCCTGTGGCTGTTTGCGATCACCATCCCTTATTGGGTGAATCTGCTGATCCGCACGGTATCGTTGAAGTTTCTGATCCGCGACAACGGCCCCTTGAACGAGGCGATGCTGGCCATTGGCGTCATCGACGCACCGCTGACCATGATCAACACCAATGCCGCCGTTATGCTGGGGCTGTTTTACAGCTATCTGCCGTTCATGGTGTTGCCGATCTATGCCGCCGTTGAACGCTATAACTTTACCCTGTCCGAAGCTGCGTCCGATCTATACGCGCCGCGCTGGGTGGTGCTGCGCGAAATTGTGCTGCCAAACGTGCGCGCCGGTTTGATTGCGGGGTGTATTCTGGTGTTTGTGCCATCGCTGGGCGCGTTTTTGGCCCCGGATCTGCTGGGAGGGGGCAAAACCTTTATGATCGGCAGTCTGATTGAGGAACAATTCAAAGGCAGTCTGGGAAATTGGCCTTTTGGGGCAGCGACGGCGATGATCCTGATGACGCTGGTGATGATCGTGCTGCTGATTTACGCCCGAGTTGCCGCCAAGGATGCAAGCCGATGAAGGGCGTGCGCTATTATCCGGGGTTTTATGCGCTGACGCTGGGCTGTTTGTTTATCCTTTACGCGCCTTTGGTGGTGATCACGATTTACAGCTTCAACGCCTCGACCTCGATCACCACCTGGGGCGGGTTTTCGCTGCATTGGTATGGCCAGGTATTCACCGGCCCCGAGGCCCAGCGTTTTGGCAATGCTGCGTGGAATTCGATCACCATCGCCCTGATCGCTGCCATTGTCAGCACGGCCATTGCGACGGCTGCCGCCGTGGCCATGCTGCGGGGCGGGCAGTTTCGCGGCAAATCGGCGACGTTCGCGCTGATCAACCTGCCGCTGCTGGTGCCGGAAATCGTCACGGCGGTGGCGACGCTGATCTTTTTCTCGGTGATCGGGCTGACCACGGGCTATTTGACCATCCTGATCGCCCATATCACCTTTTGCATCCCCTTTGCCTATCTGCCCATTTCGGCCCGCCTGCACGGCATTGAGGCCACCTATGAGCAAGCCGCCCGGGATCTTTATGCCACCCGGGCGCAGGCGTTCCGGCTGATCTTGTTGCCGCTGCTGGCTCCGGGGGTGATTTCGGGTGCGCTTTTGGCGTTTATCATCAGCCTTGACGATTTCATCATCACCAATTTCGTCAAAGGGGCCGGGATGGAAACCCTGCCCACTGCCATTTTCGGCGCGGTCAAAACCGGGATAAAGCCAAATATCATGGCGATATCCACGCTGATGCTGGTGGCTTCGGTGGTCTTTGTTACGCTGTCTTATCTGATCAACAAACGGGGGGCACAGCCCTTGAACCAACAATAGGAGTTGCCAAATGCGCCTGCTTTTATCCACCGCCGCCTTTGCCATCATGGCCACAGCCGCCCATGCCGAAGGCAAACTGTCTGTCTACCACTGGTTTGAATACATCCCGCAAGCCCTTGTTGACAAGTTTGAGGCCGAAACCGGCATCGAAGTGACGATTGATACCTATGACAGCAACGAATCCCTTGTGGCGGCCCTGAAGGCTGGCAAGCTGGGCCAATACGACGTGGCGGTTCCGTCGGATTCCACTGTCAGCATCATGTTGGCAGACGGGATGCTTGACAGCTTTACCCCTGCCGAGATGTCAAACCTTGGCAATATCGCCCCGCAGTGGCTGGACGTGCCCTTTGACAAAGGCCGCACCCATTCGATTCCCTATCAGTGGGGATCAACCGCTTTTGCGGTGAACCGCGATGTTTACAAGGGCGATATTTCAAGTCTGGCGATCATCTTCAACCCGCCCGAGGAATTGAAGGGCAAGATAAACGTGCTGGACAGCCAAGGCGAAGTGCTGGTGCTTGGCTCACTTTATCTTGGTATCCCGCAATGCACGACCGACCGCGCCCAACTGAAGGCGTTGAACGATATGCTTTTGGCCGCCAAGCCCAGTTGGGCATCGTTCGGGTCTGACACGGCCAAAGACGTGCTGGTATCGGGCGATGCGGCGGCGGGTATGATTTTCAACGGATTTTCCGCCAAGGCCCGCGCCGAGGGGGCAAATGTTGAATACGTCTATCCCACCGAAGGCCATGTGATGTGGATGGACAACGTGGTCTTGCTGAAAGACGCCCCCAACCGTGAAAATGCGTTGAAATTCATGAACTTCTTGCTGGTGCCGGAAAATGCCGCCGCAGTGACGAACTATGCGGCCTATACGTCGGGTGTTGCGGGGGTAGAGCCTTTCCTTGATGACGCGATCAAGAACAGCCCGGAAAACAACCCGCCGGCCACGGCAACGGTCGGCAGCTTTACCATGGCGTGCGATCAGGAAACCCAAAAGCTGTATGATGCGATCTGGGTCAATTTGAAAAAGTAACTTCCCCCAATGGCCCGCGCCGGATAAAGGTGCGGGCCGTTCACACAAGGTGATCTGATGAGCGTTGAGCGCGGCCAAACCCTTGGCCAAACATCTTGCGGTGGCGGCCTTATGGTCCGGGGTTTGTGTCCCCGCCCATACCGGCCGCGGTGCCCGCGATGAAAATAGCCGTTTTGCAAACCCCGTCGCCCGGTGGCGATACCGAACGCGCCTTTGGCGATCTTGGCCGCGCCCTGATGGCGGCCGGGGCGGCCGGGGCAGCCACTTTGGTGGCCCCAGAGACCTATTTGCCGGGCTATAACCATGACCAGATCGCCGACCTTGCCCAAAGTCAGGCGGGCGAATGGCACAACCGGCTGGCGGGCCTGTGCCGCGCGGCAGGCTGTGGTCTGGTGCTGGGCTATGCCGAGCGGGCGGGCAACACCGTTCACAACGCCGCCGTGGCCTTTGACGCAAGCGGCACCCAGATTGCGCATTACCACAAGATCCAGCTTTATGGCGCGCGCGAAGCCGCCCTTTACCGCCCCGGCAACGCCTATACCACCTTTGATCTGCTGGGCACCAAAGCCGCCATCCTGATCTGCTATGACGTTGAGTTTGCCCCCCATATTGCGGCACTGGCGGCGATGGGGGTGCGGATCATCCTTGTGCCCACCGCCAATATGCAGCCCTTTACCCATGTGGCGGCGGTGACCGTGCCTGCGATGGCCGCCAATTACGGCATGGTGATTGCCTATGCCAACTACTGCGGCACCGAGGGCAATCTGACCTATACCGGCAATTCGCTGATCACCGGCCCGCACGGCGAGGTGCTGGCGCAGGCCGGCCGCCACCCGGCCTTGCTGATCGCCGATATCCCGGCGGTTGATCCGGGCCTTGTGTCAACCCAGGCCACTGATTTCCGGGCGATCTGACGTGGCGCGCGACCCCCGCTATGACATCTTGTTCGACCCGGTGAAGATCGGGCCAAAAACCGCCAAGAACCGGTTTTACCAGGTGCCGCATTGCAACGGCGGCGGCTACCGCGACCCCAGCGCTGTGGCCGAGATGCGCCGCACCAAAGCCGAGGGCGGTTGGGGGGTGATCTTTACCGAGCAAACCGAGATTCATCCCAGCAGCGAAATCACCCCCTTCATCGAACAACATCTGTGGGATGACCGCGATATCCCCGCCCTTGCCCGTATGGCAGAAGCGATGAAAAGTTATGGCGCGCTGGCGGGGATTCAACTGGCCTATTCCGGCATCAATGGCCCCAATCTTTACTCGCGCGAAGTGCCGCTTGCGGTGTCTGGTGGCCCGATCCTGACCTTTACATCCGATCCGGTGCAGGCGCGCACCATGGACCGCGCCGACATCGCCAATCTGCGCCGCTGGTTTCGAAGTGCTTTTCGGCGCGCGCAGGCCGCGGGGTTTGATATCATCTGCCTATACGGCGCGCATGGCTTCGGGATTTTGCAACATTTCCTGAGCCGCGCCACCAATCACCGCAGCGATGAATACGGTGGCCCGTTGGAAAACCGCGCCCGGTTTTTGCGCGAAGTGGTGGCGGATGCGCGGGATGAAACCAAAGGTGAGATGGCGATATCGCTGCGCCTGTCGCTGCACGAGGCGGGGGCGCAGGGATTTTCCAATGCCGAGGTGCGCGACTTCATCGAAATGCACGCCGATCTGCCCGATATCTGGGATTTGGCGCATGGCACGTGGGAGCAATGTTCGGGCACCTCACGCTTTGTGCCCGAGGCGGCCCAGCAGGATCTGGTGCGCGGCATCAAGACGCTAACCACAAAACCCGTGGTCGGTGTGGGGCGGTTTACCGGGCCGGACGAGATGGTGCGCCAGATCACCTCGGGGCTCTTGGATTTCATCGGGGCGGCCCGCCCGTCGATTGCCGATCCCTATTTGCCCAACAAGATCGCCGAAGGCCGCGAGGGCGACATCCGCGAATGCATCGGCTGCAACATCTGCGTGTCGGGCGATATGACCGGGGCGATTTCGCGCTGCACCCAGAACACCGCCTTTATGGAGGAATGGCGCAAAGGCTGGCACCCCGAACGGGCGCGCGCCAAAGGCCGCACAGAGACGGTGCTGGTGGTGGGCGCGGGGCCGGCGGGCCTTGAGGCGGCATTGGCGGCAGCCAAGCGCGGCTATAGCGTGACACTGGCCGAGGCTGGCGGCACGTTGGGGGGGCGCGTTGCGCGCGAACGCCGCTTGCCGGGCCTGCAGGCCTGGGGCCGGGTGGCCGATTACCGGGTGGGTCAACTGGCACCGATGGCCAATGCGCAGATCTACCGCGACAGCCGGATGACGGCCGAGGATGTTCTGGCGATGGGCGCGCAAGCCGTGGCGATTGCCACCGGATCGCACTGGCGGCGTGATGCGGTGGCGCGGCTGCATCTGGCCCCGATCCCCAGCGATCCCGCGATGCCGCTGTTCACGCCTGACGACGTGATGGCAGGCGGCGGGCCAACGCAGGGCCGCGTGGTGATCTATGATGATGATCATTACTACATGGGCTCGGTTATCGCCGAGGCTTTGGTGGCGCGCGGCTGCATGGTTGAGTTTGTCACCCCGGCGGTGAAAGTGGCGGAATGGACGGTCAACACGCTGGAACAGGCCAGCATCATGCGCAGGCTGCTGGGGTTGGGGGTGCGCCTGCATCTGTCAAAAGCCTCCGAAGCCGTGGGCGCAGACCATGTGACCTTGGGCTGCAAATGGACCGGGCAGACATCGCAACTGGCCTGTGATGCGGTGGTGATGGTCACATCGCGGATGCCTGATGACACGCTTTATCATGCCGTTATGGCGCGGCGCAACGATTGGAACGCTGCGGGCCTGCAATCGGTGGCCCTGATCGGCGATGCCGCAGCCCCCGGCCCGATTGCCTGGGCCACCTATGCTGGCAGGCGGTTCGCCGAAGACCTTGACGCCGCCGATGCAGGCGATGCGTTGCCGTTCCGGCGCGAGATTGCCGGGCTGATGACGCTGCCGTCGCTGTTGCCATAACCGGGCTTGCGGCGGGGGTTGCGTTGCAAGACAGCAGGGGTTTCACACCCCTTGCGGCAATTGCCGCTACCCCGTGGGATATTTTTGAACAGATGAAGCAAATTTTAGTCAAATTGCCGGGATCTGCCAGCCTAGCCCGCCTTGCCCAACACCTGATCGGCCGCGGCACCTGATTGCAACATATCCGCCAGCGTCAGCGAGTCGATGATCACCAGATAAGTCCAGAAAACATCGGCAAACACCCTGCGGATGCGGCAGGTTTTCTCATCGGTGCAATCGTCACAGCGCTGATAGGCCGAGCGCGACAAACAGGGCAGCGGTGCGATTGGCCCATCAATCAGCCGCAGCAATTCCGAAATAGACACTTCGGACGGGGCCTGCACCAAAGCATACCCCCCCATCCGCCCACGCGTTGACGCGATGATGCCAGCGTTGCGCAAATCCAGCAGAATGTGCTCCAGAAACCGTTTTGGCGCATCCGAGCGTTTGGCGATGGCTTCGATGGTCAACGGCTGGGGCCGCGGCATTGCCGCCTCATCCGCGAGGACCAACAGCGCCTTCAGCGCGTATTTCATTTTCTGCGTGATCATCGCCAAATGCTAACGGGCAGCGCGGGCATAATCAACGCCGCCATCGGCAGGCGCGCCGGTGCCCGCAGGTTATGCCATCACCTCGGCCACGGTTACCATGCGGCCCTCGGCCACCGATTTCAACGCAGCTTCGGCCAACGCCAGCGCCGCCATACCATCAATACCCGACGGCGACGCCGCCCCTGCCCCGCCCAAAGCCGCGATAAAGGCGGCGATTTCGGCAGCATAGGCTTCGGTATAGCGGGTCATGAAGAAATCATGCAGCGGCGGGCGGGTGTATCCGGCGGCGGTGGCCACTTCGATCATCACCGGGCGTTGGTTTTCCGCCGTGACCGCCCCCAAAGACCCATGCACTTCGATGCGCTGATCATAGCCGTAAGCCGCCCGACGCGAGTTTGAAATCATCGCCTGCTTGCCCGTCGCGGTTTTCAGCATCACCTGAACGCTGTCAAAATCCCCTGCCCGCCCGATTGCGGGATCGGTCAGCACCGCCGCCATGGCAGAAACCTCGGCAATCTCTTCGCCCAGCAAAAACCGCGCCATATCAAAATCATGCACCGTCATATCGCGGAAAATTCCGCCCGAGCGTGCGATATAATCCACCGGCGGCGCACCCGGATCGCGCGAGGTGATGGTGACCATTTCCACAGCGCCAATCGCGCCCGCATCAATGGCTGCGCGCACCGCGACGAAATGCGGATCAAAGCGGCGGTTAAAGCCCACCATCAACACCGCCCCGGTGTCACGCACCACCTGCAGGCAGGATTTGACCCGTGCCAGCGACAGATCAATCGGCTTTTCACAGAAAATCGCCTTGCCCGCCCGCGCAAAAGCCTCGATCAGGTCGGCGTGGGTGTCGGTGGGGGTGCAGATCACCACCGCGTCAATATCGGTGGCGGTCAGGATCGCGTCAATGCTGCGGATATCGCAACCGTATTGCGCGCCAATCGCCAGCGCCGCATCCGGAAAGGCGTCGGCCACGGCCACAAGCCGGGCATTGGCATCGCCCGAAATTGCCTTGGCATGCACACGGCCAATGCGCCCAGCGCCCAAAAGCCCAAATCTGACTGTCATGTTGGTCCTTTCTGCAGGCCGCGACGGCTGCCCGTCGTCTGCCCTGAATGTCGGGGATATTGCTGGGCCTGTCAGTGCCACCGGATTGACCGCGGCGCAAGGGATGGGGGCGGCGTGGCGCTGAATTTTTCACCAAAACCGCCGCCGGATGCCCCGGGGCGGCAAACGGCAGATCGTTGGCTGAACCACACGGCGCGGCAGGCGCGCCTTAGCCGGGCAGGCCCAAAAACCGTTGCAACACGGCTTTGGTGCCATCGGCCCAGATCGCCTCCAGATGGGCGGCAAAGCGGGCGACCACGGCGCCGTTCTGGCCCAGATCGCCGTAAATATGCGTCATGCCCAGCCATTTCCGCGGATCGCTCCGCGCGGCTTTGGCGCAGGCCTGCAAAGCGTTCCAATCGGGATCATTGGCGGCAATTTCAACGCCACTGTCAGTCGTCCCCGCGCAATAGCGGCACCAGAACGCCGACAACAGCAACAACCCGTCGCCCGAAGCCCCGCTGGCCAAAGCGTCGCGAAGGGATGGAATGATGAATTTTGGTTGCCGGTTAGATCCATCCAGACACAGCCGCGCCGTGGTATCCCCGATTTCGGGGTTGGAAAAGCGCGCGACGATCAGATCAAGATAGTCTTGCGGGCTGGCACCGGGCACTGGAGCCACATGGGGGATAATCTCGCTCTGCTCTACCGTTTCAAGAAATGCCTTGATCAACGGATCGGCCATCGCCTGATGCACCAACGTCAGATCCATCAGCGCAGACGGATAAGCGATGATCGCATGGCCGCCGTTCAGCATACGGATTTTCATTGCCTCATAGCCATGAACGTCATCGGTAAAGGTCACGCCGACCTTTTCCAGCGCCGGACGGCCTGCGGGAAAATGATCCTCCAGCACCCATTGGCGGAACGGCTCGCAGGTCACCGGCACCGGATCGGACAGGCCAAACTGCGCGGCAAGGGCGCGTTCTCGCGAGCCGGTGGCGGGGGTGATACGGTCAACCATGCCATTGGGAAAGGCCACGTTGGCGGCAATCCAATCGGCGAAACCCGGGTCCGACAGCCGTGCCAACCCCAACACTGCGGCGCGGGTGACATGGCCATTGCCGGGCAGGTTGTCGCAAGACATCACGGTAAAGGCGGCGATGCCCGCCGCATGCCGCAGTTTCAGCGCCGCAATCATCGCCCCGAATGCCGTGCCCGGCCGGGTGGGGTTGGCACCGTCGGCGACGATATCGGGATGGTCTGCATCAAAGGCCGCGGTGGCTGCGTTGATGTAATAGCCGCCTTCGGTCACCGTCAGCGACACAATACGAATGGCGGGATCAGCCATGGCGGCGATCAGGGCGGCGTTGTCGGCCTGCACCGGCACAAACCCGATCATCGCCCCGATGCGCCGCGCTGATGGATGCCCCGGTTCCAATTCGATCACCGTGGACAAATTGTCTTGTGCTGCCAAAGCATCGCGCATCCGCGCATCGCCCGCCCGCACCCCTGCCCCAAGGATCGCCCATTCATGCCCCAAGCCCAGCGCGAACAGATCATCCAGATACACCGCCTGATGCGCGCGGTGAAAATTGCCCACCCCGATATGCACGATGCCTGCACGCAACGCAGCGCGGTCATAGGCAGGCAGGGCAAGCGCATCTGATAAATCAACCGGGGTGGTGGCGTTCAGGGTCATGTCAACTCATCCAGTTGCCGCCATCGACATTGTATGTCTGGGCGACGATGTAATCAGCCTCGGCAGAGGCAAGGAAAATGGCCATGCCAGTCAGATCGGCGGCGGTGCCCATGCGGCCATAAGGCACTGCGGCGCCGACGGCGCGCTTTTTCTCGCCGGGGGCAAGGTTTTCATACTTTGCAAAGAACGCATCCACACCGTCCCAATGCTCGCCGTCCACCACGCCGGGCGCGATGGCATTGACGTTGATGCCATGCGCAATCAAATCCAGCCCCGCCGATTGGGTCAGGCTGATGACGGCGGCCTTGGTGGCGCAATAAGTTGCGACAAGACCTTCGCCACGCCGCCCCGCCTGGGACGCCATGTTGATGATCTTGCCGCCATGACCTTGGGAGATCATCTGTTTTGCCGCAGCCTGCATGGTGAACAGACAGCCTGCGACGTTAACCGAAAACAACCGATCAAAACTGGCGCGGGTGATTTCCACAATCGGGGCGGCATCAAAGAGCGCCGCGTTGTTGATCAGGATATCCAGCTTGCCCATCGCCGCCACTGCCGAGGCTATGCCTGCATCAATGCTGGCCTGATGGGTGACATCCATCTGCACGCCGTGCGCCTGCGGGCCAAGTGTGGCCACCGCCTTTGCCAGCGCGCCTTCGTTGATATCGGCCAGCGCCACTTGCGCGCCTTGGGCGATATAGGCGCGGGCAAATTCATAGCCGATGCCGCGCGCGGCCCCGGTGATCAACGCGCATTTGCCAGCAAGCCTCATGCCAGGTTCTTTCCATCTGCGCCAAAGCGGTGAACCTTGCCAGATTGCGGTGTCAGATACACCGTATCGCCATGACTTAGCGCCACTTCGCCTGCGCCGCGCGCCGTCATAGACCCATGCCCCGGAACTGCTACGTGCAAAAAGGTGTCAGACCCCAGCCGTTCGGCGACCGATACCTTGCCCGCCCATTTGCCGGCCGTAGTAGAGATATCCAGATGTTCAGGCCGCACGCCGATGGTGGTGGCGCTTTCGGCGTCGGCATCGGCACCGGTGACAAGGTTCATCCGTGGGCTGCCGATGAACCCTGCCACAAACACATTGGCGGGGTGATTATACAGATCCAGCGGGCTGCCCACCTGTTCGATATGCCCGGCCTGAAGCACGACAATCTTGTCGGCCATGGTCATCGCTTCGACCTGATCGTGCGTCACATAGATCATCGTGGTTTTCAGGGTCTGGTGCAGTTCGGTAATCTCAAGGCGCATGTTGCCGCGCAAGGCGGCGTCAAGGTTAGACAGCGGCTCATCAAACAAGAACGCCTTGGGTTCGCGCACAATGGCACGGCCAATGGCCACCCGCTGACGCTGTCCGCCCGACAACTGACCGGGGCGGCGTTCCAGATAGCTGGTCAGGTTCAGAACCTTGGCCGCCCCTTCGACCTTTTTATCAATCGCCGCTGCATCCATGCCCGCCATTTTCAACGGAAATGCGATGTTCTTGCGCACCGACATGTGCGGATAAAGTGCATAAGACTGAAACACCATCGCAAGCGACCGTTTGGCAGGCGGCATCGCAGTGGCATCCACCCCGTCGATGGAAATGATGCCGCCCGATGTATCCTCCAGCCCGGCAATCAGGCGCAGCAAGGTGGATTTGCCACAGCCCGACGGGCCGACAAACACCACGAACTCGCCATCCTCGATGTCCAGATCAAGCGACGGAATGACCGCCACTTCGCCGAATTTCTTGGTCACATTGCGCAAAGTTATCTTGCCCATGATGCCGCTACTCCCCAAGTTTCATTTCACGGCGCCAAAGGTCAGGCCGCGGACAAGTTGTTTCTGACTGAACCAGCCGACGATCAGGATGGGCGCGATGGCCATGGTGCTGGCGGCACTTAGCTTGGCATAAAACAACCCCTGCGGCGCCGAAAAGCTGGCGATAAAGGCCGACAGCGGGGCCGCATCGACAGTGGTCAGGGTGATGGTCCAGAACGCCTCGTTCCATGCCAGAATGATGTTCAACAGCATGGTTGACGCGATGCCCGGTATTGCCATCGGCGTCAGCACATACAGGATTTCGTTTTTCAACGAAGCGCCATCCATCCGCGCGGCCTCAAGGATTTCGCCGGGAATTTCCTTGAAATAGGTATACAGCATCCAAACAATAATCGGCAGGTTCATCAGCATCAGCGCCAGGATCAGACCAATGCGGGTGTCAAACAGCCCGGTCTTTTGAAACAGCAGATACATCGGGATCAGCACACCCACCGCTGGCATCATCTTGGTTGACAGCATCCACATCAGCAGATCCTTGGTGCGCTTGCCCGGCACAAAGGCCATCGACCATGCCGCAGGAATAGCGATGGCCAGCCCCAGCAGGGTGGATCCGATCGAGATGATCACCGAATTCCAGAAGAACCGCGGATAATCCGAGCGCTGCCAGACATCGGCATAGTTCTGCAAGGTCCAGTCCGCCCCCAGAAATTCGGGCGGCGAGGCCACGGCGCTGGCTTCGGTTTTCAGGCTGGTCAGGATCGTCCACAGAACCGGGAAAAAGATGATCAACCCAACCGCCCAGGCAAAGAACGTGTAGGTGATCTTTTGGTTGGTGGTAACGGTGCGTGCCATGGTGCGGGTTCCCTTCAGGCGTCCAGATGCTTGCCGATGGCGCGCATCAGAAAGACGGCTACGATATTGGCAAGGATCACGGCGATGATTCCCCCGGCGGCGGCACGGCCGATGTCTTTGGCAATCAGCGCTTGTTTGTAAATCATATAGGGCAAGGTGGTTGACGCATTGCCCGGCCCGCCTTGGGTGGTGGTAAAAATCTCACCAAAGATGCCAAGCAGGAAAATAGTCTGGATCAGGATCACCACGGTGATTGCGCGGCTAAGATGCGGCAACACCAGATACCGAAAGCGCGACAAGGCCGATGCGCCGTCCATTTCTGCCGCTTCCATCTGTTCAGATGACATGGATTGCAGGGCTGTCAGCAAGATCAGCGTGGCAAAAGGTAACCATTCCCACGCGGTGATAAAGATCACCGACGCCATCGGATAACTTTCCAGATACAAGATCGGCTCATATCCCAACCCCCGCGAGGCCGCGGCAAGTAGGCCATTTTGAGGGTGCATGAACAGATTTTCCCAAATCGACGCGGCCACGGGGGGCATCACAAAGAACGGCGAGATCACCAGAATCCGCAGCGGCCCCTGACCCCAGATCGGTTGATCAATCAAGATGGCAATCAAGATACCCAAGACCACGGTGATGATCAAAACCCCGCCAACCAGCAGCAAAGTGTTGACAATCGCCACCCAGAAATCGGGCGAATTCAAAAACCATGCATAGTTGTTGAACCCAACCCACCCGGTGCGGTCGGGCGACAGCAGCCGGTAAAGCCGGAACGAGAAATAGATCGTCATCGCCAGCGGCACGATCATCCAGATAAACAACAGGATCACTGAAGGGGCCACCATCAAACGGGCGGCGGCGCGGGTGCTTTGCGTAGACATGGGGCGCACTTCCTCAATGGGCGTGAACGGACTGGGCATAGTGAAACGCGGTAAAATACCGGACGCGCAAGGTGGTTTTGCGCCATGGACAGCTAAAATCGAGTGGGGTGGGGTGAGGTGGGGACCGCCCCGGTAAAAGGCCGGTCCCCGGTTACAAAAGAAGTCGAACCGCTTACTTGATATAGCCAGCCGAAGTCATCTCATCGGTGACCAGTGCCTGTGCTTCTACCAAAGCCTCGTCAACGGTCTTTTGGCCAGCAAGGGCTGCCGAGAAAATCTCACCCACGCTGGTGCCGATGCCCGCAAACTCGGGGATCGCCACGAACTGCACGCCGACATAAGGCACCGGTTGGGCTGATGGATTGGTCGGATCAGCCGCGTTGATGCTGTCGATGGTCAGCTTGGCAAAAGACAGCGCTGCGTATTCCGGATTGGCATAAAGCGAGGTGCGCGTTCCCGGAGGCACGTTTGCCCAACCTTCTTTAGATGCGACCAGCGCCAGATAGTCCTTGTTGGTCGCCCAGTTGATAAAGGTCTTGGCCGCATCCGGTGCGTCTGACGACGATGGGATCGCCAGCGACCATGCCCACAGCCAGTTGGCGCGCTTGCCTTTGCCTGCGTCGGGGGCCAGCGCAAAGCCGACTTTATCCGCAAATTCCGACTGCTTTGGATCGGTCAACGACCCTGCCGAAACCGTGGCATCCATCCGCATGGCGCACGCTCCCTGCAACGACATTGTCAGGTTTTCGTTGTAACCGTTGCCGCTGGCACCGGGGGGCCCGTAGTTGGTCAGCAAATCCACATAATCGGTCATCACAGCCTTCCACTCTGGGCTGTCGAACTGTGGTTTCCAGTTTTCGTCAAACCAGCGTCCGCCATAGCTGTTGGCCATCGTGGTCAGGAAGGCCATATTTTCACCCCAGCCGGCTTTGCCGCGCAGGCAGATGCCGAACACGCCGTTGGCCGGATCATGCATGGCCTTTGCAGCGGCCTTGATGTCATCCCAGGTGGGCGCATCGGGAATGGTGATACCGGCTTTTTCGGCCAAGTCCTTGCGATAGTTCAGGAATGACGATTCGCCATAGAACGGCGAGGCCAGCAGATTGCCATCCACTGTCAGACCGGCACGGATCGGAGGCAGCAGATCGTCGATGTCATAATCGGCAGGCAGATCGTTCAGGCTGACCAGCCAGCCCTGCTTGCCCCAAATGGGCACTTCATAGGTGCCGATGGTCATCACGTCATACTGGCCGCCCCCGGTGGCGATGTCGTTGGTGATGTTCTGGCGCAGGACGTTTTCTTCCAGCGTGACCCATTCAACCTTGATGTCGGGGTGCTTGGCGTAAAAGTCATCCATCAGCCCCTGCATGCGGATCATGTCGCCGTTGTTGACGGTGGCGACGGTGATCGTTGTCTCGGCAATGGCGGCTGTCGAAAGCGCGGCCACTGCGCACGCGCCAAGCAGCGCGCGAACACGATAAGTCATCAGTTTCCTCCCTGTGCTCTTGATTGAGCATAAAATCACTTAGTGGGCAATTACTCACAAATGGGGATGAGTCTGTCAACGGTCTTGTGTAACAATTTTACAGATTTATGCCGGGACGGCGGACAGCAGCTGACGTGCCGTCAACTCGTCGGTGATCAGCCCGTTGATCAGCCGCCCCGTCAGGGCCGCGCGGATCGCAGAAACCTTGGCAGCCCCTGCCGCCACCCCGATCACCGGCGCATTGCGGTCTGCCTTGATGCGGATGCCGCCCATCCGCGCGGTGATGCCATTGTCGATATAGCGACCGGCCGCGTCAAAAACACCGCCGACCAATTCGCCAACAGCGCCTTTCGCCTGAATTTCGGCCATCTGATCGGGCGTCACGAAACCGTCTTTGACCAAAGGCGCATCCATCCCCATGTTGCCAATGCCAACAAATGACACATCGGCGGTTTGCGCCAGACGCACCACTTCCTTGACGGGCCGCAACGCATGGAACGCCGCCCATTCCTCCAGCGTTTCCGAAATAACCGGCACCGGCATCGGATAATGCGGCGCGTTCAGCTTGTCAGCGATGCGGATGATCACATCAAAGAACGAGGCCGACCCATCGGGCGCAATATTGCCGATCAATGACACCACCCGGTGGCGGGCACAGTCTTGCGAGGTCATCTCTTCCACCATCGCCCGTAAGGCCCGGCCGGTGCCCAGCGCCAGCGTGATCGGTTCGGGCCGGGCCAAAAACGACTCAAGCAAGGCCGCCGCCGGGGCTGCCGTGGCCCGCGACGGATCGGCCCCCGCCCCCAGACCGGGGGCAACCCGGCACTGACCCAAGCCATAGCGGCGGGTCAATTCCCCCTCCAGCCGCAAACAGGCGCCGATTTTATGTTCCAGCCGCACGTGGATCAGCCCCTCGGCCATTGCCCGGCTGACCAGACGCTGCGCGCGCTGGCGCGACACTCCCAATTCGCGCGCGATCTGATCCTGGGTCAGCCCGCCAACGTAATAAAGCCACCCCGCACGGGCGGCGTCATCCAAAGGGGTGGCTTCGCTGTCAGGGTTTTCGATCATGTACTTTGTCCCGGGCGCGCGGCCAGTTGCGGATAACCATCAAAAAATGCGGCAAAACGATCAAAACGTCGATGGGCCGTGGCATCGGGCGGCGTGCTTAGGTCCAGGCCGCGCAGATGGCTGCCGCCGGTAAAGCGCCAGACCTGCATGCCCGCGGCCAGCCCGGCGCGCACCCCGTTCAAACTGTCTTCGACCACCAGACAGCGCGCCGGATCAACGCCCATGCGTTCGGCGGTGAACAAGAACAAATCCGGCGCGGGCTTGCCTTTGGCAACCATTGTGGCGGTAAAAATTGAGGCGCCAAAGGTGTTTTGCAAGCCCACCAACCCAAGCGACTTGGCCACCCGTTCCGGGCTGGAGGATGTTGCCACGCAACACCGCACCCGCAGCCGCGCCAGCACATCCATGATCCCCGGCATGATTTTAAGATCACGCTCAAACGCCGCCAACAGCCGCGCGCGGTAGTCAGCCTCAAAATGATCGGGCAAAGTGATGCCAAAGGTGGTGCGCACCTCTTTGATCACCACCGGATAGCTGCGGCCCAAAAACTGGCGGCTGACAAATTCCAGATCAATCTGCACCCCGTATTGCGCCAACTCGGAAATCAGCATGGCGGCACTGATGACCTCGCTGTCAATCAACACCCCGTCACAATCAAAGATCACCAAATCTATCTGCATCATCGCCGGACCATAGAAGCGATGCTTGTCCGGCGTCTACCTGATTTTAGCGAACGGCGATGGTGGCCCGGATCAGCTGTGGTCCGGCTGCCCCATGCACGCAGGACTTGGCATAACTGCAGGTCAGTGACGCCTGCCGCAGGGTTTCTGTCTGTGGCGACAGGCCAAACTTGCCCGCGATCTGCGTGCGCGCAGGCGCACCCACCGCACGGGGGACGCGCCCCCCGCATTGCCGGGCCCGCATGCAATCCACGGGCATCCGGCCCTTTGGTTATCCCAAATAAACCCGCGCGCGCCGCCCCACCCAAAACCACCTCTGGCAAAATTTCCCAATTCCTGTTTTCTGATCTTGCCCGCTTCTGAATCCCGCACCGCTGTCACAAAGGCGCAGACCCCCATGGATTTTAACGCAATCGTTGTCGACAAAGCCGCCGATGGCACCACCAAAGCCGCCATCAAATCGCTGAGCCTTGGCGATCTGCCGCCAGGCGAGGTTTTGGTGGCAATCGACTATTCCACCCTCAATTACAAAGATGGTCTGTGCCTTGGCGCGGGCGGCGGCATGGTGCGCAGCTATCCGCATGTGCCGGGCATTGATTTTGCAGGCCGGGTGCAAACATCCAGCGATCCGCGTTACCGCCCCGGCGACGCCGTGGTTTTGACCGGCTGGCGCGTGGGCGAGACGCATTGGGGCGGATTTTCGCAAATGGCGCGGGTGCAGGCCGATTGGCTGGTGCCCTTGCCAAAGGGCCTGACGGCGCAGCGCGCAATGGGGGTGGGCACGGCGGGACTTACGGCAATGCTGGCGGTGATCGCATTGGAAAAACAAGGACTTACCCCAGATAACGGCCCGGTTCTGGTCACCGGTGGTGCAGGCGGTGTCGGATCGGCCAGCATCGCAATTCTGGCCCATCTTGGTTACCGCGTTACCGCCGTGACCGGCCGCTCCGAGCAAGCCGGTTATCTGCAGTCTTTGGGGGCCAGCGAGATCATCGCGCGCGACCAGATCAACCAAGCAATCAAACGCCCGCTGGAGTCTGAGAGTTGGGCGGGCTGCATTGATGCGGTGGGCGGCGAGATGTTGGCGCGGGTGCTGGGGCAGATGCAATTGCGCGCGTCGGTCGCGGCTGTGGGTCTGGCGGGGGGGGCGACTTTTCCCGGCTCGGTTATTCCGTTTTTGCTGCGCGGGGTGAACTTGCTGGGCATTGATTCGGTGCTGCAGCCCTATGACAACCGGGTTGCCGCGTGGAACCGGATTGTCACAGACCTGCCGCAAGATGTGTTGGATGCCATGATCACGGTTGCACCGCTGGCTGCGGTGCCCGCTTTGGGCGTCGATATTCTGGCGGGCAAAACCCGGGGCCGGATCGTGGTGGATGTCAACGCCTGACACTGGAGGGGAAGCAAAGAAATGACCATTGATATCATGGCTTTGGATGTCACCCATCTGACGCTTGATTTGCAGGGCGACGGCGTGCTGATCGTCACCCTGAACCGCCCCGACAAGCGCAACGCGCTGAATGCGGCCTCCATCGAAGACCTGATTTCGGTATTTTCCACAGCGCCGCGTGCGGGCGTGCGGGCGGTGGTTCTGACGGCAAACGGCGATCATTTCTGTGCCGGGCTTGATCTGGTGGAACATCACACCGCCAACCGCAGCCCAGCCGATTTCATGCATTTGTGCCTGCGCTGGCACGAGGCGTTCAACAAAATGGAATATGGCGGGGTGCCGATCATCGCGGCGCTGAAAGGCGCGGTGGTCGGCGGCGGTCTGGAACTGGCGGCGTCGGCCCATATCCGCGTGGCCGATGCCGGCACTTATTTTGCCTTGCCCGAAGGCCAGCGCGGGCTGTTTACCGGCGGCGGGGCCACCATTCGGGTGACAAATCTGGTGGGCCGCGCCCGGATGATCGACATGATGCTGACCGGGCGGGTGCATCAGGGACAGGCGGCGGTTGATCTGGGGTTGGCACAATATCTGGTCGAAGGCTCCAGCTTGGACAAGGCGCTGGTGCTGGCGCGGGCGGCGGCGCAAAACCTGCCGCTGTCAAATTTCGCCATCTGCTCGGCGATCAGCCATCTGGGCAATATGTCCGCGCTGGACGCCTCGTATGCCGAAGCGGTGATCGCAGGCGTGGTCAACACCCAACCCGAAGCCCGCGCAAGGCTGGCCGCCTTTGCCGATAAATCCGGCGCACGGATCAGGCCGGCGGGGTGAGTGCGGGCGAGCAATCTGGCACCGTTGACCGCGGAAGCACATTGGCAGCAGGCAAGCGAATGCCAGCACGATGTATGGGCATCGCTTTTGCGGCCTTAGCAGTTGGCAGTTGCCCGGAGAAATTACTTTAACGATAGCAACAAACGGACAGCGCACCAGACGATGGATACCTGTCTTGACCTGAACGGGATTGAGATTGCTTGGGACGCGCAAGAGGTCGGCCAAATCATCATCCGCTGCGCGCAAGGGATGATGGAGGACGGCGATCTGGCGGATTGGTTGCGGGGGACGGTGGGGTGAGGGGGTTTTACCTGGAAAGGCGACAAAGCTACGCGAACGTGGACCAACACGGGCTACATATTAAGGAGCGACGCATGGAAACGCTGCTGTCAATGCTAAGTTTACCTGACTCCTTGCACCTCCATGCCGGATGGCTGGATGCTCATTCAAATATTGAACAACAACATCCTTGATCTGCTCGTTTTGCACCTCAGAGGGGACGCATGTGTTCAGTGAAAATTGAACAGTCGAGTTAATTTCATCTGTCGTCGCATCGGGCTTTGCGTCCATCCACACCCTAAAATTACCCCAGTTCATGCCTTCCCAAGCACCCAAAATATACCCAATACAAAAACCCGACAGTCCCTGCTCAGGCGGCGCACTACAAGCTTCCAACAATGTGTTGCCGTTAATAGGCTCGGCGCTAGCAGGCCCACCACATGCAAGAAAAACCGCAAAAAAAACCACAAAATGCCGGCGAAATAGAAACTGGCGCATTCTCAATCCTTCACTGATCCAAAAACGACCTTAACTTCCGTGACCGCGACGGATGTTTCAACTTCCGCAGCGCCTTGGCCTCAATCTGCCGGATGCGTTCGCGCGTGACCGAGAACTGCTGCCCTACCTCTTCCAAGGTATGGTCCGTGTTCATCCCGATCCCGAACCGCATCCGCAGAACCCGCTCTTCGCGCGGTGTCAGCGATGCCAGCACCCGCGTGGTGGTTTCTTTCAGGTTTTCCTGAATGGCGGAATCCAGCGGCAGAATGGCGTTCTTGTCTTCGATAAAATCGCCAAGCTGGCTGTCTTCTTCATCCCCAATCGGGGTTTCCAGCGAAATGGGTTCTTTGGCGATTTTCATCACCTTGCGGACCTTTTCCAACGGCATTTGCAGCTTTTCGGCCAGTTCTTCCGGTGTCGGCTCGCGGCCGATTTCGTGCAGCATCTGCCGTCCGGTGCGGACCAGCTTGTTGATCGTCTCGATCATATGCACCGGAATACGGATGGTGCGGGCCTGATCGGCAATGCTGCGGGTGATCGCCTGCCTGATCCACCAGGTGGCGTAGGTCGAGAATTTATAGCCCCGGCGGTATTCGAATTTATCCACCGCCTTCATCAGGCCAATGTTGCCTTCCTGAATAAGATCAAGGAATTGCAAGCCGCGGTTGGTGTATTTCTTGGCAATCGAAATCACCAGACGCAGGTTTGCCTCGACCATTTCTTTCTTGGCCTGACGCGCTTCTTTTTCGCCCTTTTGCACTTGGTTCACAATGCGGCGGAATTCGGAAATATCGACGCCGATATAGGTGCCAACCTGCGCCATTTCCGCGCGCAAATCTTCAACCTTTTCGCGCGAACGCTCTAACAACGCCTGCCAGCCGCGACCAGCTTTGGTCGCCATCCGGTCCAGCCATGTGGGATCAAGTTCATAGCCCTGATATTCGTCGATGAATTCGCGGCGGTTGATCCGCGCGCCATCGGCCAGTTTGACCATGCCGGAATTGATCATCATGATCTTGCGGTTGATGCCGTAAAGCTGATCAATCAGCGCCTCGATCCGATTGTTGTGCAGATGAAGTTCGTTCACCAACATCACTATTTCGCTGCGTAATTTCTGATAGGCCGCCTCATCATGCGCCGAAAACCGCGTCTTTGACGACAGCGTGGCCGACATCCGCAGATCCTGCATTTCG